>NZ_CP009755.1:2817654-3130727 GCF_000772085.1 Curtobacterium sp. MR_MD2014 | reverse complement strand
GAGCGCGACAACGACGTGTCGAAGGTGAGCCGCCCCGCCGTGCTGCGCTTCGCGACCACGGACGGCTCCGAGTCGGTCCTGCGCGCCACGGACGAGTGGGACCTCGCCGCGGACTTCCCGGGCCTGGGCGCGAACGCCGGGCTCGAGGGCGTGACCTGGGTGCCCGACGCGTGGCTGACGTCCCGCGGGTTCGTCGACCAGCACACCGGTGCGACCTACGCGCCCGCCGCGTACCCGGGGCACGGCGAGGGACTCTTCCTCGTCGGCGTCGAGGGCACGGCGAGCGTGTACGCCTACGCGCTGATGGACGACGGCTCGTCCCAGCGCGTGGCCACGATCGCGGCGCCGTTCTCGCTCGTGGCCGAGGTGCAGTTCGACCCGACGCTCGACGCGCTCTGGGTCGTGTGCGACGAGGCGTGCTCCGGCCGCACCGCGCTGTTCGACGTGCAGGACGGGGCGTTCACGCTCGCGACGCTGTACGAGGCCCCGGCGAACGCCGACCGGACGCTCGCCAACGAGGGCTTCGCGATCTCGGGGCGCTGCGTGGACGGTGCTCGGGCGACCTTCTACGCCGACGACAACGACACGAACGGCGCTTCGCTGCGCGCCGGGACGTACCCGTGCGACGCGGTGGAGGAGCCGGGTGACGGCGACGGCGACGGCGGGGCGCCTGCGCCGGGTGACGGGGAGACACCTGCGCCCGGTGGCGGGGAGACGCCCGCGCCGGGTGACGGCGGCGACAGCACGCCGGCTCCGGGCACGGGTGGCAGCAGCCCGGCCCCGGTCCCGACGACTCCTGGCCCGACGACTCCTGGCCCGACGGCTCCGGGTCCGGCGGCGCCCGCGGCTCCGGTCGCGCCGGACGTCTCGGCGCTCGTCGACGGGAACCGTGCCTCGGTCTCCGCGCCGTCGAACGTCCGCGCGGGCAGCTCGCTGACGATCGACGTCGGAACGCGGTACGCCGGGCAGCGCGTCGCGGTCTGGCTGTTCTCCGAGCCACGACTCCTCGGGACGCCGGTCGTCGCCGCGGACGGCGCGGTGACGGTGGCCGTCCCCGCCGACGTCCCGGCAGGGCAGCACCGCATCGCGGTGGTCGCGTTCGACGGCACGGTACTCGGGTGGACCGGGATCACGATCGACCCCGCGACGGGGTCGCTCGCGTTCACCGGTGCCGAGCTGGGCGGTGGGATCGCCGCGGCGCTCCTGCTCCTGGCAGCCGGTGCGGGTGTCCTCGTGGCACGCCGTCGTCGGACGGTCGGCTCGCCGGCCTGACGCTGCACGACCCGACCGACGCCCCCGTCGTCCCACCGGACAGCGGGGGCGTCGGTGTCCCGCGCGGGGGCGTCGGTGCCTCCGCGATGGCGTCCCAGCGCCGCGATGGCGTCGGTGGCTCCGCGGTAGCGTCGGGGGATGCGCTCCGAGGTCCTCCGCTACACCGCCTTCGCCGCCGAGCCCGGGGGCGGCAACCCCGCGGGGATCGTGCTCGACGCCGAGGGGATGACCGACGACGAGATGCTCGCGGTCGCGCAGGAGGTGGCGTACCCGGAGACCGCCTTCGTGGTCGCGCGGACGCCGGACGGCGCCCGGGTGCGCTACTTCTCGCCGGCCGCCGAGGTCCCCTTCTGCGGACACGCCACCGTCGCCACCGCCGTCGTGCTCGCCGAGCGCGAGGGGACCGGGGCCCGGGTGTTCTCGACGGCCGCGGGGGACATCGCGGTCGACGCCACGACCGCACCCGACGGCAGTGTCCAGGTCGCGATGACGAGCGTCGAGCCGTCGACCCGTCCGATCGATCCCGTCCGGTGGGAGCGGCTCGCCGCCGTGCTCGGGCTCGTCGACGGTGACGTCGCCGAGGGGTTCCCCGTGCTCGAGTCCTCCGCCGGCAACCGGCACCCCGTGGTCGTGCTCGCCGACGTGGAGCTCTTCCACCAGTTCCGCTTCGACCCCGCCGCGCTCGCCGCACTCAAGCGGGAGTACGGGTGGGAGGGCACCGTCACCGTCCTGCACCGGACGGGTCCGCTCGAGTTCGAGGCGCGGAACCTCTTCCCCGCCGGCCGGATCACCGAGGACCCGGCGACGGGCTCGGCGGCGGCTTCGACCGGTGCGTACCTGCGCGCGGTCGGCGCGGTGTCGCCCGGGGCACGCGTGGTGATCCGGCAGGGTCGACACGTCGGGCGTCCGAGCGTGCTGCTCGTCGACGTGCCCGAGTCCGGCGGCATCACGGTGACCGGGGGCGCCACCCCCATCGCCTGACCCGGCGGCACCGCCCGCGCGCGACGCCGGGCGCCCGATCCTCCCCCTGACGCCCGCGATGCTCGGGCGCCCGTTCCTTCCCCTGACGCCCGCGATGCCTGGCGCTTCCGGGCGTACCTGGTCGTTCCGGCAGACCAGGTACGCCCGTTCCGACCAGGTACGCCCGTTCCGACCGGGCACGCGCGACAGCTTCGAGCCCGCGCGGACGCCGCGGGCCCCGGCGCGCACGGGATCACCCCGCGCCCGCGGGACCGTTGCCGACCCGTGACGGAAAGTGCTTGACACGAATAAGTCCATCCGTTGTACTAATCCTGCGCGCGGGTGACGGAGCCCGCGGACATCCCGTGCAAAGGAGCACCGATGAAACGCCGCACCCGAATCATCGCCGGACTCGCAGCCGTGGCAGCCGCCGCGGTCGGGCTGGCGGGTTGTTCCAGCTCGGGCTCTGCCTCGAGCGACACGATCAAGATCGCCTACCAGAAGTTCGGTGCCTTCCAGCAGCTCGACGCCCAGATGAAGGTCGTCAAGCAGGAGTACGAGAAGGCCAACCCCGGCAAGAAGGTCGAGCTCGTCCCGATCCAGGCGCAGGAGGACGACTACGCCACGAAGCTCGCCCTCATGAACCGCGCCCCCGCGACCGCTCCCGACGTCATCTACGAGGACACCTTCCGCATCAAGGCGGACGCCGACGCCGGGTACCTGCTGCCGATCGACCAGTACACGGAGAAGTGGGACGAGTGGGACCAGTTCTACGACAACGCCAAGCAGGCCGGCGAGGGCGAGGACGGCAAGATCTACGGCGTCCCGATGGGCACCGACACCCGCGCGCTCTGGTACAACAAGGACATCTTCGAGAAGGTCGGCCTGCCGGTCCCGTGGGAGCCGAAGACCTGGGACGACGTGCTCGCCGCGGCGAAGACCATCAAGGAGCAGGACCCGGACGTCATCCCGTTCAACATCTACTCCGGCAAGGCACAGGGCGAAGCCTCGACCATGCAGGGCTTCGAGATGCTGCTCTACGGCGCGGACGGTGACGGCAACACGCTCTACCAGGACGGCAAGTGGGTCGTCGGGTCGAAGCAGTTCGAGGACTCGCTGCAGTTCATCGAGGACGTCTACCAGGGTGACCTCGGCCCCACCCCGCAGCAGGCGCTCGACACGAACATCGGCACCACGATCACGCAGACGTGGCTGCCCGAGGGCAAGCTCGCCATCGACCTCGACGGCTCGTGGCAGTCGGGCACGTGGCTCGAGACGGGCACCGCTCCGTGGAAGGAGTGGAACGACGTGATGGGGCAGGCGCCCTTCCCGACCCAGAACGGCCAGGAGCCCGGGTACAACTCGATGTCCGGCGGGTGGACGCTCTCGGTCGGTGCGAAGTCGAAGGACCCGCAGGCCGCGTTCGACTTCATCACGATGTTCCTCGACAAGGACGGCTCCATCAAGTACGACGCCGAGAACAGCCAGATCGCCGTCCGCAAGGACGTCGCCGAGGACCCGGAGTACACCGGCGCCAACCCCACGTTCGAGTTCTTCTCCGGCTTGGTGGAGCACACCAACTTCCGCCCGGCGACGAGCGAGTACGCGCAGGTGTCGAACGCCATCCAGGTCGCGATGGAGTCCGTCATGACCGGCCAGCAGTCGCCGTCCGAGGCCGCAGCCGTCTACGACAAGGCCGTCGAGGGCGTCGTCGGCAAGGACGGCACCGTCGCTGCCGGTCAGTGACGTGACCGTCTGACGGACGGGAGGCGCGGATCACCCCGTGCACCGCGCCTCCCGTCCGACCCACCCCACCTTCGGAACCCCTCCGCACCCGGAAGGCATCCACGTGTCCAGCACCCCTCTCGCGCCGACGCTGTCGGCGCCCGGCGCGCCGAAGCGCACCGAACCACCCGTGCCGCGCAAGCGGCGGCCCCTCCGGAACGCGACGCGGGTCGTCCCGCTCCTGCCCGCCGTGGTCCTCCTCGTCATCTTCCTGCTCGGGCCGGTCATCTCGTCGTTCTACGGGTCGTTCACCAACGCGGCCCTGACCGGCGTCGACGCCGCGAACCAGCAGTTCGTCGGGTTCCAGAACTACGTCGAGCTGTTCCAGGACCCGGACTTCCCGAAGTCCGTCGTCCTGACGATCGTGTTCCTGCTCGCGTCCGCCGTCGTCGGGCAGAACGTGCTCGGTCTCGGTCTCGCGCTCCTCATGCGCAGCGCGAACAAGGTCGTCCGCGCGGTCGTCGGCACGTTCGTCGTCGCGGCATGGGTCCTGCCGGAGATCGTCGCCTCGTTCGCCGCGTACGCCTTCTTCCACGACGAGGGCACGCTCAACTCGTTCCTCGCCTCCATCGGGATCAGCGGGCCGAACTGGCTCTACACGTACCCGATGATCGCGGTCATCCTGGCGAACGTCTGGCGCGGTACCGCGTTCTCGATGCTCGTCTACTCGGCGGCCGTGCAGGAGGTCCCCGAGGAGATCACCGAGTCCGCCGAGGTCGACGGCGCCACCGGCTGGCAGCGCCTCGTCTACATCACGCTGCCGGTGATCCGTCGGTCCATCTCGACGAACCTCATGCTCACGACACTGCAGACGCTGTCGGTCTTCACCCTCATCTTCGTGATGACGGGCGGCGGACCCGGCACCAACTCGTCGACCCTGCCGATCCTGGCGTACCAGGAGGCGTTCCAGTTCTCGCAGCTCGGCTTCGGGACCGCGATCGCGACCATCCTGCTCGTGGTGGGGGCGGTCTTCTCGATCATCTACATCAAGGCACTGAAGCCGGAGGTGGACTGACCATGGCCCTCACCGCTGACCGTCCCGTGTCCGACACCACCCGGTCCGTCACCGCGCCGGGCGCCCTGCACATGACCTCTCCGCGGGGGCGCACCCTCCGCTGGGTGTCGAACATCGTCCTGCTCGTCATCGCCGTGTGCTTCGCGGTGCCGCTGCTCTGGCTCGTGCTCGCCTCCGTCGACGCCCAGGCCTCGCTGTCCGTGAAGATCCCGTCGCAGTTCACGCTCGACAACTTCACCCAGGTGCTCACCCCGGAGCTGTCGTTCATCCCGCTCGCGAACAGCCTGCTGCTCTCCGGCGGCACCGCGGTCGTGACGGTCGTCGCGGCGCTCCTCGCCGCGTACCCGCTGTCCCGGTACAAGATGCGGGTGAACAAGCCGTTCCTGTACAGCATCCTGTTCGGCACCGGCCTGCCCATCACCGCGATGATGGTGCCCGTCTACGCGCTGTTCGTGTCGCTCAACCTCATCGACAACATCTACGGCTGCATCTTCTTCCTCGCCGCCACGAGCCTGCCGATGGCGATCTGGATGGCGAAGAACTTCATGGACTCGGTGCCGATCTCGCTGGAGGAAGCGGCGTGGACGGACGGCGCCTCGATGTTCACCACGCTGACGCGCATCGTCGTGCCGCTCATGCGTCCGGGGATCGCCGTCGTGTTCATCTTCGTGTTCATCCAGGCGTGGGGGAACTTCTTCGTCCCCTTCGTCCTGCTGCTCTCGCCCGACAAGGTGCCCGCCGCGGTGAGCATCTTCAACTTCTTCGGGCAGAACGGGGCCGTCGCCTACGGGCAGCTCGCCGCGTTCTCGATCGTGTACTCCGTGCCGGTCATCGCCCTCTACGTGCTCGTGTCCCGCGGCCTCGGTGGGGGCAACGCCCTCGCCGGCGGCATCAAGGGCTGACCGCGCCCCACGCTCGCCGGGCACCACGCCCGACCGTCCCTGCTGGAAAGGAACCACCTCCATGCACCACGACGAACCCCTCGTCGAAGCTCGGATCGCCCGTCTCGTCCGGGACCGCATCGACCCCGCCGTGCACCGTCGCTCGGCGCCGGTCACCGTCGACGCCTGGCAGGTGCCGGACGAACCGGTGCCGTTCGCCGAGGCCGTCGCAGCCGAGTACACGCCGTTCCGCGTCGGTGACGCCTGGGGAGCGCGGCCGTGGGGGACCACCTGGTTCCGCGTCCGCGGCACCGTGCCGGACGACTTCGGCGTCGACCCCGGCACCACCGTCGAGCTCCGGGTGGACCTCGGCTTCTCGAAGCGGCAGCCCGGGTTCCAGGCCGAGGGGCTCGCCTGGCGCACCGACGGCTCCACGATCAAGGGCATCGAACCGCGGAACGACACCGTGCCCGTCGAGGTCGGCCCCGGCGGCACGTTCGAGGTCTACGTCGAGGCCGCCGCGAACCCGGACATCGGCGGCGACGACTTCCAGGGGGCGACCCCGCTCGGCTCGAAGACCACCGCCGGCACCGAGCCGATCTACCGCCTGCGCGCGCTCGAGCTCGTCGAGCGCGACGACACCGTGTGGGAGCTGCAGCAGGACGTCTGGGTGCTCCGCGGACTCATGGCCGAGCTGCCGACCGACGGCACCCGGGGCGCGGACATCCTGCGCGGGCTCGAACGTGCGGCGGACGCCCTCGACCCCGACGACGTCGCCGGCAGCGCTGCCGCGACCCGCGAGGTGCTCGCGCCGCTGCTCGCCGTGGGGGCGGCCGGGTCCGCCGGGCGCGCCGTCGCCGTCGGGCACGCCCACATCGACTCCGCCTGGCTCTGGCCCGTCCGCGAGACGATCCGCAAGTGCGCGCGCACGTTCTCGAACGTGCTCGACCTGATGGACCAGGACCCCGACTTCACCTTCGCCTGCTCGTCGGCGCAGCAGTACGCCTGGATCCGTGACGGCTACCCGTCGATCTGGGCGCGCATCAAGCAGCGCGTCGCCGAGGGGCGGTGGATCCCGGTCGGGGGCATGTGGGTCGAGTCGGACACGAACCTGCCCGGCGGTGAGGCCCTGGCCCGCCAGTTCGTCGCGGGCAAGCGGCTCTTCCTCGAGGAGTTCGGCATCGACACCCCCGAGGCCTGGCTGCCCGACTCGTTCGGCTACACCGGAGCCCTGCCGCAGATCGTCCGCGCCGCCGGGTCGAAGTGGTTCGTCACGCAGAAGCCCTCGTGGAACGAGACGAACGTCATCCCGCACACGTCCTTCCACTGGGAGGGCATCGACGGCTCGCGCGTCCTGACGCACCTGCCCCCGGCGGACACCTACAACTCGGACGTCTCGGCGGCCGACCTGCACCGCGGCGAGCGCGGGAACAAGGAGCGCGGCGTCGCGAACACGTCGATGCTGCTCTACGGGTTCGGCGACGGCGGCGGCGGACCCACCCGCGAGATGGTCGCGGCAGCACGGCGCCAGCACGACCTCGACGGCTCGCCCCGGGTCGACCTCGGCACCCCCGCCCAGGTCTTCGAGGAGCTCGAGCGCGTCCTGCCGGAGCCCGCCGTGTGGTCGGGGGAGATGTACCTCGAGTTCCACCGCGGCACCTACACGTCGCAGATCCGCACGAAGCAGGGCAACCGGCGCTCCGAGCACCTGCTCCGCGAGGCCGAGCTCTGGGCGGCCACCGCGGCCGTGCGACTCGGTGCGGAGTACCCGTACGACGAGCTCGAGTCCGTCTGGCACACCGTGCTCCTGCAGCAGTTCCACGACATCCTGCCGGGGTCGTCGATCGCCTGGGTGTACGAGAACGCCGAGGCCGAGTACGCGCGGGTGGCGGAGGTGCTCGAGGACCTCATCGGTGCCTCGACGACCGCGCTCGCGAGCGGTGGTGCGCCGGCGCTCGCCGGGGTCGGGGCGTCGGCGACCGCCTTCGCCGGGGACGGTGGGGCGCCGCTCGACGCTCCGCGTGGTCCGGGTGCCGCCGGGACCGGGGGCAGCGCCGAGGGCGGGACGGTCGTGCGCTTCAACGCCTCGCCGGTCGCAGCGGGCGGGGTGACCGCCCTGGGTGGTTCCGCCGCGTCGGCGACGGAGGCCGTGCCTCCCGTCCGGAGCGGTGACTGCTTCGTCCTCGACACCGGTGTCGTCACCGCGACCGTCGACGCGGAGGGCCACGTCGTGTCGTTCGTCGACCACGCGACCGGACGCGACGCGATCGCGCCCGGCGCTGCCGCCGCGCAGTACACGGTGTTCCGCGACACCCCGAACCAGTGGGAGGCGTGGGACATCGACCGCGCCTACCAGCGCAGCGGGACCGTGCTGGCGGCGGCCTCCGTCGAGGTGGTCGGCGATGCGCTCGTCGTGACGCGCCCCTTCGGCTCGTCGTCGGTG
This sequence comes from Curtobacterium sp. MR_MD2014, assembly GCF_000772085.1. Lineage (NCBI taxonomy): Bacteria > Bacillati > Actinomycetota > Actinomycetes > Micrococcales > Microbacteriaceae > Curtobacterium > Curtobacterium sp. MR_MD2014. The sequence goes on along the minus strand of NZ_CP009755.1, from coordinate 3,122,371 downwards.
ACCACCCGGTACTCGGCCGTCGCCGGGCAGCCGGAGCTGCACGTCGAGACCGAGGTCGAGTGGCACGAGCAGCAGAAGCTCCTCAAGCTCGCGTTCCCGCTCGACGTCCGGGCGTCCGTCGCGTCGAGCGAGATCCAGTTCGGGCACATCGACCGGCCGACGCACCAGAACACCTCGTGGGACATGGCGCGCTTCGAGACCGCCGCGCACCGGTGGGTGCACGTCGCCGAGCCCGGCTTCGGGGTCGCGGTGGCGAACGACTCCACGTACGGGCACGACATCACCCGCTCGACCCGGGCCGACGGCGGGACGACGACGCTGGTGCGGGAGTCCCTGCTGCGCGCGCCGACGTTCCCGGACCCGCACGCCGACCAGGGGCACCACGTCTTCCGGACGGTGCTGCGCGTCGGGGAGTCCGTGCTCGACGCGGCGGACTCCGGGTACCGGCTCAACCTGCCGGTGCGGTCCGTGCCGGGGTCGGGGTCGGCCGACGTGTCGCCGCTGGTCGTCGTGTCCTCGCCCCAGGTGCTCGTCGAGGCCGTGAAGCTCGCCGAGGACCGCTCCGGCGACGTCGTCGTGCGGCTCTACGAGGCCTCGGGCGGTCGGGCGTCGGACGTCGGGGTGTCGTTCGGGTTCGACGTCGCTTCGGTGGAGGCCGTGGACCTGCTCGAGCGGCCGCTCGGCTCGGGGACGTGGGCGGCCGGGGAACCCGTCGTGCTCACCCTGCGCCCGTTCGAGATCGTCACGCTGCGGGTGCGGCGGGCCTGAGGCCACGCCGACCCCGTGGCAGCGGGGCGGCGGCGTCGGGCCCGTGGCAGCGGGGCCGGCGGCGCTGGGCCCGAGGCAGCGGGGCGGCGGAGAGACAGCGGCGCCGGGGGAGCACGGGTGCGTTCCCCCGGCGCCGCGTCGCGCGCGCCGGGCTGTGCCGCGCTGGCCCGGGGCGCTACGCCCCGCTCCGCCCCCGCTCCGCCCCCGCTCCGCCCCCGCCCCGCGGAATCGGGCATACCTGGTCGATCCGGGCGTACCTGGTCTTCCGTTCCGACCAGGTACGCCCGGAAACGCTTGGTACCGCACCTGTTCTGGGAAGGAACGAGCGTCCTGCACAGGGCGACCGGACTGGAGGCTCGTCCACAGTTGCCACGATCGGCACCCGTCGGCGCGTGGAGACCGGGCACGATCGCGGCATGGAACGTCCACTCCCCATCCTCCGTGCGGGACCGGCACGCGAGATCGCGTGTGACCCGACGACCCTGCGCCGCCGCGCACGATCGAGCGGCGCTGACCGGTTGATCCGCGTCGGCCCGAACGCCTACGTCGAGGGCGCCCGCTGGGACGCTGCGGGGCCTCGGCAGCGCTACGTGACCCGTGTCCATGCACGGCTCGGGCGGATCGGTACCGCGGCGGTCGCCTCGCACGTGTCGGCGGCTGCGGTCCTCGGGCTCCCGGCCCTGGGCGGCTGGCAGGTCCCCGTGCACGCGACCGTGCCCGAGACGATGTACCGCGGGCGGACGCGGGACCTCGTCCTGCACACGCGTCCCGTTCGTGGCGACGAGCTACTGGCGGCCGACGGGATCCGGGTGACGACCGTGCCCCGCACCGTCGTCGACATCGCGATGCAGGACGACCTGCGCACCGCGGTGGTCGTGGCGGACGCTGCGGTGCGAGCCGGGACCGGAGCGGCGGAGCTCCTGGCGGCGGTCGACCCCCGAGCACGCGGGCACCGTCGAGCGGAGCACGTGCTCGGCCTCGCAGACGGGCGCGCCGGATCGGTCGCCGAGTCCTTCGCGCGGGTGGTGTTCCTCGAGCTCGGGCTGCCAGGGCCGGTCCTGCAGCAGGAGTTCGTGGTCGGCGGGAGACGGTTCACGGTGGACTTCTGGTTCCCGGACCAGGGTGTGGTCGTCGAGATCGACGGTCGAGCGAAGTACACGCAGGAGCGGTACCTCGCGGGTCGGAGCCCCACCGAGGTGTTCCTCGACGAGAAACGGCGGCACGAGCAGTTGCTGACCGTGCCCGGCGTGCGGACGATCGTCCGGCTCGAGTGGCGCGACCTGTTCGACCCCGACGGGCTGGTCCGACGCTTCCGAGCCGCGGGACTGCCGTGCCCGGTCCGACCGTCGAGGAGCGCACGGCCCGGGGCGGCCTGACCCGGCAGGCACGCGCATCGAGGAGCGCACGGCCCGGAGCGGCTTGATCTGCAGGCACGCGCGCAGCGGCCCGAGCGCGCCGCAGCCCGACGACGACGTGGCCGGGAGCCGACCCAGGGGCCCGCGGTTAGCGTCGCGCCCATGGCTGTCACCGAGATCTGGCTCGTCCGGCACGGGGAGTCGACCGCGAACGTCGCCGCCGCCAGAGCCGAAGCCGAGGGCGCGGACGTCATCGAGGTCGACCACCGCGACGCCGACGTCCCGCTCAGTCCGTTGGGGGAGGAACAGTCCCGAGCGCTCGGGCAGGAGCTCGCCGACCGCGGCGTCGACGACGTCCCGGTCGCCCTCTGGGTCTCGCCGTACCGCCGGGCGCAGCAGACGATCGGCATCGCGCTCGAGGCCGGCGGGCTGACCGAGCCGCCGAAGCGCGTCGACGAGCGGCTCCGCGACCGGGAGCTCGGCGTCCTCGACCTGCTCACCCGTGACGGCGTGCGGAACCGGTACCCGGACGAGGAACGCCGACGAGAGTGGCTCGGCAAGTACTACCACCGTCCCGCCGGCGGGGAGTCCTGGGCGGACGTGATGCTCCGCCTCCGCACCGTGCTGACGGACGTCGACCGGCTCGAGGGCACCGAACGACTGCTCGTCGCCGCGCACGACGCCGTGGTGATGCTCGCCGTCGCCGTCTGCCTCGACCTCGACGAACACGCCCTCATGGCGTTCGCCGAGGACCACACGGTCGCGAACGCCTCCCTGACACGACTGCACCGCGACGGGCCCGGTGCCCCCTGGACGCTCGAGGAGTTCTCCGCCGTCGGGCACCTCGACGACGACGAGGTCACCGAGCACAGTGGCCGGAAGGACGACGCCCGTGTCGACTGACCAGGAGCCTGCAGCACCGCAGCACATCACGCCGAACGTCCTCCGCGAGTGGGCGCTGCCCGACCCCGGCGCCGGCAAGTACGGCCGGGGACAGGTCCTCGTCGTCGGCGGCGCCGCCCACACCCCGGGTGCCGCCATGCTGTCGGCGCTCGCCGCACTGCGGGTCGGAGCAGGCCGACTGTCCCTGGCGGTCGGGTCGAGCGTGGCGAACCAGGTCGCGGTCGCCGTGCCCGAGTCGGGCGTGGTCCCGCTCGCCGAGGACGACGGCGGACACGTCGCCGTCGGCGCGATCGATGCCGTGCTCGACACGGCCGGTGCTGCCGACGCGGTGCTGGTCGGTCCCGGGCTGGACGAACCGGACGGTGCTCGGGACCTCGTCGCGGGCATCGCGGACGCGGTCGGTCCGGACACCTTCGTCGTGCTGGACGCCTTCGCGCTCGGCGTCGCGGCGGACGTCGAGGACCGGCTCAGGCCGTTGCGCGGTCGTCTCGTCCTCACGCCGAACAGCGGCGAGGCCGAGCGGCTGCTGGGTCGGGACTGCGGGGACGACGACGTCGCCGACGCCCGGGAGATCGCCGAGCGGTACGGCGCCGTGGTCGCGCTGTCCGACGTCATCGCGGCTCCGGACGGCCGTGCCTGGGTGAAGGGCACCGGCTCCGGCGGACTCGGCACCAGCGGCAGCGGTGACGTGTTGTCGGGTGTGGTGGTCGGATTGCTCGCCCGCGGCGCCGAGCCGGCACAGGCCGTCGCCTGGGCGTCGTACGTGCACGCCGCCGCGGGTGACCGCCTCGCCGTGCAGGTCGGGCCACTGGGCTACCTCGCCAGCGAACTGTTGACCGAGATCCCGCGGGTCCTGGTCGAGCTCGGCGGCTGACGACGGCGCTCGTTCCTTCCCAGAACGACTGCGATACCTGGTCAGAACGGGTGTCCCTGGTGGAACCGAACGACCAGGTACGCCCGGTTCTACCAGGTACGCCCGATCGCGCCCGGCGAAGCCACGGCCACAGCCACGGTTACAGCCACGGCCAGGGCCAGACCTAGCGCCACGGCCAGGGCCAGGGCCACCGCGCTCCCCCGCTATCCGCGCAACGCCTCCACGGCCTTGTCGATCCGGCGCTGCCGCGTCTCCGGGGCCTTCGCCGCGAGCACCGGGTCCACGAGTGCCCGCTGCCGTGACGCCGACAGGGTCTCGTACGCCGCACGGACCCCGGCCGCGTCGAACGCCGCCGCCAGGTCGGAGGGCAACTCGACGGTGCGCGGCAGGGTGTCGAGCTCGAGTGTGACCTCGACGGTGTCCCCGGCGCCGATCCCCGCTGCGGTGCGGTGCGCCTCCGACAGCGGCACGAGCAACTGCCCGCCCATCACCCCGACCGTGGACCGGTAGGTGTAGCCGCCGTCGATCGTGACCACCACGGCAGGGCGCTTCCCGGAGCCGAGGGCGTCGATGACCTCCTCGGGGACGGGCAGGCCGGTGGCCGTCTTCCTCGCCTGCAGGACCGTCGTCGTGAACTGCACCCGTGCCTCCCGGCTGTCCGCGCTCGTGACCGCACCCGCGCGGCCGACGCGACCGACGCGACCGACGCGACCGTGCGTCGTACCGGTCGAGCGCAGGACGCGCGACCGGACGTCGAGCCCGCCGCGACCACCCTCGCCGGGGACCGTCCCCGGCAGCGAAACCGTACAGCCGTACCCGCTGTTCCGCCACCGTTCACCGCCGCAGCACGACCCCGAAACCGGGCGCGTCCACGATCGTGCCGAACCCGGACCCCCGGACACCCGAATCCCCACAGCACCCGGAAGGCACACCCCGTGCAGCACACCCGCACCCTGGCCGGCATCGCCCTGGCCGCAGCAGCAGTCGTCACCCTGGCCGGTTGCTCGGCGACGAGCAGCGCGTCGACGTCGAGCGACACCGACTGGAAGACCGCCACGAGCGCCGAGTCGGCCGGCGGAATGGACGCCCTCATCAAGGCCGCGAAGGCCGAGGGGCAGCTCAACGTCATCGCCCTCCCGCCGACGTGGGCGAACTACGGCAAGATCATCGACGGCTTCGAGCAGAAGTACGACATCAAGATCAACTCGGCCAACCCGAACGGCTCCAGCGCCGACGAGGTCGCCGCCGTCAAGTCGCAGCAGGGCCAGTCGACGGCCCCCGACGTGCTCGACCTCGGCAACGCCGTGATGCAGCAGAACCTCGACCTGCTCACCGACTACAAGGTGGCGAACTGGTCGGACATCCCGGACACGCTCAAGGACGCGGACGGCAAGTGGACCCGCGACTACACGGGCCTCATGTCGATCGGGTACGACTCGTCGAAGATCACGGACGCCCCGAAGGACCTGGACGACCTGCTCGGCAGCGAGTACAAGGGCAAGGTCTCGATCGCGGGCGACCCGACGCAGGCGAACCAGGCGGCGTCCGCGGTGTACCTCGCCGCGCTCGAGAACGGCGGGTCGGCGGACGACATCACGAAGGGCGTCGACTACTTCGGCAAGCTGCAGCAGGCCGGCAACTTCCAGAACGTGCTGCCCACGCAGGCGACGGTCGCCTCGGGGGAGACGCCCGTCGTGATCCAGTGGTCGTACAACAACCTCGCCTGGGGCCCGGCGGCCGGGTCGAGCGGCAACCAGGACTGGAAGACGGTCGTCCCCGAGGGGCAGGCGCTCGGCTCGTACTACTCGCAGGCGATCAACAAGGACGCGCCGCACCCCGCGGCGGCACGCCTGTGGCAGGAGTACATCGCGAGCCCCGACGCCCAGAACCTGTACCTGCAGGCCGGCGCCTTCCCGTCGACCCTCGCGGCGATGGAGCAGTCGGGCAAGGTCGACGAGGACGCCCTGCGGGCCGCAGGCGGGATGCCGAAGGACTACGTCGAGCTGACCGACGCGCAGGTCACGGATGCAGCGAAGGTCCTCGCCGCGAAGTGGTCCGCCACGATGGGGTCCTGAGCAGCATGACGACCGCATCGGCGCCGGGCGGCAGCGCGTTCGCCCCGGGCGCGAGCAAGGGCACAGGCACGGGCACGGGCACGGGTACGGGCACGGGCACGGGTACGGGCGCGGGTACGGGCGCGGGCACGGCAGTCCCGGTCCCCGCCGCCACCAGCGCGGCAGCGGCCCCCGTCGCGTCGTCCGGCGCCGATGCGGATGCGGCCACCGCCGCCCGTCGCACCGGGACCCGGGCCCGCCGCCGCCCCGGCCTCGCCTGGCTCGGCCTCACCCCGTTCGCCGCGTACGTCCTGCTCTTCCTGGCCGTCCCCGCCTCGATCGCGGTCGGCAGCGGGTTCTCCACCGGCGACGGGCGGTTCACGCTCGCGAACCTCGCAGCGCTCCGTGACCCGTCCGTCCTCCGCGCATTCGCCGGCTCGTTCGGCCTGTCCGCGGTCTCGGCCGTGATCGGCGCCGTCGTCGGTGCCCTGGTCTGCTGGGCGCTCGCCGCGCTCCGGCCCGACGGGCTCGTCCGCTCGATGATCGACTCCGCCGCCAGCGTCCTCGCACAGTTCGGCGGCGTGATGCTCGCGTTCGCGTTCATCGCCACGATCGGCGCGCAGGGACTGGTCACCACCTGGCTGGTGTCGGCCTTCGGTCTCGACCTCAACGCGAACGGGACCCTCCTGTACACCGTCCCCGGTCTCGTGATCCCGTACGTCTACTTCCAGGTGCCGCTCATGGTCCTCACGTTCATGCCCGCCCTCGAGGGCGTCAAGCCCCAGTGGGGCGAGGCCGCCGCCACCCTCGGCGCCTCGCGCGCGACCTCATGGCGGCGCATCGCCCTGCCCGTGCTCGCGCCGGCGTTCTGGGGGTCGCTGCTCCTGCTCTTCGCGAACGCGTTCTCGTCGTTCGCCACCGCGGCGGCACTCATCTCGCAGGGCGGCATCGTGCCGCTGACGATCCGCGCGCAGCTCACCAGCGAGACGATCATCGGTCTGCAGAACGTCGCGGGTGTGCTCGCCCTCGGCATGGTCGTGGTCATGGCGGTCGTGATGGGCGCCTACTCGCTGCTCCAGCGTCGCGCTGCGCGGTGGCAGCGGTGACCGCCGTCCCCTCGGTCCGCCCCGTGGCTGCCGCATCCCGGCCTGGAGGCCCCACCCGCATCGGCCGCTTCGGCGTCGCTCCGTCCCGGGGCACCGCCGTCGCCGTGCTCGCCCTGGTCGGACTCGTCGTCGCCGCGCCGCTGGTCGCCCTGGCACAGTTCACGTTCCGCCAGGGCACCGACGGGGCGCTCACGTTCGACCACTACGCCGCGATCGTCGAACCGGCGAACGCGTCCACGTACCAGCCGGTGTTCGACGGCCTCGCGGCGTCCCTGCTCATCGCCGTGATCACCGTCGCGATCGTGCTGCTCGTGCTGCTGCCCGCCCAGATCGTCACCGCGCTCCGCTACCCCCGCCTGCGCCGCGTGCTCGAGTTCGTCTGCCTGGTGCCGATCACCGTGCCCGTCGTCGTGCTCGTCGTCGGCTTCATCCCCGTGTACCAGGTCGTCGCGCAGGTGTTCGGCTCCGGCGCGTGGACCCTGGCCTTCGCGATCGGCATCGTGTCGCTGCCGTTCGCGTTCCGCCCGATCGCCGCGGCGCTGACCTCGGTCGACGTCACGGTGCTGTCCGAGGCCGCTCGCTCGCTCGGCGCCTCGTGGTGGACCGTGACGTGGCGGATCCTGCTGCCGAACCTCCGCCGCGGCATCACCGCCGCGTGCTTCCTGACCGTCACGGTCGTCCTCGGCGAGTACACCCTCGCCTCGTTCCTGTCCCGCACCACGTTCCAGACCGCGCTCGTGCTCGTGCAGCAGACCGACCCGTACGTGGCCGCGATCTTCTCGCTCGCCGCACTGCTGTTCGGTTTCGTGCTGCTCGTCGTCATCGGCCGGGTCGGCGCGGGCCGCCGGCGCACCCCGAAGGAGTCCACATGACCGTCACCGCTCCCGTCGCCCCGGCGTCGCTGTCCACCGAGGGGGCGACCGTCGAGCTCGAGGCGGTCGAGAAGCACTACGGCTCCCACCGTGCGCTCGCCGGCCTGTCGCTCCGCATCGAGCCCGGCGAGTTCGTCTCGCTGCTCGGGCCGTCCGGCTGCGGCAAGACCACCGCGCTGCGTGCGCTCGCCGGTCTCGAGGCGATCGACGCCGGCGCGATCCGCATCGACGGGGTGGACGTCGCCGCGGTGCCGGTCGAGCGGCGCGACATCGGCATGGTGTTCCAGCAGTACTCGCTCTTCCCGCACATGACGGTGCGGCAGAACGTGTCGTTCGGCCTCGAGATGCGGAAGGTCGCCGCCCCAGCACGCCGCGAGCGCGTCATCGAAGCGCTCGACATGGTGCACCTCGCCGGCCTCGCCGACCGGTTCCCGCACCAGCTCTCCGGCGGGCAGCAGCAGCGGGTCGCCCTCGCCCGTGCCCTCGTCACCCGCCCGCGCGTGCTCCTGCTCGACGAGCCGCTGTCCGCGCTCGACGCGAAGGTGCGGGTGTCCCTGCGTGACGAGATCCGCCGCATCCAGAGCGACCTCGGCATCACGACCGTCTTCGTCACCCACGACCAGGAGGAGGCACTCGCCGTCTCCGACCGCATCGCGGTGATGAACGCCGGCGGCATCGAGCAGGTCGGGACGCCCGAGGAGCTCTACCGACACCCCGTCTCGGCGTTCACCGCGGACTTCGTCGGGCAGTCGAACCGCCTGCGTGGCGACCTGCGCAGCGGCGACGTGTTCGTCTACGGCTTCCGCGTCCCGGCGCTCGCAGCGGACACCGCGGACGGTCCGGTGCTCGCCTACGTCCGCCCCGAGGACGTCGCCTTCGCCGCCGAGGGCGTCACCGGCACCGTCGTCACGTCGAGTTTCCTCGGGTCGATCCGGCGCACGACGGTCCGGCTCGATGACGACACGGTCGTGACGGTGCAGCACGAGGTCGGCGACCGCCGCGTGGCCGGTGACGCCGTGGCCCTGCGACTGCTCGGCGCCCCGGCCGCGGTCGCCCCGCTCGCGTAGCGGCCGCGCCGGCCGCGCCGAGCCGAGCCGCCCCGAGCGTTCCGCGGAAGCGACAGTCTGCTGCGAACCGTTGGCGACGATCTGTCGCCTTCGCGGGGGTGAAGGCGACCCGGTTTCGATCGGGAGGCGCGGGGCGGGCCCGCCCCGCGCCTCCCGGCCCGCGAGTCCTCGCGACTGTGATTGACTCCCCGGACATCTCCTGGTCATGGATGTGGAACATCAGTGCGGGAGTCTCTCCTCACTGAACCGAGGAAGTACTGATGGGTTGCAAGATCGGGCTGTTGATCGCGAGCGTCGTCGTGGTCGCAGGGGCGGTGGTGCCTGTTGCACAGGCGCACGCGGAGCCGAACCCCGTGCGTGAGGCGAAGCAGCTGTTGCAGACGACGGACTTCGACTCGGTGCTGCGACAGCTGCGGGCTGCAGACCTCGTCGAGTCCGAACGGGACGACCCGGACGGGCACCACACGGTCATCACGCTCGGCGACGGACTCGAACTCGACGTCCTGCGGTCGAAGGGCGATGCTCGCCTGGGCGGAGGCTACGACGCTGGAGGGCACTACGTGACGTTCAACCAGTACGACCAGAACCTGCTGTACAACGGAGCTGGCTTCGTGCTCGGTGCCGCGATCTGCGCGATCTCCGCAGTCGGCCAGCTCGCTTGCCTCGCCGTGCAGGCGATCATCGCAGTCGGCGCCGCCTACCTCGCGACGATCAAGGGGACGTGCAAGAACAACAAGCAGCTGAAGGTCTACTTCTCGAACAACCACGCTGCGCGTACGGGGTGCGTGTGAGCCCTCGTCGAGCTCGTGTCGTCACCCTCGTCCTGGTCGGGTCCGCGGCGGTCGTGATCCTGACAGCGGCACAGACGGCCACGGACGTGCCGTGGCTCGTCGTCGCGATCCGGATCAGCATCGGGATCGTGTCGGTGCTCGTCGGATGCGGGCTCGTCCGGCTGCGGCCTCGCGGCGTGTCACGGGACCGGCACGGGTCCCGGCATCAGGGTCGCGGTCGCTAGGCAAACGCGCCCTGGTCGGCGGCGGGTCAGCGCTCGAAGCGCGCGGCCGGCTCGTCGGACAGGCCCGCCCGAACCCGCTCCAGCATGTCCGCGGACATCTCCGGCAGGGCGTCGAGCCGCGCCCAGAACGCCTCGGTGTTCTCGCCGTCCGCGGGGGCGGGCGTGCCGGACACGTACCGGCACGCGAAGACCAGGTCGAGGTACTGCGCCCGGTCACCGTTCGGGTAGGTCATCTCGGGCAGGACGTGCACCCAGGTCAGGCGCTCGGCGACCGCGACGACGTCGGCCTCCTCGAGGACCTCGCGCTCGGCGGCGACCGCGGGTTCCTCACCCGGGTCGACGATCCCCGTCACCGGCGTCAGCGCGCCGTTGTCCGCGCGCCGGACGACGAGCAGTTCGCGGTCGGGGCCCTCGCCGCGCGTGACGACGGCGGTGATGCCCGTCATCCACAGCGGATCGTTGCCGACCTTCTCGCGCAGGGACAGGACGAAGTCAGGGGTGGGCATGCCCCCACGTTACCGAGCACCCCTGTCGGCGACTGGTCATGACCAGTAGGGTGAGGGCGTGGAGATCATCATCCTGTCGACGCCGGCCGAGGTCGGTCGTGTCGCTGCCGCCAAGATCGCCTCGGTCGTGGCCGAGAAGCCGTCCGCCGTCGTGGGTCTCGCCACCGGGTCGAGCCCGCAGGGCATCTACGCCGACCTGCGTCGTCGGGTCGAGGCGGGCGAGGTGTCCTTCGCCGCGGCCCGCGGGTTCGCCCTCGACGAGTACGTCGGGATCCCGCTCGAGCACCCGGAGTCGTACGCGTCGGTGATCCAGCGCGACGTCGTGGAGCCGCTCGGGTTCGACCCCTCGCGGGTGCGGGTGCCGGACGGCCGCGCGACGGACCTGGCGTTCGCGGCGAAGGAGTACGACGCTGCGATCCGGGCCGCCGGCGGGGTCGACGTGCAGATCCTCGGGATCGGGGCGAACGGGCACATCGGGTTCAACGAGCCGACGTCGTCGTTCGCGTCCCGCACCCGCATCAAGACCCTCGCACCGTCCACGCGCGAGGCCAACGCCCGCTTCTTCGACTCGCTCGATCAGGTGCCGACGCACTGCATGACGCAGGGGCTCGGCACGATCCTCGAGGCGCGTGAGCTCGTCCTCGTCGCGCAGGGCTCGGCGAAGGCCGACGCCGTGGCCGCCGCGGTCGAGGGGCCGCTGTCGTCGTTCGTGCCCGGGTCGGCGTTGCAGCTGCACGAGCACGCGACCGTCGTGGTGGACGAGGAGGCCGCAGCCGGGCTCCGTCTGGCGGACTACTACCGGTACACGTACGCCAACAAGCCGGAGTGGCAGCGCTTCGAGTGACGCCTGCCGAGCGGGGTCAGCGGGCGGACGCCAGGCGCGCGAGCCCCTCGCGCAGGGTCTCCTCGGAGCACCCGAAGTTGAGCCGGGCGTGGCCGATGCCCGGCTGCCCGAAGTCGCGACCGTTCGTCAGCGCGACCTTCGCCCGGTCGACCAGCTGCAGTGCGGGGTCGTCGCCCCACGGCAGGGCGCGCAGGTCGAGCCAGGCCAGGTAGGACGCCTGCGGCTGCCGGTACCCAGCACCGGGCAGGGCCGAGCCGAGCTCCTCGGCGAGCACACGGCGGTTGCCGGCCAGCTCGGCGAGCAGCGACGCGAGCCACGGCTCACCGTCCCGGAAGGCGGCGATGCTCGCGGTGTACCCGAGGATCCCGGTGCGCTCGACGACCTCGACGGGCAGCCCGTCGAACCAGCCGCGCGCCCGCTCGGACGCCCCGACCATCAGCGCGCACTTCGTCCCGGCCAGGTTCCACGCCTTGCTCGCGCTCGTCAGGGCGACGCCGTGCTCGACCGCCTCGGGTCCGCAGGTGAGGAACGGCGTGAACACCGCGTCCGCGTGCACGAGCGGCGCGTGGATCTCGTCGGAGACGACGACGGCGTCCCACTCCGCGGCGAGCCGGGCGAGTGCCACCAGGTCGTCGCGGGCGTGCACGAGCCCGAGGGGGTTGTGCGGGTTGCAGAGCAGCACCGTCCGGGCGCCGCCGGCGAAGGCGCGCTCGACCCCGGCGAGGTCCATCCGCCACCCGGCCGTGGTGTCGAACGGGTCGGGTTCGCCGTCCGGGGCGAGCAGCGGCACCTCGGCCACGGTGCCGCCGGCCTCGCGGACGTACTCCCAGAACGGCGGGTAGACGGGCGGCATGACGACGACCTGGTCGCCGGGGTCGATGACCCGCCGGAGCACCTCGACCGCCGCGACCGACACGTCCGTCGTGGTCCGGACGAGGTCGGGGTCGACGTCCCATCCCCACCGGCGGTCGGCGAAGTCGGCGAAGACCTCGGGCAGCACCCGGGTGTGCCCGACGTACCCGGTGTCCCCGGTGCGGACGGCGCGCTCGAGTGCCTCGCGCACCGGCTCGGCGGGGACCGAGTCCATCTCGGCGACGAACATCGGCAGGACCTCGGGCGGGTACGCGGTGTACTTCTCGCTCGTGCGGGTGCGCTGCGCATCGAACACCGAGATCATGACGCTCATGCGGCCATCCTGACAGCGCCGGTCGCGGACGTCACGCGACCGACGTGCCGAGCAGCTCCTCGGACAGCTCCCACACGCGTCGGGCGTCCTCGGCACTGCGCAGTGGCTTCCACAGCGGCGTCCGTCCGGGCGCTCCGCCGACACCGCCGGCACCCGTCGGACCCACGAACCCGCCGTCCCGCACGGCCGGGTCGGTGGCTGCGACGAGCGCCGGCAACCCGGCGGTCCTCGGGGTCCCGACGAGCAGGCCCCGAGCGGACAACCAGCGGATCACCCGGACCTGCGGGGTGTCGCCGCTCCGACCGAGCTCCGGGCGCGCGGCGAGCAGGCTCGTCGGCGCGACCCCGGGGTGCGCGAGGTTGCTCGTGATGCCCCATCCGCGGTCGGCGCTCCGTCGGGCGAGCTCGAGCCCGAACAGGCCGAACGCGATCTTCGACTGCCGGTACGCGCGCATCCCGTCGTAGCTCCGCTCCCAGTTCGGGTCCTCCCAGTGCACGGCGCCGCTGCGCGCGACGATGCTGATCTGCGACGTGACGTGGCCGCGCGCCGAACGGAGCAGCGGCAGGAGTCCGCGGACGAGTGCGACGTGTCCGAGGTGGTTCGTGCCGAGCTGCAGCTCGAAGCCGTCGGCCGTGGTCTGCCGCTCGGGTGGGGTCATGACCCCGGCGTTGCCCACGAGCAGGCCGACCGGCTGACCGGCAGACCGCATCGACTCCGCGAACGCGTCCACCGAGGCGAGGGACGACAGGTCCATCGCGCCGAGCTGCACGTCGGCGTCCGGGTGCTCGCGGAGCACCCGGATGCGTGCGGCCTCGCCCTTGCTCGGGTTGCGCACGGGGAGCACGACCGTGGCGCCGGCGCCCGCGAGTGCCGTCGCGATGCCCAGGCCGATGCCGTCGCTCGCACCGGTGACGACGGCGCGGGTGCCGTCCAGTCGCGGCAGGGTGATGTCGATGGGTCGTGTCGGCACGGTGGTCTCCTCGGGATCGTCGCCCGTCGTCGGGCTGGTGCCAGCCTGCGTCGGCGACCGGACCGCAACCAGGACCTGACGGACCGTGGCTGCGGAGGACGCGGACCGGCGAGGATGGGCCAGTGATCGATCGACCGGCGCTCGGCGCCTTCCTCCGCGGACGCCGGGAGGCCCTGCAACCGTCCGACGTCGGTCTCCCGCCAGGACAGCGGCGCCGGACCTCCGGGCTGCGCCGCGAGGAGGTCGCGGCGGTCTGCCACATGTCCCCGGACTACTACGCCCGGCTCGAACGGGGCACCGGTCCGCAGCCCTCCGAGCAGATGGTCGCCGCGATCGCGCAGGGGCTCCACCTGAGCCGGGCGGAACGCGACCACGTCTTCCGCCTCGCCGGGCACCGACCGCCGGAGTCCGGCGCGGGCTCGGACCACGTGGGCCCGGGCATGATGCGCATCTTCGACCGCCTGGTGGACACGCCGGCCGAGGTCGTCACGGAACTCGGCGAGACGCTCCTGCAGACGCCGCTCGCCGCCGCACTGTTCGGGGACGCGAGCCAGCGGCAGGGGTCGTCGCGCTCGATCGGCTGGCGCTGGTTCACCGAACCGGGTGCGCGGGACCTCTTCCCGCCGGAGGACCGCGACACCACCGCGCGGCTGTACGTGTCGTCACTGCGTGAGGTCGCGACCCGGCGCGGTCCCGGGTCCCGGGCAGCGCGGCTCGCGGACGAGCTCCTGCAACGCTCCGACGAGTTCCGGACGCTGTGGGACCGGCAGGAGGTCGGCCTCGTCCCGGGGACCGTCAAGCGCTACGACCACCCGGAGGTCGGCCGACTCGAGCTGCACTGCCAGGTGCTCCTCGACCCGGAGCAGGCGCACGTGCTGCTCGTCTACACCGCCGTCCCCGGGACCGAGAGCCACGACCGACTCCGGCTGCTGTCCGTCGTCGCGGCCTGACACCGTCGCCGGATCGTGACCACCCGTCCGCGATCGATCGGTGACGATGGACGCATGCGTCGGGGGACGAGGGGACTCGCCACGGCGTCGGCCGTGCTGGTGCTCGTGACGACCGGCTGCGCCGGCATCGGGCCGACGGCGTGCACGGCGATCGGTCGGACTGACACCGTCGCCGTCGAGGTCCCGGGTTCGGCGGACCCGGCGTCCGGCGTCGCGGGCGTCGTCGTCTGCCAGGGCCCGGACTGCACGCCCAGGGTGCCGCCCGAACCAGCCGTGCCGACCGCCCCTGGGGAAGCCACACCGGGCGCGCCAGCGGTCGGGACACTGCCGGACGGCACGGCGCCGACGGCAGTGCTCCCCATGGTCGAACGCGACGGGGACGTGTGGTCCGTGCCGACCTCGCCGGACACCGCGGGGCGCGGGCACGTGGCGGTCCTCGGCGCGGACGGCCGGGTGCTCGTCGAGCGCGGCGTCCACTTCACGTGGGTGCGGCACGGCGGGTCCGAGCAGTGCGGTGGGCCCTCGACCGCCGAGGTCGTCGTCCGGCTGCCCTGACCGTCGGGCATCCGTGACCCACCCGACTCCCGAACTCGACCGGTAGAAGTGGGGGACCGCATCCGACGCACGAAGGAGTGCCCCATGCCGGACCGCCACGGACCGCTCGACCCGGAGTCGCTCCCGGAGCCGGTCGACGTCAGCGACAACACCGAGGCGCTGCGTGCCGTGCACGAGGTCGTCGCCGCCGGACCCTTCGACGCGACGTGGGATTCCCTGGCGGCCTACGAGCCTCCACGCTGGTACGAGGACGCGAAGTTCGGGGTCTTCCTGCACTGGGGCGTGTACTCCGTCCCGGCGTTCGGCAACGAGTGGTACTCCCGCGAGATGTACCGGCAGGGCACCGACGCGTACGAGCACCACCTCGCGACGCACGGCGAGCACCGCGACTTCGGGTACAAGGACTTCATCCCGTCGTTCACGATGGAGCACTTCGACCCGGCCGCGTGGGCAGCGCTGTTCCGTCGTGCGGGTGCGCAGTTCGTCGTGCCCGTCGCTGAGCACCACGACGGGTTCGCGATGTACGACACGGACCGGTCCCGCTGGAGTGCCGCACGGATGGGGCCACGGCGCGACGTCTTCGGCGACCTCTCCCGAGCGGTCGACGAGGCCTGGATGGTCCGCGGTGCCTCGTCGCACCGTGCCGAGCACTGGTTCTTCATGAACGGCGGTGCCCGGTTCGACTCCGACGTGCTCGACCCGCGGTGGTCGGACTTCTACGGTCCCGCGCAGCGTGAGGAGACGGCTCCGAACGAGCGGTTCCTCGAGGACTGGCTCCTGCGCACCGTCGAGGTCATCGAGAAGTACCGGCCGCAGGTGCTCTGGTTCGACTGGTGGATCGAGCAACCGGCGTTCGCCCCGGTGCTGCAGACCCTCGCCGCGTACTACTACAACCGGGCGGCCGAGTGGGGACGCGAGGTCGTCATCAACTACAAGTGGGGAGCCTTCGCGCCCGGCACCGCGGTCTACGACATCGAGCGCGGAGCCGTGGCGGGCACCGAGCCGACCGTGTGGCAGAACGACACGTCGGTGTCCCGGACCTCCTGGTGCTGGGTCGAGGGGCACGAGTACAAGAGCGTGCGCGAACTCGTCGCCGAGCTCGTCGACGTCGTCGCGAAGCGCGGGGTCCTGCTGCTCAACGTCGGCCCGAAGCCGGACGGCACGATCCCGGTCGAGGAGCAGCGCCTGCTCGAGGGCATCGGGCACTGGCTCGGCCTGCACGGCGAGGCGATCTACGGCACCCGGCCCTGGACCGTACCGTCCGAGGGACCGACCGCGGTGACCGCCGGGTCGTTCGTCGACGCTGCCGCTCCGGCGTACACGGCGGAAGACGTCCGGTACACCGTGCGGCACGATGTCACGGGCGACTCCCTCTACGCGGTCCTGCTCGCCCGGCCCGACGACGGCGTCGTACGACTGCGGTCGCTCGGGTCGGCGTCGGCGCTCCTCACCCGCACGATCAGCGACGTCGCGGTGCTCGGCTCCGGGACCGTCACGCGGTGGGACCGGACCCCGGACGCCCTCGAGGTGGAGGTCAGCGGCTCCACGACCGAGGACAGCGGACCCGTGCTGCGGATCCGCTTCGCGCCGGAGCAGGAGCAGCCCCGTCAGGACTTCCTGCACCAGTGACCGTCCGGCGGGAGCGCGCGGACGAGGTCACGCGCTGGCGGTGTCGGGGTGCATCCAGAACGGCGACCAGTGGTACCCGTCCGGGTCGTCGAACTGCCGCTGGTACATGAACGGGTACTCGTCGGTGTCCCCGATCCGCCCGCCGGCAGCGCGGGCCCGCTCGACCAGCTCGTCGACGGCCTGTCGGCTGTCGAGGTCGAACGAGAGCGTGACCTTCGACGGGGTGCCCGGTCCACCCACCAGGTCCTCCGTGCCGCCGACGCTCGCGTAGGCCTCTCGGCTGCTGAGCATCAGGTACTGGTCGGTCCCGAACACGACGCACGCGACGTCGTCCCGCGACATCCGCGGGTCGATGGTCCACCCGAGGGCCCTGTAGAACGCGGTGGCGCGCTCGACGCTCTCGACCGGGCAGGAGACGTAGAGCGCCATGCGGAGATGGTCCCGCCGCGCGCCGCCCGGGTCAAGACCTGGCGGGCACCAGCTCCCGACCGGCGCCCCACACCCGCTGCACCTCGAGCGCGGGGGAGAGCGCCACGAGGTCCGCGGCGTACCCGGGCGCGACCCGGCCCAGCCGGTCCCCGAGCCCGAGCGCCGCTGCCGGCACGCTCGTCAGCGCCGCGACCGCCTCGGGCAGCGACGCTCCGGCGGCCGACACGGCGAGCCGCAGCGCCGCGTCCTGCGTCAGCGTCGAACCCGCGATCGTGTCCGTCCCGGCGACGCGCGCGACGCCGTCCACCACGTCCACCGTCAGCGACCCGAGCGCGTAGGAGCCGTCGGGCGACCCGGCCGCGGCCATCGCGTCGGTGATCAGTGCGACGCGCCCCGGCGCCGCACGGAGCAGCACGCGGGCGACGGCGGGGTGCACGTGCACACCGTCGAGGATGAGCTCGAGCGTCACGCGGTCGTCCTCGGTCGCCGCGGCGATCGGACCCGGCGCCCGGTGGTGCAACCCCGGCATTGCGTTGCACGCGTGGGTGAGCACGGTGGCACCGGCGTCGAAGGCCGCCCGGGCCTGGTCGTACGAGCAGACGGTGTGTCCGACGGCGACGGCGACCCCGGCGTCGACGAAGCGGCGGACGGCGTCCAGCGCTCCCGGCAGCTCGGGCGCGATCGTGACCTGCCGCAGGACCCCGGCACCCGCGTCGAGCAGGGCGTCCACGGCCGCCGGCGACGGATCGACCAGGTGGGCGGCGTTGTGGGCGCCCCGGTTGTCGGGGGAGAGGAACGGCCCCTCCAGGTGCGCGCCGAGCACGAGCGGGTCCGTCGCGGCGACGGTGCGGATGCGCTCGAGCGACGTCGCGAGCGCTGCCGAGGGGTTCGCGACGAGGGACAGGACCGAGCGGGTCGTCCCGTGCGTCCGGTGCACGGCGAGCGCCGCGTCGAAGGTGTCGTCCTCGTAGGCCGCGCCACCACCACCGTGCCCGTGCAGGTCGATGAACCCGGGCGTCAGGACGGCGTCGCCGAGGTCGACCACGTCCGGGGCGCTGGGCGCGTCGGCGCCGGACCCCACCGCTTCGATCACGTCGCCGGCGAGCAGGACCCACCCGTCGGCCGTGGAACCGGCCTCGTCGACCAGGCGACCGGCTCGGACCAGCGTGCGCCGCGCCTCCAGACCGGACCCGGAGCCGGAGCCGGAGCCGGAGCCGGACCCGGAGCCGGAGCCGGACCTGGACCCGGACCCGGAGCCGGACCCGGACCCGGACCCGGAGCCGAGGCCGGACACCGACGCGGGCCCGGAGCTCACGCCGTCTCCCGCCGGAACGCGACCACGCCGGAGAGCGCCGCGACCAGCACGAAGACCAACCCGACCACCGGGTGCCCGAGCGACACCCAGGCGCCACCGGCCGCGATCACCAGCGCGGTCTCGACGACCACCTTGCCCACCACGTCGGTGTCGATCGGCGAGCGCGGCGAACGGAAGAGGAACCAGACGACCGCGGCGAACAGCGGTGCCCCGACCATGAACAGCACCCCCGGGAACGGGAACGGCCACGCGAGGTAGCCCCAGTACGCCAGTGACAGCAGCCCGAACGCGCACACGAGCACGCGCAGCACCGTCCAGCCGGAGACGGAGGCCCGGCGGCGTGCGGGTGCCGGGTCCGTGGGCGGCGGGACGTCGCCCCAGTCGACGGGGCTCTGCGGTGCGTTCGTCATGCGGTGCCTACCTGAAGATGATCGTGCGGGCGCCGTCGAGGAGGACGCGGTCCTCCGCGATCCAGCGCACCGCCTGCGTCAGCGTCCGGGACTCCTCGTCCTGGCCGATCGAGACCAGCTCGGCGGGCTCCTTCGTGTGGTCGACCCGGACGACGTTCTGCTCGATGATCGGGCCCTCGTCGAGGTCGCTCGTCACGAAGTGCGCCGTCGCACCGATGAGCTTGACGCCGCGCGCGTGCGCCTGCCGGTACGGGTTGGCGCCCTTGAAGCCGGGCAGGAACGAGTGGTGGATGTTGACGGCGCGGCCCTCGAGCGCGGCGCACAGCTCCGGCGACAGGATCTGCATGTAGCGGGCGAGGACGACGAGTTCGATGTCGTGCTCCTCGACGGCCTCGAGGATCCGCTGCTCCATCGCCCGCTTCGCGTCCGCGTCGGTGACCGGTCGGTGCTCGAACGGCACGGAGTAGAACGCCGCCAGCCCGGACAGGTCGGCGTGGTTCGACAGCACGAGGGGGACCTCGATCGGCAGCTGGCCGCCGCGCTGCCGGTAGAGCAGGTCGTTCAGGCAGTGCCCGGCCTTCGACACGAGCACCAGGGTGCGCATCGGACGCCCGACCACGTCGAGCTGGACCCGCATGCCGTAGCGCTCGACGACGGGTGCGAGGGCCTGCTCGAACGTCTCGCGGTCGACCGGCGCCATGACCTGCAGGCGCATGAAGAACGAGTTCGTGTCGGCGCTCGAGAACTGCTGCGACTCGGTGATGTTGCCGTTCGCCGCGACCACGGCTCCGGAGACGGCGTGCACGATCCCGGGCTGGTCGTCGCAGACGAGCGTGAGGGTCCAGTGCGTGGGGTTCGGGGCGGTCACGGAGATCAGGGTACCGGGGCGCTCCGGCGTTCCGGCGGTTCGGCCGGGAGGCCCGTGGCGCGTCCGACGTGCGGCCCACGTCGCCGACAGGCCGGGGCTGACCCCCCCCGGGCGCCGCGTCCACAGGGGCTGGTCCTGTCGTGGGGGCATCGGTACCCTGGAGAGGGGAGGGTGCGATGACGATCGACTCAGCGGTGCGGGTCCGCACCCAGGCCACGCGCGGCTTCGCCGTGCCCGCCAGCTTGGACGATCTCACGGGCCCGGCCGAGGGCTCGCTCCGGCTCCCCGACACGGTGTACTGGGGGCCCGACCCGGTCGTCGACCTGGCCCACTGGGACGATGTCGCGAAGGCGTACGAAGCAACCCTGCGTGAGGGCACGCTTGCTGACGTCCAGGCCCTGGTCAGTCCGGCGGTCCTCCGGCGATGGTGGTCGCGGCTCTTCCTGCCCGTCCGGATCCGACGTGCGTGGGAGAGCCGGTTCCCCGAACTCGTCTCGTGATCGCGAGCGAGGCGATGCAGCGACGCGTGGCGTCGATCGCCCTCGCCGCGACCGACGACTCCGGGTTCGCACTGGCAGGGTCGGGTGCCATCCGTGAGCACGGGTTCACGGCTCGCCCCACTGCTGATGTGGACCTCTTCACCGACCGACGGGACGCAGGTGGGTTCGAGCGCGCTCTCGGCGATGTCATCGCGCAGCTCGCCTCCGAGGGCTTCGTCGTCGCCGTCGCCAGACGCTTCGAGCTCTTCGCCAGGCTGCGGGTCACGCTCGATGGTGAGGTGGTCGAGGTCGACCTGGGAGTCGACTGGCGCGCTCGGCAACCCGTCGTGCTCGCCCTCGGCCCGGTGCTCGACGAGTACGACGCGGTGTCGAACAAGGTTGCAGCCTTGTTCTCGCGTGCGGAAGCGCGAGACTACCTCGACGTCGACGCGATCCGCCGGAGCGGGAGGTTCTCGGACGCCGAGCTCCTCGACGGCGCAGCCGAACACGACGACGGCTTCGATCGACAGCTCTTCGCCGAGGCGCTCCGACAGGTGCGGAGGATCGGTTCGCGGCGTGTGCGTGAGTACGGCGTTACCCCCGCCGAGTTGGCGGGTGTCGAGCGGAGGCTGACCGACTGGGCCGACGAGATCGAAGCGGCGATCGGCGCCGAGCACTGACGCGCCACGTCAGCGCCGGTCCGCCCGCGCCAGCGCCCGGTCCGCGAGCGTCAGCACGCTGAGCAGCACGCCGACGCCGAGCATCACCCACGCGAGCACGTGCAGGTCCGGCGTGGTCGGGGCCTGGCCGAACACCCCGCCGATCAGCGAGGACGCCGCGATCGCGCCGATGTAGATGCTCGTGCGCGACAGCCCGGCGGCGGTACCGATGTACTCCGAGGGCACCACCGTGTACAGCGCTGCCTGGTTCGACACCGACGCCAGCGCCTGCGGCACCCCGAACAGCGCCGGCACGACGAGCAGCAGCACGAGCGGCGAACCGGCGTGCAGCAGGAGCAGGAGCCCGGCGCCGACCAGGGGGACGAGCGCCGCGACGACGAGCGGCCGGCGGACGGCGGTGCGTCGGGCGACCATGAACGACACCACCCCGGCGACGACGGCTGCCGGGAGCTGCAGGTACCCGGCGACGTCGCTCGGGTAGCCCGCGACGTCCTGCACCCACTGCGAGAACCCGTACGTCATCGTGTAGGCGAGCAGGTAGGTCAGGAACAGTCGCGCGTAGGTGCGGGACAGCGCGCCGTTCCGGACGAGCAGGCGGACGTCGACGAAGGGCTTCGTCGCGCGCAGTTCCCAGAGCACGAGCGCCACGAGCAGCACGACGGCGACCGCGAGCAGCCACCAGAGTCCGGCGCCGAGGTCGAGCAGGAACACCAGGAGCGCCGACACCGCGCCGGTCATGAGCACCATGCCGAGCGGGTCGAGCGCGGTCCGGACCGGCAGCTGCTCGGCGTCACGGGGTCGGAGCCGGTCGGACGGCAGCCACATCGCGGCGACGACGAGGCCGAACACGGCGAGCGGGACGTTCACCAGGAAGATCGCGTGCCAGCCGAACGCCGCGATCAGTGCGCCGCCGAGGGGCGGCCCGGCCGCAGCGGAGACCAGCGAGGTGATCGAGAGCGCCCCGAGCACGAGCGGCGGTGTCGGCTTCCCGATCCTGGCGGAGTGCTGCCGCAGGGTGGTGAGGGCGGCCGGGTACGCCGACGACGTCCCGATCCCGATCAGCACCCGTGCGGCGACCGCCCCGCCGAACCCGGTCAGCACCTCGGGCACGACGCCGGCGACACCGACGATCACGAGTCCGGTGAGGAAGACCTTCTTCGGGCCGAACCGGTCGGCGAGCTTGCCCATCGTCGGCTGCGCGACCGCGCTCGCCAGGTAGAGCGCGGCGACGAGCCAGATCGCCTGCGAGGCACCGATGCCGAGGTCGCGGGAGATCGGCGCGAGGGCCACGGACACCATCGTCGTGTTGATCGGGTTGAGCAGCGGTCCGACCAGGACGGGGACGAGCAACTTCGGACCGAAGCCGCTGCCGCCGGTGGTGCCGGCGTCGGGGACGGTCGGGACGGGGGAGGTCGACGTGGACGTGGTGGGCTTCTTCCTGGGGTCAGTCGTCGGTGAGCGGCGTGAGGATCGCGAGGGCGCGCGCGACCGTCATCCGGTCCTCGTCGGGCAGCGCGGCGAGACGATCCGCGAGCACCCGGGTCCGGGTGGTCCACGCATCGGCGCGGGCTCGGGAGCCCGTCTCCGTGGCCCGGACGAGCGTGCGGCGGCCGTCCGTCGGGTCGGGTCGACGCTCGGCGAGCCCGAGGTCGACGAGGGCCTGCACGGTCGCGCCCATCGACTGCGGGCGGACCCCCTCGGCGCGCGCGAGGTCGGCGACGGTGCTCTCGCCGTGGCGCAGGAGCCGACCGAGCGCGGCGGTCTGGGACGCGGTGACCTCGTCGGCCTTCCCGGCGAGCATGGTGCGGCGGATGCGACCGTGCAGGGTCAGCAGGTCGTCTGCGAGCGTGTCGATCGGTTCCACGGTGGAACAGTACGACTGAACAGGGCGCCTTGCAAGGTTGCCTTCTGATCAGACGGTGCCGTCCCCGCGTTGCTCGCCCGGATGCGCGACCACCGCGACCACCGCGACCAGCTGACGGGCCGGGGCGGACGAGGCGGAACGTGCGCCGCGCCTCCCGGCCGTCCCGTCAGCGGGTGGTGAGGGTCGTGACGAGGTGTTCCTGCACGTACCCGATCCAGTCGTAGACGTCGCGCAGGCCGAGGCCGGCGTCCCCGGAGGACGAGGCCTCCTCCGACGCGGCGTCGGTGATGCCGAGCCGCTCCGCGATCGTCAGCCGCAGGTCGGTGAGGCACCGCAGCCAGGCCTGCTCGTCCGGCGGGGTCATCGCGCCGTCCCGCGCACCGGTCAGCCAGTCGTGCACGACGTCGGCGTTCGCGGTCTTCTGGGTGAGCAGGTCCGCCTGCGTCCAACGGCGGAACTCGTCGCTCGCCTCGGTGTCCGACGGGTAGGCGTCCGGGAACATCCGCGCGGCGACGGGGTCGGACGCGAGGTCACCGCCGAGCACCTGTTGCAGCTGTTCGGTGAGCGACGTGAGGACGGCGCGCTCACCCTCGGACATCGCGAGGTGCACACCGTCCTGGCGCCGGCTGAAGGGGATCACGCGTCCGGTCCCGCCGCGCGGTCGACGGTGGCCTGCAGGCCGTAGCCGTGCATGGCCTCGACGTGGCGCTCCATGGCCTCGCGGGCGCCGGTCGCGACGATCGCCCGGCCGTCGTCGTGCACCTGGCGCATGAGTCGCTCGGCGCGGGCGTGCGAGAAGCCGAAGTAGCTCTGGAAGACGTAGGTGACGTAGGACATCAGGTTCACCGGGTCGTCCCAGACCACGGTGACCCACGGCACGTCGAGGCGCGCGGCGAGGTCGGTGCGCTCCTCGACGTCGGGGCTGATCAGCGTCATGCGTCGACGGGGATGCTCGGGTGCATGTCCCCAAGGGTGACACGAACGTGCGCGCTCGGTACGATCGACGGGTCGCGACTGGCGTTGGATGGGTCACCATCGGGGAGCGACACCTGACACGGAGCGCGGCCGTACGCCTGGGCCGCGCCCACCCGTCCACCTCGTCGCGTCCGCGCGGCGACTCAGACAACGAGGAGTCCCGTGTCCATCACCGATCTGACGCCTGCCACCGCGCAGTCCACGTTCAACGCCCCGCTCGCCGAGGTCGACCCCGAGATCGCCGCCGTGCTGCAGAACGAGCTCGGCCGCCAGCGCGACACCCTCGAGATGATCGCGTCCGAGAACTTCGTCCCGCGCGCCGTCCTCGAGTCGCAGGGCTCCGTCCTGACGAACAAGTACGCCGAGGGCTACCCGGGCAAGCGCTACTACGGCGGCTGCGAGTTCGTCGACGTCGCCGAGCAGCTCGCCATCGACCGGGCGAAGGCCCTGTTCGGTGCCGCCTACGCGAACGTGCAGCCGCACTCCGGCGCGAGCGCGAACGCCGCGGTGCTGCACGCCATCGCCTCCGCCGGGGACACGATCCTCGGCCTCGAGCTCGCCCACGGCGGTCACCTGACGCACGGCATGAAGCTCAACTTCTCCGGCCGCATCTACAACGCGGTGTCCTACGGCGTCGACCCGGAGACGTTCGAGGTCGACTACGACGACATCCGTGCGAAGGCCATCGAGCACCAGCCGAAGGTCCTCATCGCCGGCTGGTCGGCGTACCCCCGCCAGCTCGACTTCGCGAAGTTCCGCGAGATCGCGGACGAGGTCGGCGCGACGCTCTGGGTGGACATGGCGCACTTCGCCGGGCTCGTCGCCGCGGGCCTGCACCCGTCGCCCCTGCCGCACGCCCACGTCGTGTCGTCGACGGTGCACAAGACGCTCGCCGGTCCCCGCTCGGGCATCATCCTGTCCAACGAGGAGTCGCTCTTCAAGAAGCTGAACTCCGCGGTGTTCCCGGGCCAGCAGGGCGGTCCGCTCATGCACGTGATCGCCGCGAAGGCCACCGCGTTCCTGCTCGCCGGCCAGCCGGAGTTCAAGGACCGCCAGGAGCGCACGCTGCGCGGTGCCCGCCTGCTGGCGGACCGGCTCACGCAGCCCGACGCGAAGGCCGCCGGCATCGACGTCCTCACCGGTGGCACCGACGTGCACCTGGTGCTCGTCGACCTCCGTGAGTCCGAGGTCGACGGCAAGCAGGCCGAGGACCTGCTGCACGAGGTCGGCATCACCGTCAACCGCAACTCCGTCCCCTTCGACCCGCGCCCGCCGATGGTCACCTCCGGTGTCCGCATCGGCACCCCGGCGCTGGCGACCCGCGGCTTCGGCGACGCCGAGTTCACCGAGGTGGCCGACATCATCGCGCTGACGCTCATGCCGAACCCGGACATCGCAGCGCTCTCGGCACGGGTGAAGGCCCTGACCGACGCGTTCCCCCTGTACGCGTGAGCGCCGCGCTCCCACGTGAGCGCTGGGCGGGGGAGGGCAGTGCCGTCCGTATCGACGGCACCGCCCTCGCCGCGCGCACGCTCGACGACCTGAAGGTCCGCATCGACCGCCTGCACGACCACGGGTTCCGGCCCGGGCTCGGCACGATCATGGTCGGCGCGAACCCGGGGTCGGTGTCGTACGTCGCCGGCAAGCACAAGGACTCGGCACAGATCGGGCTCGACTCGGTCCGCATCGACCTCCCGGAGACCGCTTCGGCTGCCGACATCCGCGCCGCGATCCTGCAGATGAACGACGACCCTCGGGTCACCGCGTTCATCGTGCAGCTCCCGCTGCCGCAGGGCATCGACCCGATCCCGATGCTCGAGCTGATGAACCCGGCGAAGGACGCCGACGGCCTGCACCCGACGAACCTCGGTGAGCTCGTGCTCGCCGTGCCCGGTGGGGCCGGCACGATCGACGCCCCGCTGCCGTGCACCCCGCGGGGCATCGTCGCGATGCTCGAGGCCTACGACGTCCCGATCCGCGGGCAGCACGTGACGATCATCGGGCAGGGCCTGACGGTCGGTCGTCCGCTCGGCCTGCTGCTCACCCGGCTCGAGGCGACCGCCACCCTCACGCACTCGCTGACCGAGGACGTCGCCGCCGAGTGCCGTCGCGCCGACATCATCGTCGCCGCGGCCGGGGTCGCCGGGCTCGTGCAGCCGGACTGGGTCAAGCCGGGTGCTGCGGTCATCGACGTGGGCATCAGCCGCGTCGTCTCCCCGGAGACGGGCAAGGCAAAGCTGCGCGGCGACGTCGACCCCGCCGTGGCGTCCGTCGCCGGGTTCCTGTCGCCCACGCCGGGCGGGGTCGGGCCGATGACCCGCGCGATGCTCATGAAGAACGTCGTCGAGGCCGCCGAGCGCCACCTGCGGTAGCGCGAGCCCGGTCGACCGAGACTCGGCCAGGCGGACACTTCCGTCCCCTGTGCAGGACGAAACTGTCCGCTCGGCCGAGTCTCGGTGTGCGGCTTCGGACGGGAGGCGCGGATCACCCCCGCCACGCGCCTCCCGCGGTGCTACGGTCACGCCATGGGGGATGAACGACAGCTGACCGAACCGGTGCTGCGCCCGCGGCCCGAGCCGTCGCAGCTCACGAAGGACGCCCGCTGGCTGGTCCTCATCGTGGTGCTCTGCATCCTGTTCCAGCAGCCCGGCTCGAGCTGGAGCACGACCTTCGTCCACGCCGGGCAGGAGTTCGACTTCCGGTCGTCGCCGGCCCTCGGGACGACGCTCCTGACCGTCGGCATCGCCCTCGTCGGGTTCGCCGTCGCGGTCGCCCGCCGAGGCGCGAGCCGGTTCGACGAGCACACCGTGATGGGACTCACCCTCGCCGGCGTGCTCGGCGTCACCGTGGCGGTGTGGCTGCTCATGCCCGTGCAGACGGCGTGGGTGCAGTGGGCCGTCGAGCACGGTCGGACGCACCCGTTCGTGCTCGGGAACGTCGTCGAGACGACGCGGTACGCCGACTACGGAGGCTGACCGGCGGGCCGGCGGGCCGGTCGGCCGCTCGTGGCCGTGCAGCGTGCAGCGCTCGCTGCAGACCGTCCTGGCCCCGCACAACGAGAAGCGGCTCGCGCCACGGGACTCCGTGGCGCGAGCCGCTTCCGGTTGTGCGGAAGCGCGACGCGCTGCCGCGCGTCAGTCGCGCCGGGCGCCCTGCGCGGCGTGCACCGTGAACACGGTGGGCTCGCGGTACCCGGCCGAGGCGAAGGCGGACATGACGGCGTCCGTGATCGCGCCACGGGCCTCCCGGTCGACCAGCGCGATCGCCGCACCGCCGAAGCCGCCACCGGTCATGCGTGCGCCGACAGCGCCGTGCGCCATCGCCGTCTCGACCGCCAGGTCGAGCTCCGGCACCGAGATCTCGAAGTCGTCGCGCATCGATGCGTGCGAGGCGACGAGCAGCTCGCCGATCGCGCGCGGACCCTGCTCGCGGAGCGTGCGCACCGTGTCGAGGACCCGCTGGTCCTCGGTGACGATGTGCCGGACCCGTCGGAAGGTCTCGTCGTCGAGGAGTTCCTGTGCGCGGGGCAGGTCCTCGACGGCGACGTCGCGGAGTGCCTCGGCGCCCATGGCCGCAGCGCCGCGCTCGCACGAGTCGCGCCGGGCCTTGTAGCCGCCCGTCGCGTGGGCGTGCTCGACGCGGGTGTCGATGACGAGGACCTCGAGGCCGTTGGCCTCGAGCGCGAGGTCGACCACGGCGGTGTCGAGCGTGCGGCAGTCGAGGAAGACGACCGCGTCCTGCTCACCGAGCAACGAGGCGGACTGGTCCATGATGCCGGTCGGGGCGCCGACGGCGTGGTTCTCGGAGTACTGCCCGACGCGGGCGAGTGCCTTGCGGTCGAGGCCGAGCTCCCACAGGTCGGTGAAGGCCAGCGCGACGCCGCACTCGATCGCGGCGCTCGACGACAGGCCGGCGCCGACCGGGACGTCCGACTCGATGAAGACGTCGAAGCCGGTCTTGTCCGACAGGTCCGCACCCGCCTGCTCGCGCAGCGCCCAGGCGATGCCGAAGACGTAGGCGGACCAGCCCTCCATGTTCTCCGGTGACAGCGCGTCGAGCGAGAGCTCGTGCACCGTGTCGGGCTCGAAGGCCGACGCGACCCGGATCAGCCGGTCGTCGCGCTGCGCGATCGACGCCACCGTCCGGCGGTCGATCGCGAACGGCAGCACGTAGCCGTCGTTGTAGTCGGTGTGCTCACCGATCAGGTTGACGCGGCCGGGAGCGGAGTACCGCACCGCCGGCTCGTACCCGTAGACCTGCTGGAACGTCATGCGCGTTCGATCCCTCCTCGGATGAACTCGGCCGCCTTCTCGGGCACGAGGTCCCCGATCCAGGCGCCCATGGCGGCCTCGCTGCCGGCCAGGAACTTGAGCTTGTCCGCCGCGCGACGCGGGGACGTGATCTGCAGCATGAGCCGCACGGTGTCCCGCGCAGTGTGCACCGGCGCCTGGTGCCACGCCGCGATGTACGGCGTCGGGGTGTCGTAGAGCGCGTCGAGCCCGCGGGTGAGCCGCAGGTGCATGTGCGCCAGCTCGTCCTTCTCGGCGTCGGTCAGGCCGGCGAAGTCGGGGACGTGCCGGTGCGGCAGCATGTGGATCTCGATCGGCCAGCGTGCTGCGAACGGCACGAATGCGGTGAAGTGCTCGCCCTGCAGCACCACGCGCTCGGAGACGCGCTCGTTCGCGAGGTGCTGCTCGAACAGGTCGGGACCGAAGCGCTCGATCGACGCGAGGAGCCGCTGCGTGCGGGGCGTGACGTACGGGTACGAGTAGATCTGCCCGTGCGGGTGGTGCAGCGTGACGCCGATCGCCTCGCCCCGGTTCTCGAACGGGAACACCTGCTGGATGCCGGGCATCGCCGACAGCGCCGCGGTGCGGTCCGCCC
Organism: Curtobacterium sp. MR_MD2014; assembly: GCF_000772085.1. NCBI lineage: Bacteria > Bacillati > Actinomycetota > Actinomycetes > Micrococcales > Microbacteriaceae > Curtobacterium > Curtobacterium sp. MR_MD2014. The sequence goes on along the minus strand of NZ_CP009755.1, from coordinate 3,093,813 downwards.
AGGCCTCGACCACGGTGCGGGCGCGCGACTCGCTGATCGAGGCGAACGAGCCGCTCGTCTCGGGGGAGAAGCACACGACCTCGCAGCGACCGACGCTCCGGAGCTGGCGGTTGAGGCCGACGTCGGACAGGGACTCGAGGGACTCCGGGCCGTCCTCGGCCTCGAGCAGGGGCCCGAACGACGGCGAGCGGTTCTCGAACACCGCGACGTCGTAGCGGCTCGGGATCTCCGACGGGTTCGCGGCGGTCTGCGGCGCGAGCGGGTCCTGGTCGGCCGGCGGCAGGAACACGCGGTTCTGCCGGCTCGCCGCGATGGACACCCACTCGCCGGTCAGGACGTCCTGCCGCATCCGAGCCGTCTCCGGTCGGGGGTCGAGGACACGCTGGTCGATGCTGCGCTCGGCGGGCAGCTGCGTGTCGGCGTCGTCGAAGTAGATGAGCTCGCGGCCGTCGGCGAGCGTCGTCACGCGCTTGGTGATCACCGACCCACCCTACCGCGCTCGTGAAGCGTTGCGAAAGGCTCCGTAAGTGCGCGAAACTCGTGCCGTGGACGACGACCTCTCCTTCCTCGCCGGGTCGCTGCCCGCGCCGCTGCGGCAGGACCGCATCGTCTCCATCGTCGAGGGCGCGCCCGGGCTGGTCCGGACCGCCGCCCTCGCGGCGGCGCTGGGCACGAGCGAGGTGACCGTCCGCCAGGACCTCGCCCTGCTCGACCAGGAGGCCCGCATCCGGCGGGTGCGCGGCGGTGCGGTCCGCCTCGGGGTCGGTTCCACCGAGCGCCCCTTCGAGGAGACCGCCGTCGAGCACCAGGTGGCGAAGGCCGCGATCGGCCGCGCTGCGGCCGACCTGGTCCGGTCGGGGCAGTGCGTCGTGCTCGACGTCGGCACCACGCCCGCAGCGGTCGCGGAGGCCCTGGTCGCGCGGTCCGACCTGGTCGACGTCACCGTCGTCACGAACTCGCTCACCACCGCACTCGCGCTCGAGCGGGCGGTCCCGCGCTTCACCGTCGTCGTCACCGGTGGCACCCTCCGGCCGCTGCAGCACTCCCTCGTCGCGCCGTTCATGGGTGCCGTGCTGCCGATGATCGCCGCCGACCTGGTGTTCCTCGGGGGGACGGGACTCGACGTCGGCCACGGCCTGACGAACGTGAACCTGCCCGAGACCGAGGCGAAGCGGATGCTCGCCGCCGCGGCCCGGCGTACCGTCGTGGTGGCGGACGGCTCGAAGTTCGGCCGGGCCCACCTCGGTGTCGTCCGTCCGCTCGAGGACATCGACGTCGTCGTCACCGCCGGGGTCACGGCGGACGCGGTCGCTCCGATCCGGGCGGCCGGCGTCGAGGTGGTCGTGGCGGACGAGGACGGCCGTGCAGCACCAGACGGAAGGAAGTCGCAGCCATGACCGCAGCAGCACCCACCGGAGGGCAGTACCACCTCCGGCACGCAGGACCGGACGGGGTCGTCGAGGCCGTCGTCACCGAGGTCGCCGCGGGGATCCGGGAGCTCCGGGTCGCCGGGTTCGACCTGACCGAGCCGTTCCCGGTGACGTCGCTGCCGCCGGGCGCCGACGGCATCGTGCTCGTGCCGTGGCCGAACCGCGTCGCCGGTGCCGTCTGGGAGCTCGACGGGAAGCGGCAGCAGCTGGACGTCTCCGAGCCCAAGTACGGCAACGCCTCGCACGGGCTGCTGCGGTTCTCGCCGTACCGCGTGGTGTCGCAGACCGGGTCGTCGATCGAACAGCAGGCGACGATCCACCCGCAGCACGGCTGGCCCTTCACGCTCGAGACCCGCGTGCACCACGAGCTCGTCGACGACGGGATCCGGGTGACCCACACCGTCGTCAACCGCTCCGGCGTCCGCGCTCCGTTCGCGGTCGGCGCGCACCCGTACCTGCGTGCGGGTGACACCCCCGCCGAGGACCTCGTCGTCACGCTCGACGCCGCCACGGCGTTCACGGTCGACGAGCACAAGATCCCGGACGGCACGGTGTCCGTCGAAGGCACGCCCTACGACCTGCGATCGGGGCAGCGCGCCGGGGACGCCGACCTCGACACCGCGTACCGGGACGTCGCCGCCGACGAGCACGGCGTGCGCCGCACGTCGCTGCACGGTCCGGAGGGCGACGGCGTCGAGCTCTGGCAGGACGAGTCGTTCCCGTACGTGCAGGTCTTCACGTCCCGCGAGTTCCCCCGCGGCGACGGCACCGGGCTCGCCGTGGCGGTGGAGCCGATGACCGCGCCCGCGAACGCCCTGAACTCCGGCGAGGGCCTGCGCTGGCTCGAGCCCGACGAGTCGTGGACCGGCACCTGGGGCATCCGCCGCGTCTGGTCCTGAGCGCCGCGGTCTCGCCTGGGACCGCTCTGCCGGACCCGGACCCGGACCCGGACCCGGCCGGACCCGGTCGTGGTTCCTGGTCGCGAGACATGCCGCTCAGGTCTTCGGCCAGCGGCACGTCGTGCGACCGGAACGATCTCGGGCGGCGCGTTGTGCGACCAGGACGGCGGGCACGAGACCTGCGAACGCGAGATGCATGCGCAGCACGTGAGCGACCACGAGACCTCCGGACACGACGAAGGCCGCCCCGTCCGGGGCGGCCTTCGTCGTACGTGCTTCCGGTGCGTCAGGCGCGGCGCATGCGCAGCGCCTCGACCGCGAGGGACTCCGTGCCGTAGCGCCCGATCTCCTGTGCCCAGGCCGGGTCGTCGCCGCGCAGGGCCGTGTACTCCTTGCCCTGCCGGCACACGTAGCCGAGGACGGCGGTGGCGGTGGCGACCTCGACGAAGTCGGTGCGGATGTGCCGCGTGGTGACGCGGGCGTTCCGGCGGAGGGTGTCGAGGAGGAGCTGGTTGCTCATCGTGGTGTTCGTCGCTGCGGCGAGCTCGACGATGCGGCGCGCGTCACCGGTGGTGCTGGCCTGCGTGGCGTCGATGGGCTCGGTCACGGTGTACCCCGTTCGTTCTCTGGTGCTGCGGTCCTGTTCGGTCCGTGGATCAGGACCGGGAACGACACTATCGGCGCTGTGCAGGCAAACCGCTGAACAGGGTCTGGACTGTGCACAAGACGCACCATGAACATCCTGTGACGGAGTTGTACCCCGGTAGGCGTCTCACGGAAGAGGAGGTGGGCCCCGTGGGGCTCGAACCCACGACCCTCGGATTAAAAGTCCGGTGCTCTACCGACTGAGCTAGAGGCCCTCACCCGCAAGGCTAGCGGGTGAGGGCCTCCAGACGAGAACCAGTGCTGTCGGTCAGCTGCGGCGCCCGGTGAGCGTCCGCAGGAGCCACATGACCACCGCGATGACGAGCAGCACGATGCCGACCCACAGCAGGAACTTGAGGCTCGCGGTGAAGCCACCGACGAACAGCAGGACGACCGCGATCACGGCCAGGATGACGAGCAGGGCGTTCATGGAGTCTCCTCTTCTCAACGTCCGGGAGGAGTGCCTCCCTGCCGGAGCACGGTACCCGTGCGCGCCCCGTTGCGTTCGTGGCGAACGGGGGACGTGGGCGTCGGCGGCCGCGCCTACACTCGCCGGGTGCCTCGCGATCACCACCGTCCCGTCCACTTCACCGACCAGGAGTTCGCCGCGATCCAGGGCGGCGAGGACCCGGCACTGGTGAACCGTGTCGCGCACGAGACGGCGAACGCGCTGCTCCACCGCGTGCGGCAGGACCCGGACCCGGCGGTGGTCGAGCGTCTCGTGACGTACACGGACGTGCACGGCATCGATGCGATCGCCGAGCTGTGGGCCCGCGTGGGCGCGCACACGCTCCCGGGGGCACTGTGGCGCATCTACCTGGTGCGGGTCGTCATCCGGCAGAACCCGGAGGAGATCGCGTACTTCTTCGAGCGGGGCACGGAGCGGATCGGCACGATCGACGAGGCCGTCGCGGGTGCCGAGCAGCCGACGGGTCCTGCGGAGATCCTGACCCTGGCGGACCACATCCTGCACGGCCTCTACACGGGGGACCTCGCGGTGGCGCTCGACCGCGGCGCGGCGTTCTGCCGGCTGACCGCGGCGGGCGCGACCTCGGTGGCGGACGACGCCGACCTGACCGCGGGGGACCGCGCGAGCGAGCTGACGCGTCGGGCGCTGCGCTTGACGGAGCTCGCGGCCGACCTGACCGAGGCGGCGGCGCTCTGGCGTCGCGACAGCCTGGACTGAGCGAGGGGCGGGGCGGATCGACGCCGCGCCTCCAGACCGGCTACCGCCCACGCCGGATCGCGCCCCCGCTCGGACGTCACACGCCTGAGCACACGGGGCGACATCCGGGCGAGGGCGGGGCGCAGCGACAGACCGCGACGGCGGACGGCGACGAGCAGGGCCTGCGACGGTGGACGGCCTGACCCGACCGCCCCCGGACATGCGAAGACCGGGCCGCAGAAGCGCCTCTCGGCGCGAGGCCGCTCGAAGCGGCGAATTTTGGAGCCCGGGGCTTGCTGCGGCCCGGCGAGATCGATCCTACGAGACACGTCCTGTGCACGTGGCCGTGTTCACTCTCGGTGGACACGTTGCGCGGTCGGGCGCGTCACGGACACACGCAGCCGCAGCGCACGCAGCCGCAGTACGCACGGCCTCGCAGACGTCCCAAGCGCACAACCGCACATCCGCACCCTGCACACCGGGCGGGCGGACGCGCAGCAGGCGACCAGCAGACACGACCCGAACACAGTTCCTGCACCCGGGACGGGCACGTCGCCCAATCCGCTCGGGCGACGGTGCCGAACAGATGGTGTGACGCTCCTCGCGGACGTCACAGCGAGGGCCCGCTCGACCCGGTCCGGTACCCGCCGGTCAATTCCCTGCGGGTCGTGCGGCCCTCGCCCAGACTCCACCGCCGCGAGGATCCGAACCACCCGAACCCGACCTGCGAAGTGATTGCACATGTCGGAACCGATGCCACCGAGAGGGGGGAAACCTGCAATGCTTGCGCTCGTGGAACACGACACCGAGGCCTGGAGCTCCACCGAGCCCACCCCCGTGTCGCCTGACGATCTGCTCGCCCGCGTCGCCTCCGGCGACCAGGCAGCCTTCTCCGACCTCTACGACGCCCTGTCGGGTCGTGTGCTCGGTCTGGTGACGCGACTGCTGAAGGACCGCGCCCAGTCCGAGGAGGTCACGCAGGAGGTCTTCCTCGAGGTGTGGCAGCAGGCCACCCGCTTCGACCGTTCGCGCGGCACCGCCGCCAGCTGGGTCCTCACCATGGCCCACCGACGAGCGGTCGACCGGGTCCGGGCATCGCAGGCGTCGCACGACCGGGACACCAAGATCGGCATCCGCGACCTGGAGTCCGGTTTCGACCAGGTCTCCGAGTCGGTCGAGATCCGGATCGAGCACGAACGCGTCAGCCGCGCGCTCGCCAAGCTCACCGAGTTCCAACGCCAGGCGGTGCAGCTCGCGTACTACGGCGGCTACTCGCACAGCGAGATGGCCGAACGGCTCGGTGTCCCGATCGGCACCGTCAAGACCCGTCTCCGTGACGGGATGATCCGACTCCGAGACGAGATGGGGGTGACGTCATGACCGAACGCCACGACGACCCTGCCCTGCTCACCGGGTCGCACGCCCTGGACGCCCTCTCGGACGACGAGCGCGCGCTCCTCGAGCACGCTCTGACGACGTCGCCGGAACTGCAGGCCGAGACGGACTCGCTCCGCGAGACCGCGCTGCAGCTCGCGTACGCCGTCGAACCGATCGACCCTCCGGCGTCGCTCAAGGCGTCGCTGATGGCACAGATCGCACGGACCCCGCAGGCCGCGCCGACGGACCGCACGGCGCCGGTTGCCGGCCTGGAGGCTCCGCTCGCCTCCGCCGCGTCCCCCGCGCCCGTCGTCGGAGCAGCTCCCGCCCCGGCGCCGGTCGCCGAGACCGGGAACGTCATCGGTCTCGGAGCGGCTGACGCCGCCGGGTACGCCGACGGTGCGGCATCCGCGAAGGCCCGCCGCCGCTGGTTCCAGCGTCCGGCAGCCGCCCTGTCCGCCGCAGCCGCCGTCGCCGTGGTGTTCCTCGGTGTCGGGCTCGGCGTCGGCACGAACTTCGGCCAGACCGAGGGGACCAGCCCCGGGACCACGCAGGCCTCCGGCACGCTCGACTCGATCTACGCCGCGTCCGACTTCCAGCGCACGACCGCGAAGGTCCCCGGTGGGGGCTCCGCGACCGTGGTCTGGTCGCATGACGTGGGCAAGTCCGCGGTGATCCTCGACGGCGTCGAGCAGGCGCCGCAGGGCAAGACGTACGAGCTCTGGTACATCGGCTCCGAGGGTGGCGAGATCGTCCCCGCCGGTCTGGTCGACAGCGCCCGCAACGGCGTGCACACGGCGGTCCTCGACGGCAAGCTCACGCCGGGTGCGGCGATCGGCATGACGGTCGAGCCGGAGGGCGGCTCCGACCAGCCGACCTCGACGCCGCTCATGGCCGTCCCCACGACCCAGGCGTAGCACCAGCCCACCCGGACGGCGGGCAGCGGATCATCCGCTGCCCGCCGCTCGTCCGTGCGGGGCCGTGGAGCGCACGACGGAGGCCCGGTGCCGTCCGTGGCGGACGTGCGCCGGGCCTCCAGGCCGACCGTCAGGAGACGGACCGGGTGCCGATCACCCGAAGCGACCCGAGACGTAGTCCTCGGTCGCCTGCACCGACGGGTTCGAGAAGATCGTCGCGGTGTCGTCGAACTCGATGAGCTTGCCGGGCGCACCGGTCCCCGCGATGTTGAAGAACGCGGTCTTGTCGCTGACGCGCGACGCCTGCTGCATGTTGTGCGTGACGATCACGATCGTGAAGTCCTTCTTGAGCTCCTCGATCAGGTCCTCGATCGCGAGGGTCGAGATCGGGTCGAGCGCCGAGCAGGGCTCGTCCATGAGCAGGACGTCCGGCTGCACGGCGATCGCCCGGGCGATGCAGAGCCGCTGCTGCTGCCCACCGGACAGGCCCATACCGGGCTTCTCGAGGCGGTCCTTGACCTCGTTCCACAGGTTCGCGCCCTGCAGCGAGCGCTCGACGACGTCGTCGGCCTCGGACTTCGAGACACGCTTGTTGTTGAGCTTCACGCCGGCGAGCACGTTGTCGCGGATCGACATCGTGGGGAACGGGTTCGGACGCTGGAACACCATGCCGACCTGCCGGCGGACGAGCACGGGGTCGACGCCCTGGCCGTAGAGGTCGTCGCCGTCGATCTTGACGGAGCCCTCGACGTACGCGCCGGGGATGACCTCGTGCATGCGGTTCAGCGTGCGGAGGAAGGTGGACTTGCCGCAGCCCGACGGGCCGATGAAGGCGGTGACGGTGCGGGGCTCGATCGTCATGTCGACGCCCTCGACGGCCTTGAACTTCGAGTAGTAGACGTTGAGGCCGTCGACCTCGATGCGCTTGGACACGTGGTTTCCTCCGGGGTGGGTGGTCGTTGCCGCTCCGCTGACGCGGTGCGCGGGCGGGCCGTGCTGGCCGATGCTGTCGGCCGGAGCGCGGGCGCTCGGTGCTAGCGGGGGAGCTTGGGGGCGAAGAGTCGGGTGATGAAGCGGGCGAGCAGGTTGAGCACCATCACGATGAGGATGAGGACGAGTGCCGCGGTCCAGGCCCGGTCGACGAACGGCACCGGGTTGGCGCCCTGCTGCGAGTACTGCGTGTAGGCGAACACCGGCAGCGTCATCATCGGGTCCTTGAACAGGTCGTAGTTCATGCTCGCGGTGAAGCCGGCCGTCACGAGCAGCGGCGCGGTCTCGCCGATGACGCGCGCGATCGACAGCATGACGCCCGTGGTGATGCCGGCGAGGCTCGTCGGCAGCACCACCTTGAGGATCGTCAGGTACTTCGGCACGCCGAGTGCGTAGGACGCTTCGCGGAGCTCCATCGGGACGATCTTCAGGACCTCCTCGGTGGAGCGGACGACCACGGGGATCATCAGCACGCTCAGGGCGATCGAGCCGACGAGACCGAAGCGGGCACCGGGGCCGAGGAACAGCGCGAACAGCGAGTAGGCGAAGAGACCGGCGACGATCGACGGGATGCCCGTCATGACGTCGACGAAGAAGGTGATGCCCTTCGCGAGGGCGCCCTTGCCGTACTCGACCAGGTAGATCGAGGTGAGCAGGCCGATCGGTACGGAGATGAGCGCGGCGAACAGCGTGATCTCGAGCGTCCCGACGAGGGCGTGCAGTGCGCCGCCGCCCTCGGAGATGACGCCGCGCATCGACGAGTTGAAGTACTGGGCGTCGAAGCGGGCGAGGCCGTCGGCCAGGACCGTCCAGAGCAGCGACACCAGCGGCAGCACCGCGATGACGAAGGCCGTGACCACCAGCGAGGTGATCAGCCGGTCGACCGCCTTGCGCCCGCCCTCGACGATGCGCGAGACGACGACGATGAGCACGTCGAACAGGACGGTGCCGAGGAACAGGGCGGCGACGACGTTGAAGTCCTTCACCGCACCGCCCGCGTTCAGCAGGGCGAAGACCGCGACCAGGGCGACCCAGGAGCCGACGAGGAGGAGCCACGGCACGGACTTGTGCAGCTTGCCGTTGGCGTAGACGTTGCCGGCGGTGCCGGTCTGACGGAGGGCGAGGGACATCGGGCGTGACCTCTCAGGAGACCCGCTTGCGCACGATGTAGCGCGCCAGCATGTTGATGACCAGGGTGATGACGAAGAGGATCAGGCCCGACGCGACCAGTGCGTTCAGGGCCGTGCCCGACGCCTCGGCGAACTGCAGGGCGATGTTCGCCGCGATCGTCGAGGGGTTGAGCGACGTCAGCATCTGGAAGGTGACGTTCGTCGAGACCGACAGCACGAGGGCGATCGCCATCGTCTCGCCGAGCGCACGACCGAGGCCGAGCATGATCGCCGACACGATGCCGGACTTCGCGAACGGCAGGACGGACAGGCGGATCATCTCCCAGCGCGTGGCGCCGAGGGCGAGCGCGGCCTCCTCGTTGAGGGTCGGCGCCTGCAGGAAGATCTCGCGCATCACCGCGGTCATGATCGGGATCGCCATCACCGCGAGGACGATCGACGCGGTCAGGATCGTGCGGCCGGTACCGGACACCTGGCCGGAGAACAGCGGGAACCAGCCGAGGTACTCGTTGAGGAAGCCGTAGAACGGCTTGAGGAGCGGCGCGAGGACCACGATGCCCCAGAGGCCGTAGACGACCGACGGCACCGCGGCCAGCAGGTCGATGACGTACCCGAGCACCGGCGCGATGCGGCGCGGTGCGTAGTGCGAGATGAAGAGCGCGATGCCGAGGGAGAGCGGGACGGCGATCACGAGCGCGATGAGTGCCGAGTAGACGGTGCCGAAGACGAGCGGACCGACGTAGACCCAGAAGTTCGAGGCGTTGTTCGGCAGCTCACCGACCTTCGCCGAGAAGGCCGGGAGGCTCTGCCACACCAGGAAGGCGGCGACGAGCACGAGCACGAAGAGGATCAGGCTGCCGGCGACCACCGAGGCGGTCGAGAACACCCGGTCGCCGACGCGGACGACGGCCTTCGGCTTGGCGGGGGAGACGGTGGCCCCTGGCTGGGCCGGTGCGGTCGTCATGGGACTCCTGTCGGAGGGGAGGCCGGGCTCGTGGAGGAGCGGCCGGGGGAGGCGACGGGGTGGTGCTGGTGGGGCCGGGCGTGCCCGGTGGTGCTGGTGCTGCGTCCGGGCCGGACGGGCGAGAACCCGGACGCCGGTCAGGGTGGGTGGGACCGGCGTCCGGGTGCTCAGCGGGCCTTACTTGATGGAGGCGACGGCCTTCGCGGCCTTCTCCGACAGGTCGGAGGAGAGGGCGGCCGACTTGGCCTCCTTCGCGGCGGCCTCCTGCGCGTCCTGCGTGACGACGTAGTCGAGGTAGCCCTTCACGAGCGCACCCTTGTCGGCGTCCTTGTACTCCTGGCAGGCGATCGCGTAGGAGACGAGGACCAGCGGCCACGCACCCTCGGCGGTGTCCTTGCGGTTGATGTCGATCGCGAGGTCGTTCTCCTCACGGCCCGAGACCGTCTCGGAGTCCGCGACGACCTTGGCAGCACCCTCGGCCGAGATCTCGGTGGCCTTGTCGCCGACCATGAGCTTCGCCTTGTCGAGGTCACCGGCGCCCGAGTCGTCGATGTAGGTGATGGCGTTCGAGGCGCTGGCCATCGCCGAGGCGACGCCCGAGGTGCCCTTGGCCGAGTCGCCGACCTGGTAGGGGAAGGTCTGGCTGGGCTCTTCGGTCCAGACGTCCGACGCGTTCGCCGAGACGTACTCGGAGAAGTTCTGCGTGGTGCCCGAGTCGTCCGAGCGGTGGATCACGGTGATGTTCGAGTCCGGCAGGTCGACGCCCTTGTTCAGGTCGGCGATCTCCGAGGCGTTCCACTTGGTGATCTTGCCCGAGAAGATGCCCGCGATGGTCTTCGCGTCGAGCGTCAGGTCGGAGACGCCGTCCACCTTGTAGGCGATGGCGATCGGGGAGATGTAGACCGGGATGTCGATGGCCTTGTCCGTGCACAGGTCGAACGAGCCCGAGAGCTCCTCGTCCTTCAGTGCAGCGTCGGAGCCGGCGAAGTCCGCGGCACCCGAGATGAAGTTCTTGCGACCGGCGCCGGAGCCGTCCGGCGAGTAGTTGACCGTCACGCCGGAGGCGACGTTCTGGAAGTTCGCAGCCCAGGTGGCCTCAGCGGTCTGCTGCGCCGACGAGCCGGAGCCGGTCAGCGTGCCCGAGAGCTTCGAGTAGTCGGTGCCCGAGCTCGAGGTCGGCGCTGCGGTGTCGCCGCTGCCGCTCTCGTTCGCCGCGCAGGAGGACAGCACGACGGCGCCGGCGATCGCGATCGCTGCGATCGAACCGATTCGCTTGATGTTCAACAGGGGTCCCTTCGGGAATGTCAGTGCAGGCGGGACCGCTGCTGGTCCCTCGGGCCGGTGCTGACCCGGGAGCGACTGTAGGGACGCGAGGTGACGGGGATGACGCTCCTCGGTGAACGGGAGGTGAACGAGGGGTTGTCCCGGCTCGGGTGCCGGACGACCGAGCCGTGGTGGGTGCAGGATCGGGTCACCGTGCGTGGGTGAGACCCATGCAGGTGCATCGGTTCACGCGGCGGCGGCGCGGGTCGGATCGCCGCGCCGAGCGCTGGTCCGAAGGGTCTCCGTGGTGGCCCGTCCGGAGGCGCGGCTCACGACCGTCGCGGAGCCCGGCCTGGAGGCGCGGCTCACCACCGCCTCGGCGCTCGGCCTGGTGTTCACCGAGCGGACGGTCGTCTCCGCCCCGCTCGACTCAGGCCGGGACGGTGTTGCGGTGCGTCTCGACGGCGACGAGCTTCTCGCCCGCGATGTGGAGCACGGCGAAGTCCCCCACCGAGAGCATCGCGGCGCGGCGCAGGTCGAAGCGACGACGGTCGTCCGCGGTCGCGGAGGCGATGCGGGCGATGATGTCCGGCAGCACCGGACCGTGGGAGCACAGCACCGCGGACTTGGCCTTCGCGATCCGCTTCTGCACGACGCCCTTGACGTCGGCGGCGCCGCGGTCGTGGGCGTCCTGGCTGATGTCCGTCGTGCTGGAGACACCGACCTTCGTGCGCGCGGAGAGCGGCTCGACGGTCGCGAGGCACCGCGCCGCCGTACTGCTGACGATCTTCTTCGGACCGAACGCCGCGACGGGTGCTGCGACGGCCTTGGCCTGGGACCGTCCGACCGGCAGCAGCGGGCGGGTGGCGTCGGGGCCGTCCCAGTCCGAACCGGGCACGGTCTTCGCGTGCCGGAGGGCGATCAGCGCGAAGGTCCGGTGCTCACCGGCGGCGACGCGGTCGGCGAACCGGTCGAGGATCGCAACGTCGCGCTCGTACGTGAGCCGTGCCCGTGCCTGGTCGACGGTCACCCACTCGATCGCGGCGACCTCGTCGTTCGGACGGAACTTGCCCGCGCGGTCGTACTCCTTCGAGCCGACGCGGGCGGCCCAGTAGTGCACGACCTTGTCGCGACCACTCGGGAGCACGTACTCCGCCGTGCCGAGCGGCGCCCCGAGGTGCACGCGGTACCCGGTCTCCTCGTCGATCTCCCGGACGGCGGTCGTCGGGATGCTCTCGCCGGGGTCGACCTTGCCCTTCGGCAGGGAGACGTCCTGGTGGTGGTCCCGGTGGACGAGGAGCACCAGCGGTACTCCGTCCCGTTCACGCCAGACGACCGCGCCCGCCGCGACGACGGGCCCCGTGGGGCCGCCGCTCACCGAGCCGAACGCTTCCGGGCCGAGATCTTCCGCATGAGCACATTCTGCACGTCGTCGAGCGGGCGGCCGTCCGGGTCGGTGGAGCGGCGCGTCCACTCGCCGTCGGACTCGAGGTGCCACGAGCTCGTCGTCTCCGCCATCGCCAGGTCGAACATCTCCTCGACCTCGGCCACGTGTGCCGGGTCGGTGAGCCGGACCAGAGCCTCGACGCGACGGTCGAGGTTGCGGTGCATCATGTCCGCCGAGCCGATGAACACCAGCGGGTCGCCGTCGTTGTGGAACGTGAAGGCCCGCGAGTGCTCGAGGTACCGGCCGACGACGCTCCGAACGCGGATCGTCTCGCTGACGCCTTCGATGCCCGGCTTCAGCGAGCAGATGCCGCGCACCCACACGTCGACGGGCACACCGGCCTGGCTCGCCAGGTAGAGGGCGTCGATGATCTGCTCGTCGACCATCGAGTTGACCTTGATCCGGATGCCGGACGGCTTGCCGGCGCGGGCGTTCGCGGCTTCGGTCTGGATGCGCTTCACCAGCCCCTTGCGCAGGTGCAGCGGCGCGACGAGCAGGCGCTTGAACTTCTTCTCGATCGCGTAGCCCGACAGCTCGTTGAACAGGCGGGTGAGGTCCTTGCCCACCGTGTCGTCCGCAGTGAACAGCCCCATGTCCTCGTAGATGCGGGACGTCTTCGGGTTGTAGTTGCCGGTACCGATGTGGCTGTAGTGCTTGAGCGTGCCACCCTCCTGCCGGATGACGAGCACGAGCTTCGAGTGCGTCTTCAGTCCGACCAGGCCGTAGACGACGTGCACACCGGCCTTCTCGAGCTTGCGCGCCCAGGTGATGTTGTTCTGCTCGTCGAACCGCGCCTTGATCTCGACCAGGGCCAGGACCTGCTTGCCCGCGGCGGCGGCGTCGATCAGGGCCTCGACGATCGGGCTGTCGCCGGACGTGCGGTACAGCGTCTGCTTGATCGCCAGGACGTTCGGGTCGGCGGCGGCCTGCTCGAGGAACGCCTGAACGCTCGTCGCGAAGGACTCGTACGGGTGGTGCACGAGCACGTCGCGCGAGGCGATGGCGCGGAACAGGTCCGGCTTCGTGTTCGGCTCGCCGGGCTGGAACTGCACCGGCGTCGTGGGGACGTGGCGCGGGTAGTGGAGGTCCGGGCGCGCGATCTTCGCGATCTCGAACAGCCCGCCGAGGTCGAGCGGCGACGGCAGCCGGAAGACCTCCTGCTCGGTGATGTCGAGCTCGCGCACGAGCAGGTCGAGGGTCACCGGGTCCATGTCCTCGGTGATCTCGAGCCGGATCGGCGGGCCGAAGCGGCGACGGAGCAGCTCGCGCTCGAGCGCCTGGATGAGGTTCTCGGCCTCGTCCTCCTCGATCTCGACGTCCTCGTTGCGGGTGACGCGGAAGACGTGGTGCTCGAGGACCTCCATCCCCGGGAACAGGTCGTCGAGGTGGTTCGCGATGAGGTCCTCGAGCGGGATGAAGCGCATGCGCCCGGATCCGTCGTCGGGCAGCGCGATGAAGCGGGAGAAGTTCTGCGGCACCTTGAGGCGCGCGAACTCCTGCCGCTGGGACTTGGGGTTGCGGACCCGGACGGCGAGGTTCAGCGACAGCCCGGAGATGTAGGGGAAGGGGTGCGCCGGGTCGACCGCGAGCGGCATGAGCACCGGGAAGATCCGCTCGTTGAAGTACTCACGCATGCGCAGCCGGTCGGCCTCGTCGAGGTCGGACCAGTGCTCGACGTGGATGCCCGCGGCGTCGAGGTCGGGCTTCAACGACTCGATGAAGGCGGCGGCGTGCCGGTCCTGGAGCTCGTGCGCCTTCGCCGCGATGTCGCGCAGCACGTCGCTCGGTGCTCGCCCGACGTTGGTCGGGACCGCGATCCCGGTGTCGATGCGACGCTTGAGGCCCGCGACGCGCACCATGAAGAACTCGTCGAGGTTGGACGCGAAGATCGCCAGGAAGTTGGCGCGCTCGAGGAGTGGCTGCGTGCGGTCCTCACCCAGCTCGAGCACGCGCTGGTTGAAGCGGAGCCAGCTCAGCTCGCGGTCGAAGTAGCGGTCCGAGGGCAGCGACTCGTGCTCGATCTCGACGACCTCGTCGAAGTCGTCGAGGTCGGGAGCGACGGATTCGCCGTCGAGCTGCGGTTCGGTGTCCATGCCGACATCCTGCCACCAGCCCCCGCTGCCCGGAGGAGCACAGGTGGCCGCTGTGGAAACCGAGCGTGAACGACCCGCCTGTGCAGGGGCGTCTGCCTGTCGCGCCGGTCGTACCCCTCGAAGTGGGGGAGGAAACGTCACGATATACGGACGGTGACATTGCCGGGCTTCGCGGGTATGGTGGGCGGCGTTCAGGCCTCCGGGGGGATTCCACTGCGCGGGGGTGCAGGTACGAAGAGAATGAGGTTGACCATGTCGCGTGTCCTTTCCACCGAGCAGGCGAAGTCCGCCATCCGACAGATCCAGTCCATCGTGAACGGCGGCTTCACGGACCAGATCTCGCAGCTCGACGCCCAGGGGCGCATCCTGTCCGACTCGAACGTGTGGGACGGCCCGCTCGCCTCGACGTTCCGTGGGTCGACCTGGCCCGAGACCAAGGCTGCCCTCGACAAGGCGAAGACCGAGCTCGAGCAGCTCCGCACGCAGCTCGACAAGATCTCGCAGGACATCTTCACCGCGGGTGGCGGCGCGTAAGCACCCACCCCACGCCCGGTCCGCCGTCTCGGTGGGCCGGGCGTTCGCGGTCGGGGGGCCGACCGCACCACGGCACGTCGAGCACGACGGGCACGACCAGAAGGCCCAGCAGAGCCGGCGCGACCGGTTCGACCAGCACGACCAGTACGTCCAGCACCAGCTCCGGGGGGAACGACCATGGCCCAGATCCACGCCAACATGGATCCGATCGAGTTCGACGATGCGACGGCCGATGCGCTGCAGAGCGCGATGAAGTCGGCGGCGGGGGCGATCAACGGCCAGCGCGGCTCACGTCGCTCCTACGTCTCCACCGCGTCGCAGGAGTTCCGTGGCCGCTTCGCCCAGCTGTTCTCGTCGAACGCCGACGTGGCCGACTCGGACGCCGACCGGATCGCGACGGCGCTGGAGAAGGTCGCCGGTTGGGTCGGCCAGATGAAGGAAGCCGCGGCGAAGGAGCGGGACAACCGCAGGCGCGCTCGCGAGTGGCAGGAGCGCGAGGACGAGCGGAACGGCTTCCAGGACCTCTGGAACGACACCTTCCACTACGACCCGATGCCGGACATCAAGAACGACGCGCCGCCGACCTTCGAGCAACCGGACGTGCGCGCGCGGCCTCGTGAGACGCCGAACCCGGGTTCCGGTGGGGGCGGAGGCGGCGGGACGTCGTCGGCGCGACCGAGCGACCTCCGCTCCTTCGCGACCGGTTCGGTGTCGCTGGACAGTGCCCTCGAGGGACGACCCGCCGCACTGCGGGGGAAGCTCACCGAATTCGCCGCCAAGTGCTCGTGGGGCCACATCGACGCTGACAGCGTCGTCACCGCCTTCGAGCAGTGGCTCGGCGCAAACGCCCAGGACGCGAAGTGGGCCACCACCATCGCGGATGCCTTCACCGCGGCCGGCGGCGAGGGCAACGTCTCGACGGTCGCGGACTCCGCGCTCGCCGCGGCGCTCGCAGCCGCCGGGGTCTCCGAGACCCGCCAGGACCTGCAGTTCGAACCGCCGTCGGCGTACGGTGCGCAGCCCACGACGGGGTTCTCGATGGACCCGGTCAACACCTCGACCGGCAACTTCCTCGAACCGGAGCTCGACCTCGGGTTCACCGGCGCCTCGGCCTCGCTCGAGGTCACCCGCATGTACAACTCGCTCGACGAGCACGTCGGGATCTTCGGCCCGGGCTGGTCCTCGGTCCTCGAGACGCGCCTGCTCCTCGACGACGAGGGTGCGACGTTCGTCGGCGCCGACGGCCGTCAGATCCGCTTCCCGCGTTCCGGCGAGGGCTGGGACCGCGGGGTCGGCGAGAACCGCTGGCTCGCCGCCGAGGGCGACCTGCTCGTCGTGCGCGACAATGCCGGGGTCCGGATCGACTTCACCCCGTCCGGTCTCTGGACCGGGCAGCGAGGCGGAGTCGGGACGGCGGTCCGGGTCGTCCGCGACGCCGACGACCTCGTCGTCCGTCTCGAGCACGAACGCGGCCGCTGGGTCGAGATCGAGCACGTCGACGGACGCGTCGCGGTCCTCCGGGCCTCCGACGGTCGGCGGGTCGAGTACGGGTACGACGACCGCGGGCGACTCGTCAGTGTGACCGACCCCGTCGGTACCCGCCGCTACGGGTGGAACGACGACGACCTCGTCGTCACCGTGACATCGGCTGCCGGGGTCGTCGAGGTCGACAACACCTACGACGACCAGCGCCGTGTGGTCGAACAGGTCAGTCCGCACGGCCGAGCGGTGCGCTTCGCCTACCTGCCCGGCCGCGTCACGGTCGTGTCCGACCACGACGGCTCGCGCGCGAACTCCTACATCGCCGATGCCAAGGGCCGGCTCGTCGGGGTCATCGACTCCGACGACCGGCGACAGTCGATGAGCTACGACCGACACGGCAACCTGGTGTCGGCGACCGAACGCGACGGCTCCGTCACCGTGCACGCCTACGACGACCGCGGTCGGAAGACCCGGACGGTGACCCCCTCCGGCGGTGACGTCACCTACGGCTACGACGACCAGGACCGGGTGACCACCGTCGTCACCGAGGCCGGTGCGGTCGTGTCCTACGAGTACCGCGGCGACGACCGCGACCCGTCCGTCATCGTCGATCCGGTCGGCGGCCGCACCGAGCTCACGTGGACGGACGGGGTCCTCACCCACGTGGTCGACCCGACCGGGGTCGTCCTCGATCTCGAGCACGACGAGTTCGGCGAGCTGGTGGCGACCACGAACGCGGTCGGGGACACCGCCCGGATCGAGCGTGACGCGGCCGGTCGTCCGGTCGCCGCGGTCAGCCCGTCCGGTGCCCGGACCGAGTACCGCTGGGACGCGGCGGGGCTCCTCGTCGAGCGCCGCGACGCCGACGGTGCCGTCTGGCGGTACGAGCACACGGCCGGTGGGCGGGTCGCGGCGGTCATCGATCCGCTTGGTGCCCGCACCACCTCCGAGTACGCGGCGAACGGCGAGCTGGCGACGACCGTCGACCCCCTGGGTCGGCGGGTCACGCGGACGTTCGACGACCAGGGGAACGTCGCCGCCCTCGCCCTGCCGGGTGACGCGGTCTGGACGTTCGCGCACGACGGGTTGTCGCGCCTCCAGGCCGTCACCGACCCGACGGGCGCGACGTGGCGGCGCGAGTACGACGTCAACGGCGGCCTCGCCGCGACCGTCGACCCGACCGGCGTCCGGCAGGAGGTCGCACGGGACGTCGCGACCGGCGTCGCGACCCTGCGTGATGCGTTCTCCGCGACCACTGTCCGCTTCGATGAGTTCGGGCGACCCGTCGAGCAGACGAGTGACGAGACCGGTTCCGAGCTGGTGACGTACGACGCAGCTGGTCGGCCCGTCGAACTCGTCGACGGCGAAGGCGGCCTGATGCGCATCGAGCGCGACCTGGGCGGGCGGGTGACGGCGATCGTCAGTCCGTCCGGCGCCCGCTCGACCTACGAGTACGACGCCTGCGGGCGCCCGTCCGCAGCGGTGGACGCCACAGGAGCGCGGGCGACGCTCACGTACGACGCGGACTCCCGCGTCGTCGCCCGCACGTTGCCCACCGGCGAGGTCGAGGAGACCACCTACGACGCTGTCGGCCGCGTGGTCGCGCAGACCACGGCGGGATCCGGCACGAGCCGGTACCGCTACGACCGGGCCGGGAGGCTCGTCTCCAGCCACGACGCACGCTTCGGTCACCGACGGTTCCGCTACGACGCCGCGGGGCAGCTGGTCGAGGCAGTCGATGCCCTCGGCGGCACCACCCGCTTCGCCTACGACGAGCGGGGCCGGCTGACCGAGGTGACGGACCCTGCCGGCGGTGTCACGCAGCGTCGGTACGACGCAGCAGACCGCGTGGTCGCGGTCGTCGACCCGCTCGGCCGTGAGACGACGGCGCGGTACGACGCGGCCGGTCGCCAGGTGGAGCAGACCGACCCTGAGGGGCGCACCACCAGCCGGACCTTCGACGCAGCAGGCCGCGCGACCGAGGTCCTGGTCGACGGACAGCTGGTGAGCGAGACCCGACGCGACGTCGTCGACCGCACCGTCGTCATCACCGACCACACGCGCGGTGCGGGTCGGACGGTCGATCACGAGCTCGAGTACGACCGCCGAGGGCTCCTCGTCCGCCGGAGCCGCGGTGGGCGCTCCGTGTGGTGGGAGTACGACGCCGACGGCAACCGGGTCGCACGGATCGACCCGACGGGTAGGCGAACCGAGTGGCGCTGTGATGCATTGGGTCGCGCCGTCGTCGTCGAGCGACAGGGCCTCGCCGCGGCGACCTTCGCCTACGACGCAGCCGGGCGGATCGTCCAGGCGTCGACCGGCGACGTCGTCCAGTCGTGGTCCTACGAGCGCGGCGCCCTGGTCGCACACACGACGACGACGCCCGAGGGCGCGACGGTCACGCGCATCGAGCACGACGACCAGGGGCGCATCACCGCGATCGACGGAGCGGACGGACGCGTCGAGTACGCGTACGACGAGGCCGGGCAACTCGTCCGGTCCGGAGGTTCCGAGTGGGAGTACGGCGACGGCGGGCGGCTGCTCCGCGAGGTCGTCGACGGAGTCGAGACGACGTTCGAGTACGACGCGGCCGGGCAACTCGTCGCGTCCGTCCGGGGCGGGGAGCGGACGGAGTACCTGTACGACGGACTCGGTCGACGGGTACGTCGCACCAACGCCGACGGGTCGACCGCCGAGTACGCGTGGTCCGACCTGGGCTCCCTGACCGCCATCGTGTCGCGCGATCGCTCGTACGGCGAGACCGGCCGGTTCCAGATGTGGACCGACGTGCTCGGCGAGCTCGCTGAGGTCGGCGGCGCCGAGGTGTGGTGGGACTCTGCTGCGCCGCTGCCCGCGATGGTGTCGATCGGCGGGGAGAGCGTGCTCGACCTGCCGGGCGGCGCGGTCGCGCTGGGGGACGCCTGGGCCACCGCCGGCTGGCGGAGCGCCCGTTCGACGGATGCTTCGGACCCATGGGCGGTGCTCGCATCGGTCGAGGGAACGGCGCTGCCCACTGGCGTCTCGCTCACCGCTGACGGCGGGCTGTCGATCGCGGGGCTGGAGTGGCTCGGGGCGCGCGTCTACGACCCGGCGGCGCGGGGCTTCCTGTCGACGGACCCGTTGGCGCCCGTACTCGGCGCAGCGTGGTCGGGGAACCCGTACTCGTACGCCGGGAACGACCCGATGCACGCGATCGACCCCCTGGGGCTTCGACCGGCGACGGATGAGGACCTGGCGGCGTACCGGGATGCGAACCAGAGCTTCCTGTCGCGGGCTGCGAACTGGGTCGGGGACAACTGGGAGTACATCGCCGCCGGAGTCGCCATCGTGGGCGGGATTGCGCTCATGGCAACGGGGATCGGAGGCCCTGCCGGGATTGCGGCGATGGCACTGGCAGGCGGACTGATGAGCGGCGGGATCTCGGTGGCTTCGCAGAAAGCCACAACTGGGCAAGTCGATTGGGGCACCGTCGGGAAGGACGCTCTCATCGGGACCGCAACGGGGGCGCTCGGAGCGGGAACGGGTGCCGCACTCGCCGCGAAGATGGGAACGGGACTCGCGGCCCGTGCCGCGACTGGGGCGGCAAGCGGCATGGTGGAAGGCGGTGGTACGGGAGCGCTCAACTACGCGACCTCGCCCGGGCCCCACACCGTCAACGGCTTTGTTCAGGCCACCGCGACGCAGGCCACAATCGGAGCCTTGAGTGGCGGTTCCACTGCGTACCGACCGAAGTGGCTCTCGCGCGCGGATGCGTCGACCTTCGCCGGGGGACTGTACCGGTCGACTTACGTGAAGGAAGGAACGACGATGTTCCGTTCAGGAGATGTGAACGGGTTCCATTCGGGTAATTTCTGGTCCACGGACATGCCCAGAAGCGTCAGCCAGGTGCGCGAAGACAAGGCGCTTCCATACAGGTGGGCGAGTAGCGGTCAGGATTCGATTCAGAACGCTGGTTTCGCTGCAGAGTTCACGAAGAAGATGCCTGCTTACAAGGGTTTGACTGCTCCACAGACTGGCGCTGATGGCGACTACTGGCGGGGTGGCACGAATCAGACGTACGTGCCCGGCGGCTACGCTGCCACGGACGTGAAGGGATACTGGTCGCTGGTGCCGTGATCGGAGGACCGATGAGTACGAACTACGAGGAAGTGTCCCGGCTTTGCGCAGAGGTCAGCGGTTACCTACGCGGGGCGCACCATGAACAGGCCGCTCGCTGGTACGAGCAACAGGCGGCGGCGCTCAGGAGCGACGAAGGGGTTGAACGGGTCGCGCTGATCCGGGCAATACACGAGTCCGTTTCGGCTGGGGCTGGAGGCCCACTCGGCGTTGTGTTGACCGATGCCACAGGAAAACCGGATGTCGAGGCGACAACCAGGTACAAGGAATCTCTTGACCGTCTGTATCGATTGACTTCGCAGGCGCGATGGCGTGATTGGCTGCGAACCTTCACGGGATGACGCCGAGTGACTACCGAGGAGAACCGGTGCATCTGCGGCGCGGGCGATGGCTGCCCCTGAGCCGCCGCTCGAGGAAGGCTGAGAACGATGGACAGGCGCGTGTTGCGCGGGCGCGTCGTCGCCGCGCTGCTGCTCGTGGTGTTCCTGGTCGTCCCGGCCCTGTCCCTTTACGTCGGACCGATCACGCTGAAGAGCTACGACGCTGAGCAGCAGATCAAGATTGTCTGCTCGGTCTCGTCGGCGGAGTCGAGCACCGACTCCTCGTATTCGTCGCGAGGCGTCGGAGCCTCGACGCTGGGGATCGCCATCAAGACGGAGGACTGCGGGCCGCTCGCGCTCCGCTGGGGCGTGACGGGCGCCAACATCGAGCAGACGACCCGACGTCTCGACGCTGGTGGAAGGTGGTGCTTCACGGTCGGTCGCGGTTCCTACGAGCTGAGGGATCTGCTCCACCGCGTGCGACAGGCCGTCTTCGTACGCGAAGCGACCCGATGCGGCGATGCTGCCGCGGTTGACCGTGTCGGGGGCGGGAGCCGGATCGGAGCCATCCCCACCTGATACGTTGGATGCAGGTGCTGGCCCTGCCGGCGCCTGAGATCGAGTACCGCGCACAGGGGGCGCCGGCGC
Source organism: Curtobacterium sp. MR_MD2014 (assembly GCF_000772085.1). Classification (NCBI taxonomy): domain Bacteria; kingdom Bacillati; phylum Actinomycetota; class Actinomycetes; order Micrococcales; family Microbacteriaceae; genus Curtobacterium; species Curtobacterium sp. MR_MD2014. The sequence goes on along the minus strand of NZ_CP009755.1, from coordinate 3,072,393 downwards.
TCGAGGGGGCGTGTACTACCGGCCGCGGGGCGGCCGGAGCACGGAACTTCGGGGACGTCCGGCGCGAGTGCTGACCGCGAAGGACCATCATGACGACGCCGAACAACGGGCAGCCCGGCGACTGGCAGCCGAACAACGTGCAGCCGGACCAGCAAACGCCCGGGTTCCAGCAGCCGAGCCAGCAGCCGAACCAGCAGGCGCCCGGCGACTGGCAGCCGAACCAGCAGCAGGCACCCGGCTTCGGGCAGCCGGACCAGCAGACGCCCGGGTACCAGCAGCAGCCCTACGCCGGTACCGGCGCGGGTGTCCCCGCTTGGCAGCCGCCGACCCCGGAGAAGAAGGGGAAGAGCGTCGCGCTCCGCATCCTCATCCCGGTCGTGTCCGTCCTCGCCGCTGTCGGTGCCTCCGTGGGCGTCCGCGCGCTCTTCAACGCCAACGCCGAGCCGTCGCCGTCGGCGCTCGCGACCGAAGCGGCGAAGCAGGTCAACGAGAACTACACGTTCCCGCTCGAACTCGACGAGGTCACGCGGTGGGACGGCGTGACGGCGGACGGCGCGGAGCTCGACTACGCCTACACGATCGACTCCTCGGTCGATCCGGCGAGCCTGACCGCGGCGGACCTCAAGTCGTCGGTCGTGTCGAACGTCTGCCAGAAGAAGGAGTCGCGCGACCTGCTGTCGAAGGCGATCGTGATGCGCTACTCGTACGTCTTCGAGGGCACCGACCGCACGATCGACTTCGCGGTCACCACCGCCGACTGCTGACACCCGAGCGGGAGGACTGACGCGCGGTGACCCCAGCACGCCGGGTCTTCCACGCGCTGCTCGTGGCGGTGGCACTGTCCAGCAGTGCGTGGATCGAGGTCGCGCACTTCGACGTCCCGGTCTGGGCGTTCGCGTTCGTCTCCGTCTTCGGGCTCGCCTACGGCGCGGCGCTCGTCCGCGTCGGGGCGGCGGGCTGCCTCGTGCCGACGGTGCTGTTCCTCGGGAGCTTCGTGGTGCTCGGCGTCCTCGTCGAGCATGCGTCGGACTGGGGGCCGCTGCAGTACGGGTGGCTGCCCGCGGTGCTCGCCGGCGCGTTCCTCGCCAGGGTGCTGTTCCCGGACGTCGGGCCTCGGCGGCGCAAGGAGACGGCGGGCCGCGGGCTGCGCACGGCCGGCGGGGAGTGGCTGCGCGAGCTCGGCCCGATCATGCTGTGCATGGGGGCGTTCTGCGTCGCCGCGATGGGGGCGCTCCTGCACAGCGAGGGCGATGAAGCGCTGCGCTACGACGATGCACTCCGGCGGTCCGGTGTGGTCGTCACCGGCGAGGTCGTCCACGTCGAGCGTGCACACTTCATGGGCTACAAGGGACGCGGTCGGACTGAGTACACGCCGGTCACGCGGCGGTCGTTCGAGGGTGTCGAGTACGAGACGGCGCTCGACGAGTACACGGTGACGAACGACCAGGACTACTACCGCGTCGGGGAGCGTGTGCGCGTCATGGTGGATCCGAACGACCCGACGACCGCAGGCATCCGATCCGCGGAACTCCGCGAGATGTTCGTCGGCAGGGTCGACCGCGGCCGCGGCTTCGCGTTCACGGCCCTGCCGCTGCTGGCCGCGGGGGCGCCGCTCCTCGCGGTGCAGACGGTCGAGGGCGTCACGCGGAGGATCCGGACCAGGCGCACCCGGCGGTGGGGGAAGGCCCGACGACAGGTGCTCGCCGCTCGGCGGCGGGCTCGACGGCGGGCCGACGGTGTCGCAGCAGCCCACCGCGCCGGAGCTCACCCGCCGAGCGTCGCGCGGTCGCCCCGGGAGCCGCGCACGCCGGCCGAGTGATCACGTAACCCCGACAGGAGCAGTCGGCGACAGAGCGAGACGATCACCCGTCGGAGCCGGTCGTCCGTCGGAGCCGGTCGTCCGTCGGAGCCGGTCGTCCGTCGGAGCCGGTCGTCCGTCGGAGCCGCACCGCGCCTCCAGGCCGGATCGTGGGACCAGCCGCCGGCGGTCAGCGCGGGAGCCCGCTCACCCACGCGCGGAACGTGACGGCATCGCTGTCACGGAGGACGACTGCCGGTGCGTCCTGCGCCTCGTACAGGAGCGCGAGGCTCTCCGGCGGCAGACCGGCCAACTGCCGACCCCCGAGCGACGTCGGGGCGACGAGCGCAGGGCTGGCGAGGAACGCGAGGGGCTGCGAGTCGGATTCGACGACCCCTGTCCTGCCGTCGATGAGAGCGCGGACCTCTCCGGGGTGCAGCGCGACGACGTCGCCACCGACGAACAGTCGGATCACCGGACGCAGGCGACCGCCGGGACCGAGCGGGGCGGTGGTCCAGTCGGCGCTGCACGCGATACCGCGCCAGGGTGGGATGGGGACGCCGTTCGGTCGGAGCGCTGCTTGGGCCGTCGCGCGGGGACGGACGACGCGCTCCTGCAGGTACGCCTCGAGCTCTGCGTAGCCGCGGGCCAGGCCCATGACGGAGAAGAGGCGCTTCCCGGTCGCGTCACGTGCCTGCAGGCCGCCGTACTGGTTCGCGATCGGTAGCACCGCCGCAATCTCGGCCAGGTCGACGCGACGCTCCTGGTGGAGGCCCTGGCGGACCAGCAGGTGGTCCTCCATCGCGAGCACCCGAGTCCGGCGCATCGAGCGGGAGAGCACGATGCCTCCGATGCCTGCCAGCAGGAGGACGATCGCCATGACGACGAGGCTGGGTTCGACACCGGTCGAGATCGTCGTGGCGGCGCCGAGCGCCAGCAGGGCTCCGCCCAGGAGGAAGATGATGGCGACCACGCGGATGAGCACCCACTGGAAGGTCCGCAGGCGCACGGTGACGAGCGCGCCGCCCTCGTTCGGCAGCGGCTCCCCACGCTCGCGCCGGCGTCGGTCGCTGTGCTTGGTCGCCGCCGTCACGGATCTCGTGATGACGAACGCCGCCACCATCGCGATCCCCACGGACGTGATCGTGATCCACATGTGTCGTCCCCCTCGTGCTGCGGCCCCTGGACCGAGTGGTCGACCGCCACGTTCGGGACGGTCGACCACTCGATCATGCATCCCCGACCACCGGATGGTGTTCGGTGATCCCCCCAGGGTGCGTTGTGCAGAGTATCAATTCCAGCAGGCCCCGCAAGTTCGCATGTCGCCGTGCTGTGGCTCGAACGGGGGTGGTCTCCTCCTGTGGAGGACGGAACCTCACGGTATTTCAGCGGCTAGGATCGACCACGCAGTCGATTCTTGAGGGGGACGATCGTGATGTTGACGCGCGCCGGGGGAACCGGGAACCGGCAGGGGAGCCGCATCGCGGGAGTGGTGGCCTTCACGGGCGCACTCGCGCTGGTGCTCACCGGGTGCACCGCCGACCAGGACCAGGTGACGGATCCGTCACGCGTGCTGCAGACGGTGGACACGACGCTCACGACGAACGGCGCCGTGAACGCGATCTCGGACACGACGATCTCGGTCGCCGGAGAGCGCTCGTCCTCGAAGACCGTCGACCACGACGTGCAGGACGCGGCGGGGGACCTGCCGCTCCGGATCACCACGCAGTACACGACCGACAAGCGCTCCGGGACCGACCTCGCCGACCTCGACGGGTACTCGGGTCGCGTCGAGATCGACGTCACCGTCGAGAACCTCACGGTCCGGTCGCAGAACCTGTCGTACGACGTCGCAGGGGCCTCCCGTTCCACGCCGGCGCTGGTCGGCGCACCGTTCAGCGTCGCCGCGTCGACCGTCCTCGACGGGGTCGCACCGGACCGCATCGTGACCGAGTCCGTCGACGGCGGCGCGTCCACCGACGGCGTCGTGAGCACCAACGCCTCCGGTGACGCAGTCGTGCAGTGGGGCCGGCTGCTGGCGCCGCCGACGTCGGGAGCGAGCAGCACGCTGCACCTCGTCGCCGACGTCCGTGACTTCTCGACGCCCGCCATCGACGTCGCGGCGCAGCCCGGGCTGACGACCGACCTGTCGACCAGCGGCGTGATGAACGGGGCGTTCGGGTCCGAGACGGACTCCGAGCTCGCCCTGCAGCGTCGGACGATCGACCTCATCGCGCAGGTCAACGAGGTCCTCGCCCGTGCCGGCGGGACCATCACCGAGGTCCGCACGAACCTCGAGTCGACGTCCGAGACCCTCGGTGTGCGGACGGCGGAGCGGCTGCAGGAGAGCAGCGCGTCGCTCGCGAGCACGATGCAGTCGCTGTCGGGTGAGCTCGGTTCGCTGAACGGTGACCTCGGCTCGACCGTGCAGGCGACGCAGTCGACGGTGCTGCAGCAGCTGCAGCAGACGACGGGCAGCCTCGACGCGCTGCTCGGGGACACGTCGGCGACGGCGCCGAAGGCGGTGCTCGACGGTGAGGGATGCAACGCGGTCCCGCAGACCGGTGCAGCGGGCTCGAGCGTCTACGGGAACCTGCTGCGCGTGTCCGCGCAGCTCGAGGGCTACGCCGACGCGAGCGAGGCGTGCAAGCAGCAGGTGAGCGCGCAGCTCGCGACCTCGGTGGGGCCGACCTCTCCGGATGCCACGGCCTGCGCCGCCGAGGAGGCCCGTGGTTCGTTGACCTGCGCGCTCTGGGAATCGTCGGCTGCCGTCAACACCTCGCTGATCGGCCTGGTCAGCAAGGGGCAGCAGCTCGCGGACGGGCTGAACCCGGACCTCGCGAAGAAGGCGATCGAGCAGTCGGACGACCTGAACGGGGATCTGCAGCAGATCTCCGAGGCGCTGCAGGACATCGCGAGCGACGAGGACGGCACGGTCGGCGAGAAGCTGCGAGCACTCGACGCGCTCGTCACCACCACCAACGCGTCGGTGCGACCGGTGCAGGAGGCCGTCACCAGCGTGCACCGGCGCGCCGTCGCCGCGCGTGCGGAGGTCGGGGACCTCGACGATTCCGGCCTGTTCGGGAAGTCGACCCTGCAGGCGCAGAACCGGGCGCTCGCCGATCGCCTGTGCCAGCTCGCCCGACCGGGCGTCCTCAGCCCGGGGGACCTCGACCAGGACCAGGTCGACACCCTGCGGGGTTACCTCACCGCGGAGCCCTGCCCGGGAACGGATCAGCCCGAGGGCACGACGCTCCGCCCCGGCTTCGGCTTCTCGACCCCGATGGACGAGCGGCTCGACGAGCAGGCGGCGGCGTGGGACGACGTCGTCACCGGTACCGATCTCTCGGCCGCCAGCGGTGTCGGGCCCGCCGTACGCGACCTCGCCGCTGCTGTCGACGCGCTCGAGCCCGGTGTGCGTGACCTGCGTGAGGCGATCCGGGACGACAGCGGGTCGGTCGACCAGTCGGTCACGGACCTGCAAGCCCTGCTGGACCCAGCCATCGAGTCGGGCGCTGTCGTCAACGACCAGCTCCAGCAGGTGCGTGACCAGCAGGCGAAGCTGCAGGACGCCGTGCGCGAGGCGTTCCAGCAGGCGTCGGACGACTCGGGCAAGCAGGTGCAGGCCCTCATCGACGAGCAGGTGCGCAAGGTCAGCGACACCGCCGGCACGAGCCGAGAAGCCGTCGTCGACGCGTTCGACAAGTCGATCGCCGGCCTGCGCACCACCTCGGGCGAGGTCACGAGCGACTCGAAGGGCACCATCGACGAGCAGAAGGGCTCGCTGCAGGAGCAGAGCAGCAGCCTCGCCTCGTCCGTGGACGAGCAGACCGCGGCGAGCCTCCAGCGCATCGACGCGAGCACCAGCGCCTCGGTCCGCGACGTCGAGGGCGCCAGCACGCTGCTCACCGGCGACCTCAACCGCGTGATGCTCGACCTCGGCGACCGCGAGGTCAACGGCTCCGGCATCCTCGGCGCGATGGCCACGAGCGCGGCGAAGTCCGACTCCGCCGACTACCAGCTCGCCCTCGCGTCGCAGAACGCCTCCGGCTACGCCAACGTCCGTGCCGAGGACGTCGCGGGCATCCTCCTGCAGCAGCAGCAGTTCCGCGCCTCGCTCGACCGGGCGGCGAAGCTCCCCGCCTTCCGTCTCGACGTTCCGTCCAGCGCGACGTCGACGACGCTCTACGCCTTCCGGATCGGAGCCGAGCGATGAGCCACGTGCAGGACCACTCGACCGAGGCGGCCGCAGCGGAGCCCGCGGAGACCGCAGCGCCCGACGCCGCCCGGACCCGGAAACGCCGCCGCACCGCGATCATCGTCGCGGTGGCCGTCCTCGTGGTCGCCGCCGTCGTCACCGCGCTGCTCGCGGTACGTGTCTCGGCATCGACCCCGGCCGAGGCGGTCTCCGCGACGGCCCCGGTGCCGATCAGCGTCGCCCACGTCCCCGACAGCACGAAGATCGGCGTCGTGGTCACGCTCGGTGACGGCGAGGGTGCGCAGTGGGACGACGCCGCCCAGGGGGCCCTCGTGGCGCAGCGCCGCCTGGAGCTCGGCGGCACGGACGTGCAACTCGTGACGAAGAACGACGGCGGATCGACCGACGGCGCACGGAAGGCCGTCGAAGCGCTCGCTGCCGACGGTGTCTCGGGCATCGTGGTGGCGACGTCCGGCGACCACGTCCGTGGTGCCTTCGCTGCAGCGGCCGACGCCGGCATCCCGGTCGTCGCACCGTACGCGGCCGGCGCGGACGACGCCTGGTCGACCGCGCCGTCGACGGAGTCCGTCGCGACGGCGCTGCAGGACGCGCTCGGCGACGCCGCGTCGCCGCTGCTCGTCGACCTGGGCGGCGGAGCGCCGTCCGGAGTGCGGTTCGCCCACGTCGTCGACGCGACGAGCGCACCCGACCTCGGCGCTCTCGCCACCACCGTCGCGCAGCGCACCGGCGCGGCGGCGGGCTCCACCGACGCCACGACGGCCGACGACCAGGCTGCAGCCGAGCAGGCCGGAGCCGAGCAGGACGGGGACGAGCAGGCGGCACCCGACTCCGACGCCGTGGTCGTCAGCGGTCCGGCCGGACGACAGGGAGCGCTCGTCGCCGCCCTCCAGGAGGCCAACGTCACCGCTCCGGTCGTCCTGACCCCCGAGGCCACCAGCCCCGCCTTCGCGGCTGCGCTCGCCCAGGCGGGCGGCAGCCTCAGCGGCGCCTTCCGCACCGTCGGGGTCGAGACCGACGACGCCCGTGCCCTGTCCTCGGACGCCGAGGGCCGCGCCATGTCGGCGTTCCTCGGCGGCGTGCGGGTCCTCGCCGACGACGCGGACGCAAAGAACCTCACGGGCGACCGGTCGTTCGCCTCGGTGGCGACCGTGGCCGACGCCCGCAGCCACGACGCCGTCGTGGCGCTCGTGACGGCCGTCGGGACGGCGCGGAGCACGGACGCCGCCGCGGTGTCGGACGCGTTGGCCCGGCTCGACCTCGGGGCCGGAGACGGCCTCGCAGGCCCGGCACTCGACTTCGGCTCGCGACAGGCCCTCGGCGATGCCGCCGGCGTGCTCGCCGCCTCCGCGCAGGACCTCGGGCTCCGCCCCGCCGCTGCGACCGAGGACGACGGGGCCACGCCCGCGCTCGTCTGGTTCTCCGACTCGACCGACTGACCCCGTCCCACCTGCACCATCCGCGCCGCCGCACCACGCCCAGGGAGGACCGCCCATGCGCCTGCTGATCGAGCTCGACGACCGCCGCGAGACGATCGAGGCCGACGGGTGGGCGGAGTCCTCCACGCTGGGAGACCTCGTCGCGGCGTCGCTCGGCACCCCGCTCGACCCCGGCACACCCCTGGCGGTCGACGGTCACCGGACGAGCTCCGACACCCCGTTGCGCGACCTGGTGCTCCTCGAAGGGTCCCGGGTCGCCCGCACCACCGAGGAGCCACCGCGCGCCGTCGACGGGTGGAGCGTGACCCTGGCGGGCGGCCTCGGGGCGGGCGTCGTCGTCCCGGTGCCGCGCAGCCGTCGGCTCGTCGTCGGACGCGCTCCGCAGGCGGACGTCGTGCTCCCCACCGAGAGCGCGTCCTGGGAGCACTGCACCGTGGAGCGCGAGGACGACGGTGTCCGGGTGCGCGACTCCGGGTCGACGAACGGCACGGTCATCGCGGGGGAGCGCATCGACGACGAGGGCGTCCTGCTGACCGGGACCACGAGCGTCATCGTGGGCGGCGCGGTCCTGCTGCTCCGTCCGGAGCTGCCGGAGACGACCGTGCCGGCAGCGGGCACGTTGCCCAACCTCACGCCGGCCGCCACGGCGCCGTTCAACCGACCGCCCCGGCCGGGACGGCTCACCGACACCGAGCCGGTGTCCCCGCCGACGCGCAGGGACGTCGCCCCGGCGTCGAAGTTCAGCTGGATCACGGTGGCGGCTCCGCTCGTGCTCGCCGGGGCGATGGTGCTCCTGCTCGGGGACGCCCGCTTCGCACTGTTCGCGCTGCTCAGCCCCGTGACCGCGATCGGCATGTGGTTCGAGCAGAAGCACCGCCGGGCGAAGAACCTGAAGGAGGAGGAGACGCGCTTCACCGAGGCGGTCGAGACCTTCCGGGGCGAGATCGCCGCTGCCGCTGCCGTCGAGGCGGCCCGTCGGCAGGACCTCGTGCCCGACCCGGCGACCGTCGTGCGTCGAGCGCTCGTCCCCACCACCGACCTGTGGCAGCGTCGGTCGGACGACGACGACTTCCTCAGCCTGCACGCCGGTACCGGTGACGCGCCGTGGCGTCCCGAGGTCGACCAGCGGGCGGCGTCGTCGAAGCTCGAGGACGAGGCGAAGGCCGCGATCGCGGACAGCCGGCTCACGGCGGCGCCGGTCGTCGCCGACCTGTCGGACGCCGGCGTCGTCGGCATCGTCGGTGACCGCGACGGTGCGCTCGCCCTGGCCCGCAGCCTGCTGGCGCAGGCGACCGTGCACTGCGGACCCGCGGACCTGACGGTCGGGGTGTTCTGCGACGCGGGCCGCGAGGACGACTGGTCCTGGGCCTCCTGGCTGCCGCACACGCGCGTCGCGGGCAGCAGCACCGGCGCCCGGTGGATGTCGGCGCAGCGCGACCAGAGCGCCGCCGTCCTGCGCGGGCTGCAGGAGTCGCTCGACGAGCTGCCCACGGCGAACCTGCTCGTCGTCGTGGACTCCGACGTCCTCACCGAGGGCCGCGACGCTCCGGCGCGCAGCCTGCTCGGCCAGGGCCGCGCGGTCCCCGGTGTGTCGCTGCGCCCGGGGGAGCGACGCCAGCGGGTGAGCGGCATCGTCATCGCGACGAACGAGCAGCAGCTGCCCGCCGCCTGCACGTCCATCGTCACGGTCGGTGCGGACGCGGCCGCGACGGTCTACCGCCCCGAGGACCGCACGCGGGTCGAGGACGTCGTGCTCGCGGGCCTCACCCCGGCCACGGCGGAGCGCGCCGCCCGCGCCGTCGCCCACTTCGACGACCCCGAACTCACGGTGCCCGGTGCATCGCTGCCGTCGCTCGTCCGCCTGCCCGAACTCCTCGCGCGGAGCGCCGCGAGCCCTGGCGGCACCGCCCGCGCCGCGGCCCCTGGCGGCACCGCCCGCGCCACCGCCCCGGGCGCAGGCCACGGTGCCGCCGCCGTCGACACGACCACCGCCGAGGGCATCCGGACCCTCTGGCAGACCAGCACCGGTACCTCGACCCCGGTCGGTTCCTCGGAGTCCGGTCTCCTGGAGATCGACCTGGTGCGCGACGGCCCCCACGGCCTGGTCGGTGGGACCACGGGTTCCGGCAAGAGCGAGTTCCTCCGCTCGTTCGTCGCCGGCCTCGCGGCCCGGAACGACCCCACCCGGCTCAACTTCCTCCTCGTCGACTTCAAGGGCGGCGCCGCCTTCGCCGCCTGCGAGCGGCTGCCGCACACCATCGGCACGATCAGCAACCTCGACGAGCAGCTGGCAGACCGAGCCATCCGCGCGCTCGAGGCCGAGCTCGAGCGTCGCCAGCGGGTCTTCGCGACGGCCGGCGCCGACATCGACAACCTCGACGCCTACCTGGCGACACGGCCGACCGAGCCGATGCCGCGCCTGCTCTTCGTCGTCGACGAGTTCGCCATGCTCGCGAAGGAGTTCCCGGACGTCCTGACCTCGCTCGTCGCGATCGCTGCGGTCGGCCGGACGCTCGGCGTGCACATGGTGCTGGCCACCCAGCGGCCGGCCGGCGTCGTGAGCGAGGACATCCTCGCGAACACGAACCTCCGGGTGGCGCTCCGCGTGCAGAGCCGCGAGGACTCGACGAACGTCATCGGCGTGCCCGCCGCGGCGGGCATCGGCCGCCAGCAGACCGGCCGCGCCTACGTGAAGCTCGGGCAGGACGACATCACCCCGGTGCAGACCGCCCTGGTCACCGGCCGCGCGCGCGACGAACGGGTCGAGCAGCCGGTCTCGGTCCGCCCGACCGACGTCTTCGGCGTCCCGGCACCGGCGCCCGCACCCGGGCCGAGTGCGTCGGACGACACCGACCTCGACGTCCTCATCGAGGCGATCCGCGCAGCGAACGACGCCGCCGGGTACGCGGCACCCCGCCCCATCTGGCCCGAGGCGCTGGGAGCCCGGGTCGACCTGGCGGACGTCCCGGAACCGTCCGACGACGGTGCCCGCCGCTTCGTGCCCGTCGCGCTCGCCGACGACCCCGACCACCAGCGTCAGGTCGCCGGCGGCTGGGACCTCGACGAGGGCAACCTCGTCCTGATGGGCATCCCGGGCAGCGGCACGAGCACCGCCCTGTCCGCCCTCGCCCTGCGCCTCGCGCGGACGACGAGCCCCGACGACCTCGACCTCCTCGTGCTGGACATGGGACCGGGGGACCTGGCACCGCTCGCGCAGCTGCCGCACACGACGGCCTACGTCGGGTCCGGCGCCGGGGCGGGCGAGCTGCAGGCCCGCTTCCTCCGACACCTGCGCGCGGACCTCGAGCGCCGTCGGGCGAGCCCCGGCGGACGTCGCGCCGTCGTCCTCATCGACGGCCTCGCCGCGCTCCGCGACGAGTACCAGGACTTCGAGGGCCAGCAGCTCCTCGACGCCCTGTACCGCGTCTACGCGGAGGGGCCGGCGCTGGGGATCTCCTTCGCCGTCTCGACGACGCGGGCGAAGGCCGTGCCGTCCGCCATGGACGAGGTCACGACCCAGAAGTGGATGTTCCGCCTGGCCGACCCGTACGACTACGCGTCCATCGGGGTCCGTCCGAAGGACGTCCCGCCGCCCGTGCCGGGTCGGTACATCGACTCGACGACGAAGCTGCAGAGCCACGTCGCGACGCCGTCGGTGCCCCTCGCCGGAGCCGTCGCCGAGGTCGCCACGGCGTGGCCGGACGCCGCGGCGAAGACGAGCGCCGTCGGACGTCTGCCCGATGCGGTCCGGGTGCAGGACCTCCGGACCCCGGCCCGTTTCGACACCGAGCCGTGGCGCCTGCCGGTCGGCATCGCGGAGGACGACCTCGGCACCGCGGCGCTCGAGGTCTACGACGGCGAGCACGTGCTCGTCGCCGGCCCGGCGCGCTCCGGCAAGTCGACGGTGCTCCTCGCCCTCGCCGACCTGGCACGGTCCGCCGAGGGCGTCCGCCCCGCCGTGTGGGCGGTCTGCGACCGCCGGTCCCCGCTCGCCGACGGCGTGTTCGACCGCCTCGCGGTCGGTGCGGACGAGGTCCCCGCCCTGCTGGCCGGCCTCCGCCTGGAGCGGGGCCCGGTCCTGCTGCTCGTCGACGACGCCGAACGCTTCGACGACGCCGACCAGTCGATCGCCTCGCTGCTGTCCTCCGAGCGGCCGGGCCTGTGCGTGGTCGCGGCCGGCCGGTCCGCCGACCTCCGATCGCTCTACAGCCACTGGACGCGATCGGTCCGGAAGTCCCGCTGCGGCGTGCTGCTGCAGCCCGACATCGACTACGACGGCGAACTGCTCGGTGTCACGCTGCCGAGACGGGCCCCCGTCGCGCTGACCGTCGGCCGCGGCTACGCCGCATCGGGCGGTGCGGTCCGGCTCGTCCAGACCGCCGCTGCCGGCGCCTGACCGGCGCGACCACCACCGGACGGGAGGCGCATCGCACCGCCGCCACGTGCCTCCCGTCCGGCGGATCAGCGACCGGGAGGCACGGCACACCACCGGCACGCACCTCCCGTCCGGCGGATCCGCGACCGGGAGTCGCGGTGCACGCCCGCCGCGCGCGTCCCGGCGTGACCCACGTCACGTCCCGCGACGGCGGACGCCGGTCAGTCGCGGGTGGTGATGCCGAAGGGTGAGCTCTCGAGGTCCGTGAAGTTGCCCACCGTCGCCCGGACGGTGCAGGACGGCGCGACGGACAGCGCGGTCACGACGAGGCCGTCCGAGGACACGGCCAGCGCACCCGAGCACCCGTCGGCGAAGCGCACCCCGGCCTCCCCGCCGGCGACGTCGGTGAGCATCTCCGACGGCTTCCCGGTCGAGGGGCTGCGGTAGAGGGGGTTCAGTTCGTCGGCACCGCTCGGCCACACCGGTACCAGCGTCACGGGCAGCGTGGTCTGGCTGACCGTGCGGTCGGGCGTGCGGACCTCGACGCCCTGCAGTCGCTGCACGGGGTACGAGGTCCCGGTCACGGCCTGGTCGGTGACGGCCGTCGTGGTCGCGCTGCCCGCCGCGTCGAGCCACTCCTGGAGCCCGGCCTGGTCGGGCACGTCGGACAGCCGCACGGTCGCCTGCACGGTCAGGTCCTCGCCCGCCGGGACCACCACGTCGGAGAGCGTCCAGCCGCAGCGGACGTCGACGCCGGTCAGCGACGGTTGGTTCCGGGCACCGCTCACCTCGTCGCCGGTCCACGTCACCGCGGGACACTCGGACCGCGCTCCGACCCCGGGCACCACCTCGAGCAGCGGGCCGCGGAGCGTCGCGGACTGGGCGGCGTACGTGATCGACAGGTCCACCGTGCCGGCCTGCGGGTCGACGGTCGCCTTGCGGGTCGTCGAGAGCCCGGTCGGCAGCGGACGGTCCTGCTGGTAGGCGCTCGCGGCCTGCGCCGTGCGGGCCGCACTCGGGGTGTCCTTGCCGCCCAGGGCGCCGGGGAGCCAGACGACCCCGCCGACGACGAGTGCGGCGACGAGCACCACGCCGAGGGCACCGAGCCCGAGCATGCGGTTCGTGAGCCAGTCCGGGCGCTGCCACCGGCCGCGCGCCGGGGCCTCGGGTTCGCGAGCGGCGGCGACCGGAGGGCGTGCGAGCGGCCGGAAGACCGTCTGCGAGCCCGCCTGCCCGAGTTCGGGCACCGGTCCGGCGTCCTCCGCAGCAGGTGACGGGCCGGAGCCGTCCGCGGGGGGACCGTCGGACGCGGTACCGCCGCCGGGACGGAGTCCGCGCACCACGGTGGCGGGCCGCTCGACCTCGGCGAAGGACTCCGGCTCGGCAGTCGGGGCCAGCGCCGGGGCGTCGGCCAGCTGTCGGGCAAGGCGGCGCAGGGTGGCCGCGGCGTCGGCGGCCGCGGGTCGTGCGGCCGGGTCCTTGGCGAGCATCGTCGACACCGCCGTCCACAGCGACGCGGGGACGTCGAGCTGCGGCGGGTCCGAGGTGACGTGGCGGTAGGCGACGGCGAAGTCGGTGCCCGGTCCGGCGAAGGGGGTGCGTCCGGCGAGCAGCTCGTAGAACATCACCCCGGCGCCGTACACGTCGGCCGCGGGGCCTGAGCGCCCCTGGCTGATCGACTCGGGGGCCATGTACTGCGGCGTGCCGAGCAGCCCGGTCGTGGTGCGCTGCCGGTCGGCCATGACGGACGCGATCCCGAAGTCCGACACCCGGACGTCGCCCGTGGTGCCGGGTACCCACGGGGACGCGAGCAGCACGTTGTCGGGCTTGACGTCGCGGTGGGTGACGTCCTGCCCGTGCGCGGCGGCGAGGGCGTCGAGCGTCTCGGCGGTGATCGTCAGGGCGTCCCGGGGCGGCAGCGTCCCGGCGTCGGCGAGCAGGTCGCGGGCGGAGCCCCCACCGACCAGGTCCATGACGATCGCGAGTCGGTCGCCCTCGACGACGAGGTCGCGCACCCGGACGATCGACGCATGCTGCAGGCCGAGCAGCACGGTGCGTTCGCGGACGAACCGCTCGACGACGGTCGGGTCGGCGGCGAGCTCGGCGCGCAGCAGCTTGGCGGCGACGTGCTCCCCGGTCGCGGTGTGCTCGGCGCGCCAGACCTCGCCGGTCGCGCCGGTGCCGAGCAGGTCGACCAGCCGGTACGACGCACCGAGCGGTTCGCCGCGGCCGTACTGCGCCCGACCCTGCTCCGTCACGTTGCCCCCGACTGCCCCCGGTCGACCCCTCGTCGACCTCGCGTCATGTTACCGGCCGGACCCTGCGGCGTACTGCACGTCGATCGCGTGCTGCGTGAAGCCGGACCGGCGGTAGAGCGCCAGCGCGGGCTCGTTGTCGCCCTCGACGTAGAGCGCAGACGCGGTCAGTCCACGACCGGCCAGCCGGGCCGAGCCCGCGCGCATCAGGACCCCGCCGAGCCGACGCCCCTGCAGGTCCGGCCGGACCGCGACCGCGTAGAACTCGCCGACGCCGTCCTCGACCTTGAGCCAGCACGATCCCGCGAGCGCGCCGGAGTCGTCGCGCAGGAGCAGCAGGTCGTCGCCGGAGAACCACGACTCGGCCTCGCGGGCGCGCAGGTCCTCGAGCGTCATCCGGCCCTGCTCGGGGTGGTGCGCGAAGGCCGCGGCGTTGAGGGTCAGCCAGGCGTCCTCGTCCTCGGGGTCGCCCGGGCGGAAGGCGTCGATGCGGTACCCGTCGGGGACATCGGCCCCGGTGGGTTCGTCCGACACCGTCGCCCGGAGCTGCAGCAGGGTCCGTACCGGAGTCCAGCCGTACCGGTCGGCGAGGGCGCGGGCGGCCGGGTGGTCCCCGTGCGCCCACGCGAGGCGCGGAACGTCCGAGGCCGGCGTCGCGCCCCCGGCGCCCGGGGTGAGCACCTGCGCGACGAGGGCCGACCCGACGCCCTGGCCACGGGCCTCCGGGGCGACGACGAGTTCCAGCTCGCCGTCCCGGACCACGGCGACCCCGCGTTCGTCCCCGACCACCGCGGCACGGCCGGCGCGCACGTCGACCAGGGTCTGGTCGGAGAACGGCGGGGCCTCGCCCGCGGCGGTCGCGGCGGCCGCGAGCATCTCGACGACGGCGAGCACTACTGCGCCGCCAGCCGGTCGGCCTCGTCGTCGTGCACGTTGAAGCGGTAGCCGACGTTGCGGACCGTGCCGATGAGCGACTCGAGGTCGCCGAGCTTGGCACGGAGCCGTCGCACGTGCACGTCGACCGTGCGGGTGCCGCCGAAGTAGTCGTAGCCCCAGACCTCGCTCAGGAGCTGCTCACGGGTGAAGACGCGCGAGGGGTGGGAGGCGAAGAAGCGCAGGAGCTCGAACTCCTTGAAGGTGAGGTCCAGCGGCCGGCCCCGCACCTTCGCCGAGTAGCTCGCCTCGTCGATGACGACCCCGGAGGCCTGGATCTTCGAGCCCGACGGGTTCTTGGCGGCGCGTCCCGTGGTGAGGCGGATGCGCGCGTCGACCTCGGCGGGCCCGGCGCTCTCGAGCACGACGTCGTCGACGTTCCACTCGCTGTTCACCGCGGTCAGCCCGCCCTCGGTCACGACGAGGATGACCGGTGTCGTCGAGCCGCTCGTCGCGAGGATCTTGCACAGGGCCTTGGCGCTCACGAGGTCGAGGCGGGCGTCCACGAACATCAGGTCGCTCTGCGGGGCGTTGACCAGCTGGGCGGCCTCGGCCGGGACGTGGCGGATCCGGTGGCTCAGCAGACCGAGACTCGGCAGGACGTCGCCGGGCGCGGCTGAGGTGAGTACCAGGAGCTGGGCCACAGGACCTCCAGAACGAGGGGACGTCGTGGAGCCATCCTAGTGATGTGTCGGAAGGGGCCCGCCGACCGGCCGGTCGGTCGGGCGTCCCGGTCGGCGAGGCCCTGTCATGATGGAGCGCGTGACCGAGCCCGTCCCACCCCTCGACCAGCGCCGCCTGCGGCTCACCTCCGTGCTGCCGGTCTGGGTCCTCGCCGTGGTCGGTGCGGTGCTCGTGCTGACCCTGACGCAGAAGGACTCGTTCGCCTGGCTCCTGCTCGTCTTCGTGCTCTGCGTGCTCGTGAGCTTCGTGCTGCAGCTCATCACCGCGACCAAGGACGGGCTGGTCGAGCGGATCAGCATCGCGTCCTCCGGCGCCTTCGTCGTCGTGCTCGTCACGGCCGTGGTGCTGCTGGCGCGCTGAGCCGCGCGACCTGCGACCGCGCGGCACGCCCCCTGGCGCCGTCAGGCGTCCCGCGTAGACTCGCGGCATGGATTCGCTGCTTGCGCTCGAGCTGTTCTACGTGGGCCTCCTCGGCCTGGCGTCGCTCGCGATCGCGTTCATCTCGGTCGTCGTCGTCGTGAAGCTGTTCAAGGGTCAGCGTTGATCGAACTGCCCGAGGGTCTGGCACCCGAACTCGTCCCGCTGTCCTGGCTCGTCGGTGTCTGGGAGGGCACGGGCGTCGTCGAGTACCCGGTGGGTGACGAGGACGAGCCCCGCAAGTACGAGTTCGGCCAGCGCGTGAGCTTCAGCCACGACGGCCTGCCGTACCTCAACTACTCCTCGACGACGTGGCTGCTCGACGACGACCACACGCCCCTCGCCGCCGAGATGGGCTACTGGCGCATCGACCGGCCGAACGAGCCCGGTGACCGCGGTCCCGCGATGCTCATGGGCGACGGTCCCGCGCCGTTCAGCACGGTGGAGAGCGTCGAGGCGCTCCGGAACACGACCGACGGCTTCGACGTCGAGGCCGCGATCATCCACCCGACGGGCGTCAACGAGCTCTACGTCGGACGCGTCAGGAAGGGCCGGATCGACCTGGCCACCGACGCCGTGATGCGCTCGCCGAACGCGAAGGACTACTCGGCCGCGACCCGCCTGTACGGCCTGGTCGAGGGCAAGCTCTTCTGGGCGTGGGACATCGCCGCGCTCGGGCAGCAGCTCACCTCGCACGCCTCGGGGCAGCTCGCGAAGGTCGACTGATGTCCGCCTTCAGCGGGCGCGACGGCTTCGTCGCGACCGAGGCCGGTCCCGCCGCCCACTTCGGCAGCCCCGTCGGTGAGCAGCGGGCGCTCGCCTCCGGTCGCGCGGTCGTCGAGCTCGGCCTCGGGGTCGTCACGGTCAGCGGACCGGACCGCCTGTCCTGGCTCAACTCGATCACCTCGCAGCTGCTCACCGGCCTCGAGCCCGGCGTCAGCACCGAGACGCTCGTCCTCGACCAGTCCGGCCGCGTCGAGCACGCCGCACGGGTGGTCGACGACGGCGAGATCACCTGGCTCCTCACCGAGGCCGCCGACGCCGCACCGCTCGCGGCCTGGCTCGACTCGATGCGCTTCATGCTCCGCGTCGAGGTCACCGACCGGTCGGCCGACCTCGTCACGCTCGGCCGCTTCGCGGGTTCGGCAGCGCCCGACGGCGTGGTCGTCGAGTGGGTCGACCCGTGGTCGTCGGTCACGCCCGGTGGATGGGGCTACGCCGCCCCGGAGGCCCATCCCGCCTCCGACTGGACCCTCCGCATCGACGTGGTCACCCCAGACGCCGTGGCTGCGCTGGCAGCGTCGGACACGCCGGTCGCGGGGCTGCTCGCGTTCGAGGCCCTGCGCATCGCCGCGTGGCGGCCCTCGCTCGCGGACGTCGACGAGCGGACGATCCCGCACGAGCTCGACTGGCTCCGCTCCGCCGTGCACCTGTCGAAGGGTTGCTACCGCGGACAGGAGACCGTCGCCAAGGTGCACAACCTCGGGCACCCGCCGCGCCGCGTGGTGATGCTGCACCTGGACGGCTCGGACGGCGTGCTGCCCGCGCCGGGCACCGCGGTCGAGCTCGACGGCAAGGACGTCGGGCGGCTCACCGCGTCGGCGCTCCACCACGAGCTCGGGCCGGTCGGGCTCGCGGTCGTGAAGCGCTCGCTCGACCCCGCCGTGACGCTGACCCTGACCGTGGACGACGTCGTGGTCACGGCCGCGCAGGAGACGATCGTCCCGCCGGAGGCCGGCGCGACGGCGAACGTCCCGCGCCTGCCCCGGCTCGGAGCCGTGCGCCGCTCGTAGTCGTCGTCGGACGCGGTCCGGCGAGACTCGGCCCCGCGGACGTGTTCGCGCCCGCACGACCGTGGACGTGTCCGCTTGGGCGAGTCTCGTGGCGCGGCGGCCGCTCAGGCGGGAGCGACGGCCGACCACGGGACGCTGAGCTCGCCGAGACGCCAGCGCGTCACCCCGTGCAGTACCGGCCAGCCCCGGTCGCGCATGCCGTGCACCGTCGCGATCCACCGCTGGCGGGGGCCGTACGTGCCGAGCGGGGCGGCGACCGCCCACGCACGGTCGAGGTCGAGCAGGAACGCGTGCACCCGCTCCCCGGGGACGTTGCGGTGGATCAGGACCTTCGGCAGTCGCTCCGCCACGATGCTCGGCAGCTCGAGGTCGGCGACGCGCAGGGACACCGTGAACGTGTGCGGCTCGTGCTCGTCGAGCGTGACCCAGGACGCCACGCGGCCGACCTCGTTGCAGGTGCCCTCGACGAGCGCCCCGCCGGGTTGCAGGCGGTCCTGCATGATCCGCCACGAGTCGACGACGGCGGATTCGTCGTACTGCCGCAGGACGTTGAACGCCCGGATCACGGCGGGACGGCGGCCACCGGGCGTCGGCGTCTCGAAGCCGCCGAGCCGGAACGTCACCCCGTCACGGGTGCCCGCGTTCGCCAGCGCCACGCGCGACGGCTCGATCTCGATGCCGGTGACCTCGACGTCGGGTCGGACCCGGGCCAGCCGGTCGCGGAGCTCCAGGGTCGTCGTCGGTCGGGCGCCGTACCCGACGTCGGCCACGAGCGGGTCGTCCGTCCGGCGTAGGACTGGGAGCGCGGCGATCCAGCGGTCGACACGACGGAGCCGGTTGTACCCGGTGGTCCCGCGCGTGACGTTCCCGATGGGCATGGACCCCAGGGTACCGAGGCGCACCCGCTCGGTAGACTCGGACGCATGACCTCCACGCTCGTCCTGCTGCGTCACGGCAACAGTGACTGGAACCAGAAGAACCTGTTCACCGGTTGGGTCGACGTCCGGCTCTCCGAGCTCGGCGAGAAGGAGGCGAAGCGTGCCGGCACCCTCATCGCCGAGTCGGGCATCGTCCCCGACGTCCTCTACACGTCGCTGCTGACCCGCGCGATCCAGACCGCCGACATCGCCCTGCTCGAGGCCGACCTGGCCTGGCTGCCGGTGAAGCGCGACTGGCGCCTCAACGAGCGCCACTACGGAGACCTGCAGGGCAAGGACAAGG
Source organism: Curtobacterium sp. MR_MD2014 (assembly GCF_000772085.1). Classification (NCBI taxonomy): domain Bacteria; kingdom Bacillati; phylum Actinomycetota; class Actinomycetes; order Micrococcales; family Microbacteriaceae; genus Curtobacterium; species Curtobacterium sp. MR_MD2014. Next base: position 3,053,262 of record NZ_CP009755.1, on the reverse strand, counting down.
CCCAGACGCTCGAGCAGTACGGCGAGCAGCAGTTCATGGAGTGGCGTCGCTCGTTCGACGTGCCGCCGCCCCCCATCGCGGACGACGCCGAGTGGTCGCAGGCCGGGGACCGCCGCTACGCCGACCTCGGCGACCAGCTGCCCCGCACCGAGTCGCTGAAGCTCGTCATCGACCGGCTGCTGCCGTACTGGGAGTCGGACATCACGAAGGACCTGGGCGAGGGGAAGACCGTCCTGGTCACCGCGCACGGCAACTCGCTCCGCGCCCTCGTGAAGCACCTCGACGGCATCTCCGACGACGACATCGCGGGCCTCAACATCCCGACGGGCATCCCCCTCGTGTACGAGCTCGACGACGACTTCCGTCCGACGAAGCCCTCGTACTACCTCGACCCGGAGGCCGCCGCTGCCGGTGCCGCCGCGGTCGCCGCGCAGGGCGCCAAGAAGTAGCACCAGCACGACGAACGCCCCGCCGGACACCGGCGGGGCGTTCGTGCACCTCGGGCGGGCCTCAGACGAAGTGGTCGGCGATCTCCTGCACGAGCGCCCCGACGTCGTAGGGGCGGCCGGTGTCGACCCGCACGACGGGGACGCCCGGCAGCCCGATCGGTGCGGCCGCGTCGCCGTGCTCGTCCCAGAAGGCCAGGATCTCCGCGAGGTCCCCGTGCACCTCGTGCCGGACGGGCAGTGTGCCGGGCTCGTACCGGTCGCGCAGCCGGTCCGCGGCGGTGACCCGGTCGACCTGGCAGAACACCTCGACGGCGCGCGGTGCGCCGGCGGAGGCGAGTCCGGCCTCCAGGCGGTCGCGGTCACGGGACGGCAGCCAGACGGCGTCGAGGACGACCCCGTTCTCGACGGCCTGCGCCATCGACCACATCGTGTCCATCGCGATGCCGCCGAGCTCGCGCGAGCCGATCATCGGACCGACCACGTCGGCCAGGGGTTCCTTGATGCGGTCCTTCGACAGGAAGGGACAGCCGAGCACCTCGGCCAGGGCGGCGCCCACCGTGCTCTTGCCCGAACCGGGCATCCCGTTGACGACGATCGCGACCTGAGCCATGCCACGATCCTGGCAGAACCCGTCAGGCGGGGGAGGCCGTCACCGACGCGGCGCCGGTCCAGTCGCCGGTCGCCAGGTACTCGACCTTCTTGGCGATGGACACCGCGTGGTCCGCGAAGCGCTCGTGGTAGCGCGAGGCCAGGGTCGCGTCGACCGTGTCGATCGGGTTCCCCTTCCAGGTCTCGCCGAGCACGAAGTCGAACACGCTCGCGTGCAGCTCGTCGACGGCGTCGTCCTCGTCGCGGATCTCCGCGGCCAGGGCGATGTCCTCGGTCGCGAGCAGGCGCGTGAGCTTCTGGGCCATCTGCACGTCGTGCGCGCCCATCTGCTTGAAGGTGCCGCGCAGGCCCTTCGGCACGACCTTCTCGGGGAAGCGCTGGCGGGCGAGCTGCGCGATGTGCTCGGCCATGTCGCCCATGCGCTCGAGCGACGAGCTGACACGCAGCGCGGTCACGACGACGCGGAGGTCACGGGCGACCGGCGCCTGCCGCGCGAGGATGTCGATCGCGATCTCGTCGAGGCTGTTCGCCGCGTGGTCGATCATGGCGTCGTCGGCGATCACCTCCTCGGCGAGGGCGACGTCGGACTCGCTGAACGCCTGCGTCGCACGGGTGATGGCGGACTCGACGAGTCCGGCGATCTCGGTCAGACGCTCCTGGACGTCCTGGAGCTCCTGCTGGAAGACTTCGCGCATGGGGGATGTGCCTCTCTGATGCGTACCGGACGAGTGTCGTCAGCCCAGGTGAACGAACGGTGACCTGCGGCTGAACACCTCACGATCCGGGGCCTCGACTGCGCGGAAGCGGGGTGAACGGCGTCGGAACCCCGCGTGACGATCCCTACACTGGCGGCATGGACAACGCGTGGCTCGTGCCACTGTCGATGCTCCTCGGCGGGGTCTTCGGCGCAGGGGTCGTGGTGCTGGTCATCACGGCGGAGCGCACGGCCCGGGCAGCCGACGTCGCGGAACGGACGCTGCCCGACGGCGTCGCCGCGGTCATCGCAACGATGCACAACCCGGCCGTGGTCGTCGACCCCTCGAACACGGTCGTCGCCGCGTCGCCGCAGGCACTGACCGTCGGGCTCGTCGTGCGGCGGAAGCTCGTGCACGCCGAGCTCGTCGCCCTGGTGGACCAGGTGCGCAGGAGCGGGGAGATGGGGTCGGAGGACCTCGAGCTGCCCCGCGGGCGCAGCGGGGAACTGGTCGGCTACCTGAGCTTTCGGGCGGCGCAGCTCGGCAACCGCTACGTGCTCGTCACGGCCGACGACCTGACCGAGAGTCGCCGCATCGACGAGGTCCGACGCGACTTCGTGGCGAACATCTCGCACGAGCTGAAGACCCCCATCGGGGCGATCGGCCTGCTCGCCGAGACCCTCGTCGTCGCCGCCGACGACCCGGACCACGTGAAGCGGTTCGCCGGGCAGCTCATCACCGAGTCCGAGCGGCTCGGGGCCCTGACGAAGGACATCATCGAGCTGTCGCGGCTGCAGTCGGTCGACACCCTCGAGAACAGCGAGGAGACGTCGGTCGACAAGATCGTGCAGGCGGCGGTCGACGCGAACGAGGTCGTCGCCCGCGCCCGGGAGATCGAGATCGTGCGGGCCAAGCGGTCGAAGCTGCGGGTCATGGGCGACCCGGGGCTGCTGCAGGTCGCGGTGTCGAACCTCATCGCCAACGCGGTCAAGTACTCCCCGGACCACACCCGTGTGGGCGTCGGCGTCCGGTCCACCAAGGGGTTCGTCGAGATCGCGGTGACCGACCAGGGCGTCGGCATCCCGGAGGCCGACCTCGACCGCGTGTTCGAGCGCTTCTACCGCGTCGACCCCGCACGGTCGCGGGCGACCGGCGGCACCGGTCTCGGGCTCGCCATCGTCAAGCACGTCGTCGGCAACCACGGCGGCGACGTCCGCGTCTGGTCGCAGCCCGGCAAGGGCTCGACCTTCACGATCCGCCTGCCCGAGGCGGATCCCGAACTCACCACCGCACTCGAAGAGCAACTGGAAGAGCAGTCATCGTGACCAAGATCCTCATCGTCGACGACGAGCCGGCCCTGAGCGAGCCCCTGGAGTTCCTCCTGCAGCGCGAGGGGTACGAGACCGCCGTCGCCGCGGACGGCGTGACCGCGCTGTCGAAGTTCGACACCGAGAACCCCGACCTGATCCTGCTCGACCTCATGCTGCCCGGACTGAGCGGCACCGAGGTCTGCCGGCAGGTCCGGACGCGCTCGAACGTGCCCATCATCATGCTCACCGCGAAGGACTCCGAGGTGGACATCGTCGTCGGGCTCGAGCTCGGCGCCGACGACTACGTGACGAAGCCCTACTCGACCCGGGAGCTCCTGGCCCGGCTCCGGGCGGTGCTGCGTCGGCGCACCGAGGACGACCCGGGCGACAGCGGCATCCTGCAGGTCGGCGGGATCCGGATGGACGTCGAGCGGCACACCGTGACGGTCGACGGGGCGGAGACGCCGATGCCCCTCAAGGAGTTCGAGCTGCTCGAACTCCTGCTCCGGAACGCCGGACGCGTGCTCACCCGCGGGCAGCTCATCGACCGCGTGTGGGGGTCGGACTACTTCGGGGACACGAAGACGCTCGACGTGCACATCAAGCGCATCCGGTCGAAGATCGAGCGCGTGCCGAGCGCCCCGGAGGTCCTGGTGACGGTGCGCGGTCTGGGGTACCGGATCGAGGGCTGACCGGCGACGCACGGGAGGCCCGGTGCCGGTTCTCGGAACCGGCACCGGGCCTCCGGTGCGTTGCGTCAGGTCGTCGCGCCCGTCCGGCGCGCGGCGGTCAGTTCGTGCCGCTGTCGCCCTCGGACGAGTCGGTCTGCGAGTCGCCCGACTGGGTGCCCGGAGCCGTGGCGTCGCCGGTGGGCTCGGAGCCGCTCTCCGACGGCGAGGTCTCCGTGCTCGACGGGGTGGCCGACGGGGACGTCGTCGGGGCGAGGGTCTGGTACTCCTCGAGGGCGCTGGTGAGCACCGGGACGTTGGCCGAGACACCCTCGGCGCCCGAGTACGAGAAGTACGTCTTGACGAGCGAGCCGGGGACGGCGTCGGCGCCCGAGAAGACGAGCTCCGGCTGGCCGGCGGAGCGCGTGCCCTGCGTCTCGGCGCCGGACTGGACGCTGGACTCGGCCTCGCTCGAGGGGCCGGCCGGGACGGCGGGATCGACGTGCGAGTTCGCCGGGATCTCGACCGTCTGGGTCACGCCGCCGACCTCGACGCTCATGGTGACGTCCTTCGACCCCGTGTTGATGAAGCTCCCGACGAAGCGCGCGTCCTCGCCGCCGTCGGAGATGAGCAGCGCGTTCCGGATGTCGATCGAGCCGGTGCTGACGTTCACGCCGTCGGTGATCTGCTTGATCTCCTTGGTGTGCGCGGGCGACATGAACTCGCAGCCGGTGGCGCCGAGCGCGATGGATGCCGCAACGGCGACGGACACGAGTACCCGAGCTCGCAAGAGATTCCTCCGGAAGATCACGATGTGGACCAGGCGGTCCGCGCCCATCCTACCGATCGTCGGGGGTGCGGGCCGCCCAGGCCCCTTACCCGAAAGGTCCTTGTGGTAAACTGGGGGTCCTGGGAACGGAGCCTGATACATGCAATTCGAGGTCGGCGAGACCGTCGTCTACCCCCACCACGGGGCGGCAACCATCTCTGAAGTCAAGACGCGCGTCATCAAGGGCGAGGAAAAGGTCTACCTGAAGCTGCGTGTCACGCAGGGTGACCTGACGATCGAGGTGCCGGCGGACAACGTCGACCTGGTCGGCGTCCGTGACGTCATCGGCAAGGAAGGCCTCGACAAGGTCTTCGAGGTCCTGCGGGCGCCCTTCACGGAAGAGCCCACGAACTGGTCGCGCCGGTACAAGGCGAACCTGGAGAAGCTGGCGTCCGGTGACGTCATCAAGGTCTCCGAGGTCGTGCGCGACCTCTGGCGCCGCGACCAGGACCGCGGGCTCTCCGCGGGTGAGAAGCGGATGCTGGCCAAGGCCCGGCAGATCCTGATCTCCGAGCTCGCCCTGGCCGAGAAGACCGACGAGGACAAGGCATCGACCGTCCTCGACGAGGTCCTCGCCTCGTAGCGCGGACCGCCGCTGGACGACACGACGACGACCGCCCTGCTCCCCGATCGGGTGAGCAGGGCGGTCGTCGTCGTCGCAGCCGGGTCCGGCACGCGGTTGGGCATCGGGGACGCGAAGGCGTTCGTCCCGGTCGCGGGCGAGCCGATGCTCACCCGCGCCCTGCGCACCGTGCTCACCCTGGCCGAGCCGACCGTCCTCGTGGTCGTGGCACCCGCAGCCCGGCTCGACGAGTGCCGCGCCCTGGTCGCGGCGACCGCCGGACACGCGGTCGACCTCACCGTGGTCGTCGCGGGCGGTGCTGACCGCCACGCCTCGGTCCAGGCGGGCCTCGACGCCCTGCCGCACGGCATCGAGTGGGTCGGTGTCCACGACGCCGCCCGCTGCCTGACGCCGGCGGCGCAGTTCGACGCCGTGTTCGACCGTGCACGCGCGACCGGTGACGGCGTCGTCCCGGCCCTGCCCGTCACGGACACGGTCAAGCGTGTCGACGCGGACGTCGTGGTCGAGACCGTCGACCGGTCGGCGCTCGTCGGGGTGCAGACGCCGCAGGTCTTCCCGCTCGCCGCACTCCGGGCCGCCTACGCGGGCGCCGAGCGCTCCGAGACCGACGACGCGGGTGTGTTCCGGGCGGCCGGGGGAACGGTCCGCACGGTGCCGGGAGACGCCGACGCGTTCAAGATCACCACGCGGTGGGACCTCGCGCGGGCCGAGGCGCTCGTGGCCTCCCGCACCGGTGCGGCAGCCGCGGCGCCCGACGTCCGCGTGGGCCTCGGGGTCGACGTGCACGCCTTCGACGCCGCGTCGCCGTGCCGGGTCGGGCTGCTCGACTTCCCCGGCGAACCGGGGCTCTCCGGGCACAGCGACGGCGACGCGGTCGCCCACGCGGTCTGCGACGCACTGCTGTCGGCGGGCGGCCTCGGTGACATCGGCGGGCGCTTCGGCACCTCCGACCCGCGCTACGCCGGGGCCACCGGTGACGTCTTCGTCCGCGGGGCCGTCGAGCTCCTGCGCTCGGCCGGTCTCGCGCCGACCTCGGTCACGGTCCAGGTGATCGGGAACCGTCCCCGCATCGGTGCCCGACGCGACGAGATGCAGGCCGCCCTGGCCGCGGTCGTCGGTGCTCCCGTCGCGGTCTCCGGCACGACGACGGACGGCCTCGGCCTGACCGGGCGCGGGGAGGGGCTCGCGGCGATCGCGACCGCCGTCGTCCGGCCGCGCTGACCGCTGCCGACCCCCTCCGTCACCCCGCGCGTCCGACGTCCTAGGCTTGGGGCGTGACCGTTCGCCTGTACGACTCCCGCGCCGCAGCCGTCGTCGACCTCGTCCCGCTGGTCGACGGACAGGTGAGCATGTACGTGTGCGGGCCGACGGTGCAGTCGTCGCCGCACATCGGGCACCTGCGCTCGGCACTGGTCTACGACGTGTGGCGCCGGTGGCTGACGTACCGCGGGTACCGGGTGACCCTCGTGCGGAACGTCACCGACATCGACGACAAGGTGCTCGACCTGGCCGCGGGCACCGACGAGCAGTGGTTCGCCCGGGCGTACCGCGTCGAGCGGGAGTTCACCGCCGCGTACGACGCCCTCGGGATCCTCGCCCCGACGTACGAGCCGCGGGCGACCGCGAGCGTGCCGCAGATGCACGAGATCATCGAGCGGCTGATCGAGCGCGGGCACGCGTACGCCGCCGCCGACGGCACGGGCGACGTGTACTTCGACACCGGCAGCTGGGAGTCCTACGGCGCCCTGACGCGCCAGCGACGCGAGGACATGGTCGAGGCCACCGACGCCGACCCCCGCGGCAAGCGCGACCCGCGGGACTTCGCGCTGTGGAAGGGCGCCAAGCCGGGTGAGCCGACGACGGCGACCTGGGACTCCCCGTGGGGGCAGGGCCGCCCGGGCTGGCACATCGAGTGCTCGGCGATGTCGCGGCGCTACCTCGGCCCGGCGTTCGACATCCACGGCGGCGGCCTCGACCTGCGCTTCCCGCACCACGAGAACGAGCTCGCGCAGTCGACCGCGGCCGGCGACCCGTTCGCGTCGTACTGGCTGCACAACGGCCTGGTGACGGTCGAGGGGCAGAAGATGTCGAAGTCCCTCGGGAACTCGATCTTCGCCGCCGACTTCCTCGCGTCCGCCCGTCCGGCCGTGGTCCGGTACTTCCTCGGCGCGGCGCACTACCGGTCCTCGATCGACCACCACGACGGCTCGCTGGCCGAGGCCGAGGCCGCCTACGACCGGATCGAGGGGTTCCTGGCCCGCGCGGAACCCCGGCTGGAGGGGGTCCCGCTCCGCGACGCCCCGGCCGTGCCCGACGCGTTCGCGGCCGCGATGGACGACGACCTCGCGGTGCCGCAGGCGCTGGCCGTGCTGCACGAGACGGTCCGTGCCGGGAACGCCGCGCTCGACGCCGACGATGCGGAAGCGCTCGGGGTCGCGTACCATCAGGTGGCCGCCATGGTCGAGGTCCTCGGCATCGACCCGCGAGCGGCCCACTGGTCCGGTGGTGCGCAGGACGTCTCGGCCGCACCGCTCGCCGCGCTCGTCGACCGCCTCGTGCAGGAGCGCGCCGACGCCCGTGCGGCACGCGACTTCGCCACGGCGGACCGGGTGCGGGACGACCTCGCAGCCGCGGGGATCACCATCGAGGACACCGCAGCAGGAACACGCTGGAGCATCGCCTGACAACGGCCGTGCCGGACAGGAGAGAGCAATGAAGAACGTCTCGGGGAGCAAGAAGGGTCGGCCCGGCGCCGTCCGCTCCGGCCGCAAGGGCAACAAGCAGGTCGGCTCCGGCGGCCAGGGCGCGCAGGCGCTCGAGGGGCGCAAGCCCACGCCGAAGGCCGAGGACCGGCCGTACCACCCCGCCGGCAAGCGCAAGGCGGCGAAGGACCGGCTCGACGCTGCCCGCGGCCGTCACGGTGCGTCGAGCTCGCCGCAGCAGCGCACCGGTCGGCCGCCGCAGCGCAAGAGCGACGACTCCGAGCTCGTGACCGGGCGCAACTCCGTGCTCGAGGCCCTGCGCACGAAGACCCCGTCGACGACGCTGTACATCGCCGCCCGCATCGAGGTCGACGACCGCGTCAAGGAGATCCTGGCGCTCGCCAACCACCGCGGCGTCCCGATCATGGAGATCATGCGGCCGGAGCTCGACCGCATCACGGGCCACGACAGCGTGCACCAGGGTGTCGCGCTGAAGGTCCCGGCGTACGAGTACGCCGTCGCCGAGGACCTCGCCGAGCGCGCGTTCTCCCGCGACCAGGTCCCGCTCATGGTCGCCCTCGACGGCATCACCGACCCGCGGAACCTCGGCGCGATCATCCGCTCGACCGCGGCCTTCGGTGGCCACGGCGTCATCGTGCCGCAGCGCCGCTCGGTCGGCGTCACGGCGTCGGCGTGGAAGACGAGTGCCGGTGCCGCTGCGCGCACGCCCGTCGCGATGGCGCCGAACCTGACGCAGACGCTCAAGTCGCTGAAGTCGATGGGGCTCTTCGTGCTCGGTCTCGACGGCGACGGGGACGTCGAGCTCGACGCCCTCGAGCTCGCCGACCGGCCGATCGTGATCGTCGTCGGGTCCGAGGGCAAGGGGCTGTCCCGCCTGGTCACCGAGACCTGCGACGCGATCGTCTCGATCCCGATCTCCAGCGCCACCGAGTCGCTCAACGCGGGCATCGCCGCGAGCGTCACCCTGTGGGAGGTCGCCCGGCGCCGTCGCGCCGAGTAGGCGCGCGCTGCGCGGTGGCGCAGCGCGCAGCCACCCGACCACCTGGAGGCCCGGTGCCGGTCCACGAGACCGGCACCGGGCCTCCAGTCCGTCCGGCTACACCGTCGCGCGCCAGTCCTCGACGTCGTCCTCGTCTGCCGTGTCGTCCTCGACGACGGGGATCGGCAGCGTCATGGACGACGTCGGCGGGTTGATGAGCAGCCGCTCGTCGCGGCGGTGCCGCAGCACGTCGTTGATGTACGCCGTCGTGGCCTCGGGCAGGGAGACCGAACGCTCTTCCTCCTGGGACATGAACCAGCGGTGCTCGAGCAGCTCGTGGAAGACCTCGGCGGGCTCCAGACGTCCGCGCAGGTCACGCGGGATCGAGCGGATCACCGGCTCGAACACCCGGGACACCCACTCGTGCGCCACCATCTCCTCGTCGAGCTGGTCCCGCCCGTTCCGCGCCCGGTAGGCGTCGAGGTCGTTGAGCAGGCGCCGCGCCTGGTTCTCGCCGGCGTCGAGCCCGGTCAGCCGGAGCAGACGCCTCTGGTGGTGTCCGGCGTCGACGACCTTCGGCTGGATCCGCACCTGCGAGCCGCCCTCGGTGGTGTGGATCGAGAGCTCCTCGATGTCGAACCCGAGGGCGTTCAGACGCTCGACCCGGTCGTTGATGCGCCAGCGCTCCTTGACGTCGAACTGCTCGGTGCCGGTCAGCTCCTTCCAGAGCGTCCGGTACTGCGCGACGATCCGGTTCGACACGTCCACGGGGTCGGCGTTCTCGTCGAGGCGCCCGCCGGCCTCGAGGTCGAGGAGCTCACCGGCGATGTTGACCCGGGCCACCTCGAGGTCGTTCTCGCGCTGTCCGTTGGAGAGGCCGCCCGGGTAGAGCTTCCCGGTCTCGGCGTCCACGAGGTACGCGGCGAAGGCACCCGCGTCGCGGCGGAACAGGGTGTTCGACAGTGAGACGTCGCCCCAGTAGAAGCCGATGACGTGCAGGCGCACGAGCAGCAGCGCGAGGGCGTCGACCAGGCGCGTGGCGGTCTCCGGTCGCAGGGTCTGCGAGTACAGCGCGCGGTACGGCAGCGAGAAGCGCAGGTGTCGGGTCACGAGCACCGGGTGCAGCGGCTCGCCGTCGGTGTCGGCTCGGTTCGTGATCACCGCGACCGGGTCGACGCACGGCACGTCCATGCGCTGCAGCGTGCGGAGCATCTCGTACTCGGCCCGCGCGACCTCCTCCCCGGTCTCCTTGACGGCCGCGACGTACCCGCTCAGGTGCACGAAGCGCACGAGGTGCCGCGAGATGCCCTTCGGCAGGGCGACGATGACGTCGTCGGGCCAGTCCTCGAGCGGCAGGTCCCACGGCAGGTCGAGCAGGCCGGGGTCGACGGTGGCGGCGGTGATGGCGAGGGAGTCGGGCACGGTTGGCTCCTGGAGGGCGCGGTACCGGACGTCGGGCTCGTGGCGGCGGCACCACGCGCACGGCGTCCGGTGGGTGGAACAGCGGGAGCCCGCGCCCGCCCTGGTGAGGCGGGCGCGGGCTCCCGGGGGAACTGCGCAGACTACGCGCTGACGACTGCCTTGTCGTCGAGGCGCTCGCCCGACTCGGTGTCGAAGGCGTGCACGTGGCCCTGCTTCGGCGTGATGACGATCGTGTCGCCGATCGACGGGTGCGAACGCCCGTCGACGCGGGCGACGATGTCCGTGCGCTGGCCGTTCACGTCGGCGTGACCGTAGAGGTAGCCGTCGGCGCCGAGCTCCTCGACGACGTCGACCGTCACCGGCAGGCCCTCGCCCGAGGTCGACACGACGACGTCCTCGGGGCGGATGCCGACGGTGATGTTGCCGGAGCGCGCGTTCGACAGGGTGTCGCGGTCGAGCGGGTGGTTCAGCGTGCCGAACTTGATGCCGCCCTCGATGACGTCGGCCGGCAGCAGGTTCATGGCCGGCGAACCGATGAAGCCGGCGACGAACACGTTGTTCGGCTTCTCGTACAGGTCGCGCGGGGAGCCGACCTGCTGCAGGATGCCGTCCTTGAGCACCGCGATGCGGTCACCCATGGTCAGGGCCTCGGTCTGGTCGTGCGTGACGTAGACCGTGGTGACGCCGAGACGACGCTGCAGCGACGCGATCTGCGTGCGGGTCTGCACGCGGAGCTTGGCGTCGAGGTTCGACAGCGGCTCGTCCATGAGGAACACCTGCGGCTGACGGACGATCGCGCGGCCCATCGCGACGCGCTGACGCTGACCACCCGAGAGCGCCTTCGGCTTGCGGCCGAGGTACTGCTCGAGGTCGAGGAGCTTCGCGGCCTCCTGCACGCGGGTGGCGCGCTCCTCCTTCCCGACACCGGCGATCTTGAGCGCGAAGCCCATGTTCTCGGCGACGGTCATGTGCGGGTACAGCGCGTAGTTCTGGAACACCATCGCGATGTCGCGGTCCTTCGGCGGGACGTCGGTGACGTCGCGCTCGCCGATGCGGATGGCGCCGGAGTTGACCTCTTCGAGGCCGGCGAGCATGCGCAGGGAGGTGGACTTGCCGCAGCCCGAGGGGCCGACGAGGACGAGGAACTCGCCGTCGGCGACGTCCAGGTCGAGGGAGTCGACCGCGGGGCGGGTGCCTCCGGGGTAGAGACGGGTTGCCTTGTCGTAGGTGACGGACGCCATGAGCGTTCGATCCTTCCTTCACCGGCAGGTACGTGCCGGACGATCCGTTGTGAAGCGGTTGCCCGTGGGGGCCCCGGATGGTCGTCGTCGACCATCGGTGCTCATACAACACGAGTTCCCCCGCCAGCGCCAGTGTCCGGTCCGACCTGGTTGGCTGGTCCCAGGAAGGACCACTACGATCGGCGGGTCCGTCCGGCGTACGGGGGAAGGCGAGGCCGTGCGGACGTCAGGAGCAACGTGAGGACCAACGACGCATGACCAACCGCCCCGAGGGTGACGCACGCGCCGCGCGCAACGAACGACGAGAGGCCGCACGGCAGCGGGCCCAGCGAGCACGGACCCAGCAGAAGCGCCGGCAGCGCGGCACACGCCTGGGACTGCAGATCGGGCTCGGGGTCGTGCTCCTCGCCGCGGTGGCGGTCGTCACGCTGGTGCTGGTCGACTCGGTGAAGCCCGCCGGCCCCGGACCGTCCACGATGTCGCAGGGCGGCATCACGATCGGCGAGGGCCTGCGCCCGGTCGGGGCGTCCTCGTCGTCCCCGACGCCCGACGCGACCGACGCGTCCGACCCGGTGCGGATCACCATGTACGTCGACTACCTCTGCGACACCTGCGCGCAGTTCGAGGACGCCAACAGCGAGTACATCGCGAGCCTGGTCGACTCCGGCGCCGCGACGGTCGACATCCACCCGGTCGCCGTGCTGACGAACCGGTCGCAGGGCACGAAGTACTCGCTGCGCGCCGCGAACGCCGCGGCCTGCGTTGCGGACCGGTCGCCCGACCAGTTCTACGCCGTGAACCAGGCGCTCTTCGCGCGGCAGCCCGACCAGGGCACCTCCGGCCTCACCGACGCGCAGCTCGAGCGGCTCGTCACCGGGGTCGACGGCGTGCAGGACGCGGCTGCGATCCGCGACTGCATCCAGGACCAGACCTACGCCAAGTGGGTCGACGAGCGCACGGCCGACGTGACCGGCGGCGACATCCCCGGTTCGTCGCTCGACGAGTTCCCCGGGCCGCCCCTGGTGCTCGTGAACGGCAAGCAGTACGAGCTCACCGCGCCGATCACCAACGACGACTTCCGCACCTTCGTGGTGTCGGCGGCCGGGGCGTCGGACGCGACGCCGTCGCCCACCGCGACCCCGACCCCCTCCGCGAGCGCGTCCGCCGGCTGACGTCGCGACCGGTCGGCAGACCGACGGACGGGAGGCTCCCCACCGGACCGGTGGGGAGCCTCCCGTGCGTCCGGGGGCGGCTCGTGACCCGAGCGTGCGTCCGCGGCCCGCGGATCAGAGCTGGGAGCCCGGCACGCTGAACGTGTCGCAGGCGGTGGCCCCGCGCTCGTAGCCCCGCGTGAACCACGCCTGGCGCTGGGCGCTGGACCCGTGCGTGAACGAGTCGGGGTCGACGCGACCCGTGGCCCGTTCCTGGATGCTGTCGTCGCCGACGGCGCTCGCTGCGGACAGCGCGTCGGCGATCTGCGCCCGGGTGACGGGTTCGAAGAACGTCTCGCCGTTCGCGTCGCGGGTGGTCGCGGCCGAGCCCACCCAGGAGCCCGCGTAGCAGTCCGCCTGCAGTTCGACGCGGACACTCCCCGAGGACGCGCCGGTGCCGGAGCGGTCGGTGTCGGCGAAGGTGCCCTCGAGCTGCTGCACGTGGTGGCCCCACTCGTGCGCGACGACGTACATCTGGGCGAGCGGACCGCCGGACGAGCCGTACCGGGACTGCAGGTCGTCGTAGAACGCCGTGTCGAGGAAGATCGAGCGGTCCGGCGGGCAGTAGAACGGGCCGGTCGCCGCCGAGGCCTGGCCGCAGCCGGTGTCCGTCGACCCGTCGAAGAGCACGAAGCCCGGCGTCGTGTACGAGATCCCGAGGTCGGCGGCCTCGGCCGTCCAGTAGGCGTCGAGCGACTCGGCCGCGCCCTCCATGCGGCACTCGACCCGCTGGTTCGCGTCACGGCCGGTGCGGCACTCCTCGGCGGGCTGCACCGTCTCGTCCTGCTGCTGGATCTGGGTGGTGCCGCTGCCGTCGCCGACGATGCCGCTCAGGTCGACCCCGGTGAACTGCGCGATGAGGAACACCACGATCGCCGCGACACCGACGCCGCCACCACCGATCGCCGCCGTCCGCCCGCGGCGCTTCACCTTCCCGCCGCTGAGCTGCGAGTCCTCGTTGAACGTCATGCCGCCGACCGTACCCGCAGCCGACCCGCGTAGCGTCCGGTGCGTCGGCACCGCCGACACCTGTCGTACAACAGCACGATCCACCCGGAAGGAAGCAGCACCATGGCCACTCCGATCAGCACCGTCATGAGCCCCGCCCGCTACGTGCAGGGCAAGGACGCGATCACCCGCGTCGGGGAGTTCGTCGCGCCGATCGGGAAGCGTCCGCTGCTCGTCGCCGACGACGTGGTGTGGGGCATCGTCGAGGACGCCGTCCGCACGAGCTTCGACGCCGCCGGCCTGCCGGTCGAGCGGGTCGGCTTCGGACGCTTCGCCACCCCGCAGGCGATCGACGACCTCACCGCGAAGATCCGCGAGACGGACTCCGACGTGGTCGTCGGCCTCGGCGGCGGGTCCGCGATCGACGCCGCGAAGGCCTCCGGGCACCTCGCCGGGATCCGCTGGGCGAGCGTGCCGACCGCCGCGAGCACCGACGCCCCGACCTCCGCGCTCGCGGTCGTCTACTCGGAGGAGGGGGAGTTCATCGAGTACCGCTTCTTCCCGCACAACCCGGACCTCGTGCTCATCGACACGAAGCTCGTCGCGAACGCCCCCGTGCAGTTCCTCGTCGCGGGCATCGGCGACGCCCTCGCGACCTGGGTCGAGGCCCGTGCCGCGAAGCGCGCGAACGCCGACACCATGGCCGGCGGGCTGCAGACCGAGACCGGTGTCGCGCTCGCGGAGCTGTCGTGGGAGCTCCTGCACGACAACGCGCTCCAGGCGATCGAGTCCGTGAAGGCGAAGGTCGTCACGCCCGCGCTCGAGAAGGTCGTCGAGGCGAACACCCTGCTGTCCGGGCTCGGCTTCGAGTCCGGTGGCCTCGCCGCGGCGCACGCGATCCACAACGGCCTGACCGCGGCCCCGCAGGCGCACGGCCTCGCGCACGGGCAGAAGGTCAACGTCGGGACGATCGCGCAGCTCGTGCTCGAGGGGGCGCCCGCCGACGAGATCGAGGACTTCGTCGTCTTCACGACGAGGGTCGGACTGCCGAACACCCTGACCGAGATCGGGCTGACCGTCGACGACCGGGACGTGCTCCGGGCCGTCGCCGAGGCCGCCACCGTGGAGAGCGAGACGATCCACAACATGCCGTTCCCCGTGACCGCCGAGGCCGTGGTCGACGCGCTCGTGGCGATCGAGGGCATCTCGCGCAGCATCCGTGCCGCCCACGGGCTGCCGGAGCCGGAACTGTACCGCGCCCACTGAGCGCGGACGGAGGGGGTGCGAGCAGCATGGCGGCATGGCCGACCTCGATGAACAGCACCCCCTCTTCCTCCTCGCGATGGACCAGCGGTCCTCGCTCCTGGAGCACACCTACGGCGACGAGTCCGGCGAGCCCGCGGACGAGGCCGACGCCCAGCGCGTCCGTGCCGGCAAGCAGCTCGTGTACCGCGGTGTGCTCACCGCGCTCGCCGCAGGGGCCTCCCGCGCACGCACCGGCGTGCTCGTCGACGAGCGCTACGGCGACGACGTCGCCCGGCTCGTCCGCGAGGCCGGGCTGCAGCTCGCGATGCCGATCGAGCGGTCCGGCCGCGACTGGTTCGAGCTCGAGTACGGCGACGACTGGCTCGCGCACGTGGACTCGTTCGACCCCGACTTCGTGAAGGTCCTCGTCCGCGACAACCCCGCGTTCGACGCCGGTGACCGGCAGGCCCAGGCCGAGCGGCTCGCCGAGGTCTCCCGCGCCCTGCACGACGCCGACCGTGCGTTCCTGGTCGAGCTCCTCGTCCCGGGCACCGTCGACCAGCAGGCGCAGGCGGACGACTACGACCGCGACGTCCGCCCGGGACTCGTCGTCGAGACCATCGGGTACCTGCAGGAGCACGGGGTCGAGCCGGACGTGTGGAAGCTCGAGGGCCTCGACCGCACCGAGGACGCCGAGCGCGTCGTCGCCGCCGTGCGCGCCGGAGGTCGGGACCACGTGCAGTGCATCGTGCTGGGCCGCGACGCCCCCGAGGACCAGCTCGACCGGTGGCTGCGCGTCGCAGCACCCGTCGACGGCTTCGTCGGCTTCGCCATCGGGCGGAGCAACTGGGAGGACGCGCTCGACGACGTCGTGCAGCAGGGGCTCGACCACGAGGCGGCCGAGCAGGTGATCGCCGCCAACTACCGGCACTTCGTCGACACGTGGCTCGAGGCGCGTCCCGACGTCGTCGACGGGGTGGACGCCGGCGCGGCCTGATCCCGTTCCCGTCGACGCCGGGTCGGTGTCGGGCGCGGACCGGCGTCAGGTGCGGACGAGCGGCTCCATCGTCGCCAGGTCCGCTCCGATGCCGACGTCGACGAGCTCGATCCGCCCGGCGAGCGTCGCCCCGGGGCCGGTGAGCAGGCCCGCCTTGACCCCGCCGAAGGTCACGGTGACGTCGGCGTGGAGCACGTGGTCGTCGGCCACCGCGCCGGTGTCGACGTCGATGCCGCTCGGCACGTCGACGGCGACGACGAACGGGGCGCGCTGGTCGCGGGCGAGCTCGCGGATCGCGTCGACGACCTGCCGAGCGGGGGAGCGCAAGGGGGTGCCGCCGCCGGCACCGATGCCGAGGATGCCGTCGAGCACGAGGTCGGCTCCCGCGGCGGCCTCGGCGGCGACCGCCGCCAGGCGCTCGGCGTCCGGGGTCGCGGCGGCCCGCAGGACGTCGGCCGCACCGGCGTCGTCAGGGTCCGTCGGGCCGTCCGGGGCCCACGCCGCCGGTTCCGGAGCGACGCGCCAGCGGCGGTCCGGCCGTGCCGGTGGGGCGAGGCGCGACCCGGCGTCCAGCGCCGCTGCCAGGCCCGCCTCGTGGACACGTGCGCCGACGCGCAGCACCGTCACCTGCCTCCCGTCCGACGCCAGGTGCGCGCCCGCGAACAGGGCGTCACCGCCGTTGTCGCCGCTGCCCACCAGCAGCAGGACCGACCCCGGGCCGTCCTGCGGGCGGACCGCCGGGTCGTCGAGCAGCTCGCCGACGATGCGGGCCAGCCCCGCCGCCGCGCGCTGCATGAGGGGTTCGCCCGCCTCGAGGTGCGGCCGCTCCGCCGCCCGGACCTGATCGCCGCCGTAGCCGTCCATGGCCACCACCATGCCCCGGTAGCCTGGTCGCGCCATGTCACTCGTCCCCGAAGCGCCCCGTCCCCGTGCCGTGATGTCCCCGGACGGCCTGAAGCTCGCGACGTACGACTTCGGCGAGCCGGACGCCCCCGTCGTGGTGGCCGTGCACGGCTTCGCCTCGGGCGCCGTCCTGAACTGGCACGCCTCGGGGTGGACCCGTGACCTCGTCCGAGCGGGCTAC
The DNA here is from genome assembly GCF_000772085.1 of Curtobacterium sp. MR_MD2014. NCBI lineage: Bacteria > Bacillati > Actinomycetota > Actinomycetes > Micrococcales > Microbacteriaceae > Curtobacterium > Curtobacterium sp. MR_MD2014. The sequence continues at coordinate 3,036,269 of NZ_CP009755.1, read as the reverse complement.
CGCGTCGTCGCGCTCGACCAGCGCGGGCACGGTGCCTCGTCGAAGCCGCACGACCCGTCCGCGTACTCGATGGACCTGCTCGTCGCCGACGTCACCACGGTCATCGACACCTACCTGCTCGACGACGTCGCGTTCCTCGGGTACTCGCTGGGCGCCCGTGTCGGCTGGCACACCGCCGAGCAGATCCCGGACCGGATCTCGCGGGCCGTCCTCGGCGGGATCCCGGACGCCGACCCGATGCGCCGCGTGGCGGTCGACCAGGCGAAGGCGTACATCGCCGACGGCACCCCGGTCGAGGACCGGGTGACGAACGGGTACCTGCAGATGGCGGCGAACGTCGAGGGGAACGACCTCCGCGCGCTCGTCGCGATGGTCGAGGGGATGCGGAACAGCGTCGAGCCGACGCCGGAGAACGCCCCCGCGCAGCCGATCCTGATGGCGGCGGGCAGCGAGGACGGGATCCGGGACAGCGCCGTGCGGTTGGCCGAGGCGGCGCCGGACGCGTCGTTCTTCGAGATCCCGCGTCGGAACCACTTCAACGCCCCCACGTCGCGCGACTTCCGTGAGCGGGCGATCGCCTTCCTGTCCGAGGGACGCTGAGGGGGCGGTGCGCACCCCTGACGGGTACTGGCAGGTCCCCGCTGGCGGAGGAGACCGGGCGTAGCGTCCCGGCCATGGACTACAGACTCCTCGGCAACAGCGGGACATCGGTGTCGACGCTGACCCTCGGCACCATGACGTTCGGCAGTGAGGCCGACGAACCCACCTCCCACCAGATCCTCGACACGTTCGTCGCAGCGGGCGGCACGCTCGTCGACACCGCGGACGTGTACTCCGGCAACGAGTCCGAGCGCATCATCGGCCGGTGGCTCGCCGCCCACCCGACCGAGGCGCAGCAGGTCGTCCTCGCGACGAAGGGCCGGTTCCCCCAGGGTGACGGCCCGAACGACCTCGGCCTGTCCCGCCGTCACCTGCGCGTCGCGCTCGACGCCTCGCTCGAGCGGCTCGGTGTGGAGCACATCGACCTCTACCAGATGCACGCGTGGGACGCCCTGACGCCGATCGAGGAGACCCTGCGCTTCCTCGACGACGCCGTGTCCGCCGGCAAGATCGGCACCTACGGGTTCTCGAACTACCTCGGCTACCAGGTGACGAAGGCCGTGTACGAGGCGAAGGCCCACGGCTGGGCACCGCCGGTGACGCTGCAGCCGCAGTACAACCTGCTCGTGCGGGACATCGAGCACGAGGTCGTGCCCGCGTGCCTGGACGCCGGCATCGGTCTGCTCCCGTGGTCGCCCCTGGCCGGCGGCTGGCTCTCCGGGAAGTACCAGCGCGACGAGGCTCCGACGGGCTCGACACGTCTCGGCGAGAACCCGCAGCGCGGCATGGAGGCGTGGGAGGCCCGCAACGGCGACGAGCGCACGTGGAAGGTGCTCGACGCGGTCTCCGCGGTCGCCGACGCGCACGGTGCCTCGAAGTCGCAGGTCGCCCTCGCCTGGCTGCTCGCGCGGCCCGCGGTGACGAGCGTCATCCTCGGCGCCCGGACGGTCTCGCAGCTCGAGGACAACCTCGGCGCGGCCGACCTCGTGCTCACCGACGACGAGCTGCAGGCCCTGACGGACGCGAGTGCCCCGCGGGTCGACGACTACCCCTACGGCACCGCCGGCGTCGCCCAGCGCGAGCGCCGCATCACGGGCGGACGCTGACCGCGGTCGGACACTGATCGCGGTCGGACGCGGAGCACGGCCGTGCGCGTCGGGCATCCGCCCGGCGCGCACACAGCGGGGACGCAGTCCGACCGGCCGGTTCCTGCACATCCGTGCGGGTTCGCGTGGATCGGACCGCAACCGTGGACACGTCACCGGGTGCGGTGACACCATCGAGGGACGACCGGCTGGTTACCGCGTCGAGCGCTCGGAACGCCTCCTGATCCGCGTTCCGCGCGCCGGAGGGCCCGGGACGTCCATCGTCCGGGCCCTCCGTGCTCCCGCCGGAGGGCGGCGGCTCCCGCCGTAGGATCGTCCGGTGCCCAGTCGACGCCACGCCCTCGTGCTCCAGGACCGCCGAGCGGTACGGATCGTCGCCCTCGTCCTGCTCGCACTGGCGGCCGCCTACCAGTGCTTCTGGCGGATCGCGGACGAGAACATCGGCGGCGACGAGTCCACCTACGTCCGCGCCGGCTTCGCGTACGTGCACGGCGCGTTCGACCAGAACCGCGAGCACCCGCCGACGGCGAAGTACCTGTTCGGGCTCGCGCAGCTCGTCGGGGGCGAAGGGGCCACCGCGCCCCGGGTCCTCGTGAGTGCCCTCGTCGTCCTCGGCGCCGCCGTCATGTTCGTGTGGCTCCGCGCCGAGGTCGGCTTCTGGGCGGGGTGGACCGCCGCGGCGCTCTGGACGCTGACGCCCCGGGGTGGATCCGGTGCGCGGCTCGACCGTGTCGCGCTCCTCGACCCGGTGATGGTGTTCTTCGCCCTGGCCGCGCTCTTCGCCGTGTGGACCTGGACACGGACCGGCCGGTGGTGGTGGCTCCCGCTGTCCGCGGTGCTCATGGCCGCCTCGGTGACGTCGAAGGCGTCGACGCTCGTGCTGGTGCCCGTGTTCCTGCTCGCCCCGCTGCTGTTCCGGCAGTGGCGTCGGCTCGTCGTCGGCGGCGTCGTCTGGGCCGTGGTCTTCACGGTGACGGTCGTCGCGCTGTACGCCCCGATGGGCATACGGTCGGCGGTGCTCTACATGCTGGCCTTCCAGGAGGGGCAGAACGAGAACGGCCACCTCGCCGTGATCGCCGGGCAGACCCACCAGTTCGCACCGTGGTGGGGGAACTGGTGGTTCCTGGCGCAGGGCGTCGGCCTGCCGGTGCTCGTCGTCCTGGCCGCCGGGGTGCTGCTCGCGGTCGTCGTCCGTCCGGACCGGCTGGTGGTGTTCCTCGCCGCACCGCTCCTGCTGCTCGTCGCGTTCTACTCGGTGGCGGCGAAGATCGCGCTGCCGACCTACTACAGCGCGTGGACGCCCTGGATCGTCCTGCTCGCCGCGGTCGGACTCGGTCGGCTCGCGGTGCTCCGCCCCCGGCCGCTGACCGGCGCGCTCGCCGCACTCCTCGTCGTCGTCGCACTCGTCGGCAGCATCCCGACCGCGCGGGCGGTCTGGCAGACACGCCCCGAGGGGGTCGCGCGCCTCCTGCCGCTGCTGCGGAGCGAGGGCATCCGGGACGGCCGCATCTTCTTCGGCGCGATCACCCCCAGCGACTACGACCAGTACGTCGGTGCGCGCGGCGTGCGCGACGTCGACGATGCACCGTTCGAGGCGATCGTGGTGGGCCGCGACCAGCGCTTCCCGCTGCCGCAGGAGGTCACGGACCTGCTGCGCGACGAGCGGTCGTCGTTCGAGCGGGTGCGCCTGGACCGCATCGTCGTCTGGATCCCGGACGGCGAGATCGAACGGGACGCGGACGGCGAGCTCGACGTGCGGTGACGGCTCCGCCTCGGGCCGCACGAGGAGCCGTGATCTGGGGCCGGCAGCGGGACTCGAACCCGCAACCCCCGTATTACAAGTACGGTGCGCTACCAATTGCGCCATGCCGGCTGACGCGCCCATCCTACCGGCGGACGCGTCGGGGTCTCATTCGCCCTGCTCGGAGAAGTTCAGCGACAGCGAGTTCATGCAGTAGCGGTCACCCGTCGGGGTGCCGAAGCCGTCGGGGAACACGTGCCCGAGGTGCGAGCCGCAGTTCGCGCAGCGGACCTCGGTGCGGACCATGCCGAGGGACTTGTCCTCGATGAGCTGGACCGCCTCGGGGCGGACCGACTCGTAGAACGACGGCCAGCCGCAACCGGAGTCGAACTTCGTGCCGCTCTGGAACAGCTCCGCGCCGCACGCCGCACAGGTGTACGTGCCGGCGCGCTCCTCGTCGAGCAGCTCACCCGTCCACGGGCGCTCGGTCCCGGCCTGCCGGAGCACGGCGTACTGGTCCGGGGAGAGCTCCTCGCGCCACTGGGCGTCCGACTTGTCGACGTTGTACGCCATTGCTTCCTCCTGCTTCCGGTCGGGGCTCGATGGTGATGCCCGACCCCTTCAGTAAACTCGCGACGATGTCCGAGCATTCCGTCCGCCACGCCCGCTGGACCCGCCTGACGACGGACGAACTGTACGGCATCGTGCGGCTGCGGAACCGCGTCTTCGCCCTCGAGCAGCGGGTCACCGCCGACGACTTCGACGGCCGTGACCGCGAGCCCGACACCGAGCACTGGTGGTTCGGAGCCGACGACGATCCGGTCGGGTACCTCCGCCTCGTCCGGCCCGCCCCGGACGAGGACCACCCCGCGGCCAGCGAGCCGCCGGCCTGGGTGATCGGCCGGGTCGCCACCCACCCCGACCACCGGGGGCAGGGGATCGCCGGACGGCTGGTCGCGGGGGTGCTCGAGACGCACGGTCACGAGCCGTTCGTCCTGCACGCCCAGGAGTACGTCGCGGGCCTCTACGAACGCCACGGCTTCGTCCGGTTCGGTGCGCCCTACGACGAGGCCGGCATCCGTCACGTCGGCATGCACCGCCCGTGACCGTCACGCGCGAGCGGTACGCCACCTACGCGGCGCGCATCGCTCCGGCCTCGCCGTCGTACGCGGCCTGGGCACGCTCGGTCGACGACGACCTGGTCGCGCTCCTCGACGCGGTCCCCGAGCAGCAGCGGCAACCGGAGCTGGTCTTCGCCGTCGCACGTCGGCTGGGTGCCGACCCGTCGGACCCCGGAGCGCTCCGTGCGCTCGGCCGGGAGGCCCGTGCCGCGTTCGTCACGGCGCTCGCCGCCGCCACGGTGCAGGCCAACGACCCGCGGCGGCTCGGTCCCGTCGTCCCGCTGTTCGCGGCGCTCGCCGCGGCGGACCCGCGGCCGCTCGGCCTCGTCGACGCCGGGGCCGCCGCCGGGCTCTGCTCGATCCCGGACCGGGTGACGCTCGACCACCGGACCGGGGACGGCACGGTCCGGGTGCACACCGCCGTCGCCGAGCCGTCGGTGCACCTGACGGTCGACGCCAGCGGCGCGGTCCCCGAGTCGGCCGGCACCCCGATCCGGATCGGCGCGCGGGTCGCCCTCGACCCGAACCCGATCGACCTCGCCGAGCCCGGTGCGTTCGACCGGCTGGTCGAGGCCGTCCCGCCCGAGGCGACGGACCGCACCGCCCTGATGCGCGAGGCGGCGCGCGCGACGCTCGCCGTGCCTCCCGTCCGGATCCGTGGCACGCTGCCCGGCGACCTCGACCGTGCACTGGACGCGTTGCCGGACGGCGTCCGTCCCGTGGTGCTCACCACCGGGACCCTCGTCTACGTGCCGGGCGCCGACCGCCAGCGCGTGGTCGACCGGCTGGCGGAGCGTGGCGTGCACTGGGTCGCGGTCGAACGGACGGGCATCCTGCGCGGGGTGGCCGCGACGCTGCCCGACGACGTCGACCCGGCGGACCCGGACGCCTTCGCCACGGTGTCGCTCGACGGTGTGGCGACGGCGGTCTGCGACCCGTTCGGCGTCCGGGTGCGGTGGTTCCGGCGGCCCGCAGCCTGAACCGGGCTTCGCGACAGTCCAGCCGCGTGCCAGGGTCGGACCGCCGGGCACCCCTACGATGTGCGAGACCCGTGACCGAACCGTGACCGGAAGTGCCGTGACCGCCCTCCCCACCGACGAGCTCAGCGAGCTCGACCAGCGCGTGCTCGCGTTCGAGCACGACCGGGCGCGGCACGACCGCACGAAGGAGGCGGAGATCCGGGTCGAGTTCGACATGTCGCCGGCGCGCTACTACCAGGTGCTCAACCGCGTGATCGACCTGCCCGCCGCACTCGCGCTCGACCCCCAGCTGGTCGGTCGGCTGCAGCGGCTCCGGCACGCACGCACCCGAGCACGAGCGGCGCGCGCGTTCGTCGCCCCCGCGCCCGATCCCCGTGAAGAGGAACGATGACCGAGAGATTCCCGCGAGACCGGTTCGACGACGTCACCGACGGCCCCCGGGTCGGAGCGCACCGCGGTGCCCGTCGTCGTGGACGCGGGTGGATCGCGTTCGCCTGGGGCGCCCTCGCGACCGGTGTGCTCGTGCTCGTCGGTGTCCTCGTGCTCGCGCTGCTGAACGGCAGCTACTCGTTCCCGGGGTCGACCTCGTCGCCGCGCCCCTCGTCGAGCTCCTCGGCGTCGGCCGCGCCGTCGGAGACGCCCTCGGAGTCGCCGTCGGCGCCCGCGTCCGAGGAGCCGAGCGCTGCGGAGCCCTCGGCGCAGGGCGCGACGAGCGTCGTCGTGCTGAACGGCACGACGACGACCGGTCTGGCCGCCCGCGCCAGCAGCGCACTGACCACCGCGGGCTGGCAGGTCGCCTCGACGGGTGACGCCGGGACGACGGGGACGACGACCTCGGTCGTGTACTACCAGCAGCCCGAGCAGCAGGCCGTGGCACAGGGTGTGGCGAAGGCGCTCGGCATCGCGACGGTGGAGCAGTCGGCGGCGTTCCCGAACGCCGACGTCAGCGTCGTGCTCGGCGCCGACTACGGCGGCTGACGCGCGCTGTGTGACGGAGGTGTTTCGGGCACGTTGATTTCTGACGCGATCGGCGTGCAAGAACGTCACACCTCTTGCCTTGCCGCCGTTGTTGCACGAGAGTCATCGCCAGACGGCGATGGCGTCGTCCGCAACTGCAGCACCAGGGAGCAAGAGATCATGGCCAACGGAACCGTGAAGTGGTTCAACGCCGAGAAGGGCTTCGGCTTCATCACCGTGGATGGAGGGGGCCAGGACGTGTTCGTGCACTACTCGGCGATCGACATGTCGGGGTACAAGGTCCTCGAGGAGGGCCAGGCGGTGACGTTCGACGTCGGCACCGGGTCGAAGGGCCCACAGGCAGAGGCGGTCCGTCCCGCCTGAGCCCAGGACCACTCGACGAACGCGCCGTCCCCTCGGGGGCGGCGCGTTCGTCGTGCACGGCGCTCCGCCCGCCGAGCAGCCACCACCCGGGCCTGAGCGTGCCGGGTCCCGGCCGCAACGTGTCCTGGGAAGTCGAGCCGCGCCTCCCGACTGTGTTGCACTCACACCCGGCGAGTGCCAGAATCGGCGTTGGCACTCGCTTGCGCTGAGTGCCAGCACGACCCCCACGCACGACGTCCGGGAGGGACGAGAAACTCACATGGCTAAGATCATTGCTTTCGACGAGGAGGCCCGTCGTGGCCTCGAGCGCGGCCTGAACACCCTGGCCGACGCCGTGAAGGTGACGCTCGGCCCGCGCGGCCGCAACGTCGTCCTCGAGAAGAAGTGGGGCGCCCCCACGATCACGAACGACGGTGTCTCCATCGCCAAGGAGATCGAGCTCGACGACCCGTACGAGAAGATCGGCGCGGAGCTCGTCAAGGAGGTCGCCAAGAAGACCGACGACGTCGCCGGTGACGGTACGACCACCGCGACCGTGCTCGCCCAGGCGCTCGTCCGCGAGGGCCTCCGCAACGTCGCGGCCGGTGCCGACCCCGTGTCGCTCAAGCGCGGCATCGAGAAGGCCGTCGCCGCCGTCTCCGACCAGCTCCTCGCCAACGCGAAGGACATCGAGACCAAGGACCAGATCGCCGCGACCGCGTCGATCTCGGCCGCCGACCCCACCATCGGCGAGCTCATCGCCGAGGCGATCGACAAGGTCGGCAAGGAGGGCGTCGTCACCGTCGAGGAGTCGAACACCTTCGGCACCGAGCTCGAGCTGACCGAGGGCATGCGCTTCGACAAGGGCTACCTGTCGCAGTACTTCGTCACGGACCCGGAGCGCCAGGAGGCCGTCTTCGAGGACCCGTACATCCTCATCGTCAACTCGAAGATCTCCAACATCAAGGACCTGCTCCCGGTCGTCGACAAGGTGATCCAGGCGGGCAAGCAGCTCCTCATCATCGCCGAGGACGTCGACGGCGAAGCCCTCGCGACCCTCGTCGTGAACAAGATCCGTGGCATCTTCAAGTCCGTCGCCGTCAAGGCCCCGGGCTTCGGCGACCGTCGCAAGGCCATGCTGCAGGACATCGCGATCCTGACCGGCGGCCAGGTCATCTCGGAAGAGGTCGGCCTCAAGCTCGAGAACGCGACCCTCGACCTGCTGGGCAAGGCCCGCAAGGTGATCATCACCAAGGACGAGACCACGATCATCGAGGGTGCCGGCGACGACGAGCAGATCGCGGGCCGCGTCCGTCAGATCCGCTCCGAGATCGAGGCGACCGACTCCGACTACGACCGCGAGAAGCTCCAGGAGCGCCTCGCGAAGCTCGCCGGTGGCGTGGCCGTCATCAAGGCGGGTGCCGCGACCGAGGTCGAGCTCAAGGAGCGCAAGCACCGCATCGAGGACGCCGTCCGCAACGCGAAGGCCGCCGTCGAGGAGGGCATCGTCGCCGGTGGTGGCGTCGCGCTCATCCAGGCGTCCGTCGCGCTCGACACGCTCTCGCTCGAGGGTGACGAGGCGACCGGTGCGAACATCGTCCGCGTCGCCATCGACGCGCCGCTCAAGCAGATCGCGCTGAACGCCGGTCTCGAGCCGGGCGTCGTCGCCGCCAAGGTCCGCGAGCTCGAGTCGGGTCACGGCCTCAACGCCGCGACCGGCGAGTACGTCGACCTCGTCGCCGCGGGCATCATCGACCCGGCCAAGGTCACGCGCTCGGCGCTGCAGAACGCCGCGTCGATCGCCGGTCTGTTCCTCACGACCGAGGCCGTCGTCGCCGACAAGCCGGAGAAGAACCCGGCCATGCCGGCCGGCGACCCCACGGGTGGCATGGACTTCTAGTCCCGGTAGCCGGAAGGGCCCCGCACGCAGCGCGTGCGGGGCCCTTCCGCGTGCGGGCGCCGGCGGGCGGCCCTGGCTCGGTTTCGGTCGCAAGACTTGCCGCTCAGGTTCGACTTCGACGGCAGGTCGTGCGCCCGCAACGACCGCGCGCGGCATGTCGTGCTACCAGGACGCAGGGGCTTCTCCCGCACGGGAGGCTCGGCTGCGGTCGTTCTCCACAGGTGCGCCCGCCTCTGGCTCGGATGGTGTCGTGCGCCTCCAGGATGCGAGCATGACCACTCCGCGCGCACTGCCGAACGGCCTCGCGGAACGGGCCTTCACCGTCGCACAAGCTCGTCGGTACGGCGAGGGTACGAGCCGCATGCGCCGCGCTGATCTCCGGCGCCCCGTCCACGGCGTCCGCGTGCCTCGTGACCGCGACGCGAGCCTGGTCGACTGCATCGCCCTGGTGCTCCGCCCCGACCAGCGGTTCAGCCACACGACCGCAGTCAGCGTGTGGGGAGCGCCGGTGCCGAGGGAACACCGCGAAGGGTCGCGGGTACACGTGGCGACCATCGGCGGAGGGAGCCTCATGCGGCGTCCGGGTGTCATGGCCCATCGTGTGGCCGACGACGACACCGTCGAGCAGGACGGCCTCCCGGTCAGCACGCCGGCCCGCGCCTGGGCCGAGTGCGCGACCCTCTTCGACTTCCGAGCGCTCGTCGTCCTCGGCGACCACCTCGTCGGACGGGCGAGACTCGCCACGATCGAGGATCTCGCGCGTGCGCTCCGTCCCCGCGGGCACGGGGTCGTTCTCGCGCGGGCTGCACTCGAGGCCGTGCGTCCGGGGAGCGAGTCACCCATGGAGACGCTGATCCGCCTCGACGTCGTTGATGCAGGCTTCCCAGAGCCCGAGCTCAACCACGAGGTGTTCGATGAGCGCGGTACGTTCCTCGGACGGGTGGACATGTGCTGGCCACAGCTCCGTATCGCGCTCGAGTACGACGGCGACCATCACCGCGAGCGCGACGTCTTCCGACACGATCAGCGCCGAGGCAACGGGTTCGCTGTCAACGGGTGGATCGTGGTGCACGCGACGGCTGCCGACGCGGCTCGACCTGCGGTGCTGTTCGAGCGACTCCGTCAAGCGTTCGCCGCCCGTTCCTGAGCCGGTCCGGCAGCTCTGACGTCGCTCGTTCCTACAGGTCCGCGCCGTGCTCCGGTCGCACGACCTGCCGCCTGCGACCGTTCGAGTCGCACGACATGCCGCGTCGGCCGGAGTTGAGCGGCAAGCCGTGCGACCAGAACGGGGACGGACGGCGGGACGCCGGGCGGCGACGGGCGGCGGGTGGCGCGTCAGGCGGCGGGGGACTTCGGGGTGGGGGTGTAGTCGCGGGGGAGCAGGGGGAGCCAGACGCGGAAGGTCGCGCCGCCGCCCTCGGTGTCGAACACCTCGACGGAGCCGTTGTGCGCGTGCACGATGCCCGACACGATCGCGAGACCGAGGCCCGAGCCGCCGGTGTCCCGCGCGCGCGAGGTGTCCGCCCGCCAGAAGCGCTGGAAGATCTTCTCGCGCAGCTGCGGCGGGATGCCCTCGCCGTGGTCGATGACGTCGATGTGGGCCATGCCGAGGTCGTCGTCCACGCCGATGCCGATCTCGATCGGGTCGTCGTGCTCGGTGAACCGCATGGCGTTGCCCATCAGGTTCGTCACGACCTGGCGGATCTTGTTCTCCTCGGCCAGGACGATCGGCGGACGGGCCGGCAGCACGACGGTCGGCAGGGGCGTGGTCTCGTCGGTCGGTACACCGCCCTCGACGCCCATGGCGCGGTTGCGGCGGGCACGGAGGCGCGCGATCGTCTGCCGCGAGAACGCGATCGGGCCGGTCGAGTTCGCCGACGGCGGGGAGACGGGCGTCTCGCCGGTGTCGACCTGCCCGAACGCACCCGGACGGACGGCCTGCGGCACGCTGACGCCGGTCACGGCGTCCTCGACGAGGACCTGGATCTCGCGGTCGGGGTTCGACGCCATGGTGTCGAGTGCCGAGTCGCGGGCGATCGCGACGAGGTCGACCGGGCCGAGCTCGAGCGGCTTCGACTCGTCGATGCGGGCGAGCTGGAGCAGGTCCTGCACGAGCAGGCCCATCCGCTGCGCTTCCTTCTCGATGCGGTCCATCGCCTGGGCGACGTCCTCTTCCTTGCGGAGCGCCCCCATCCGGTAGAGCTCGGCGTAGCCGCGGAGCGACACCAGCGGCGTGCGGAGCTCGTGGGAGGCGTCACCGACGAAGCGGCGCATCTGGTCGATCGTCCGCTCGCGGTCCTCGAACGCGGAGTCGATCCGCTCGAGCATCGCGTTGAGCGAGCGGTTGAGGCGACCGACCTCGGTGTTCGGGGTGTCGGCCTCGAGCCGCTGGTTGAAGTCACCGGCGGCGAACCGGGCCGCGGTGTCCTCAACGTCGCGCAGCGGGTCGAACGTGGCCGTCACGAGGAGCCGTGTCAGCATCGCGCCGAGCAGGATCACCGAGATGCCGAAGCCCAGGAAGATGATCGTGAAGCGGCCGATGGTCTTGTCGGTGTCGGCGCTCGACACGGCGACGAGCACGTACCCGGTCTCCGAGGTGCCGCTCGACTGGTTCTGCAGCGACGCCGGGATGATCTGCGCGCGCCACTCGTGGTCGTGCTGGCTGTCGTACAGCGAGAACCGCTGCGAGCTCTGCGCCGCGGCGGAGAAGTCGAGCGAGCGGATGTCCGGTCGGCTCGATGCGCGGGTCTGGCAGATCTTGTCGCCGCGGGAGTCGTAGGCCGCGACGTAGGCGCTCGGCGACAGGACGATCGACAGCGTGCAGTACTGCTGGCCATCGCTGATGTTCTGCCCCTCGAGCTGCTCGGACGTCTGCTTGACCGTGTTGTCGAGCTGCTGCATGAGGTACGTCGAGAGCACCGTCATGGTGCCGAGCCCGGCGACGAGCAGCCCGAGCGCGACGAGCAGCACCGTGATGCCGGTGATCTTGGTGCGGAGGGAGATCCCGTCCCACCAGTGGCTCATTCGCGTGTGCATGCTGCCCCAACGATAAGCGGCGACCGCCCGGTGAAACCGGACGGTCGCCGTGTGCCCGGCGTCAGGACGCCTTGGACGCCTTCAGCATGTAGCCGAACCCGCGCTTCGTCTGGATGATCGGCTCGGTCGAGTACTGGTCGAGCTTGCGGCGGAGGTACGAGATGTACGACTCGACGATGCCCGCGTCGCCGTTGAAGTCGTACTCCCACACGTGGTCGAGGATCTGCGCCTTCGACAGCACGCGGTTCGGGTTGAGCATCAGGTAGCGCAGGAGCTTGAACTCGGTCGGGGACAGCTCGATCTGCGCGTCGCCGATCGTGACCTCGTGCGTGTCCTGGTCCATCGTGAGCTCGCCGGCGCGGATGATCGCGTCCTCTTCGTCGTTCATGGTGCGACGGAGGATCGCCTTGATGCGCGCGACGATCTCGTCGAGCGAGAACGGCTTGGTGACGTAGTCGTCGCCCCCGACGGTGAGCCCGGTGATCTTGTCCTCGGTGTCGTCCTTCGCGGTGAGGAAGAGGATCGGCGACGTGTACCCGGACGAGCGGAGGCGCTTTGTGACGCCGAAGCCGTTCATGTCCGGGAGCATCACGTCGAGGATGATCAGGTCGGGCTCCTCCTCGAGCACGGCGGAGATCGCCTGGGCCCCGTTGCCGACCGCACGGACGGCGAACCCGGCGAAGCGCAACGAGGTCGTGAGGAGGTCGCGGATGTTCGGCTCGTCGTCGACGATCAGGATCTTGGGGCCATCGGTCATGGACCCATCCTCTGACCGTTCCCTAGAGGTTTCCTGGGAGCGGGTCGTGTGGTGGCTACGCGGCCGCCAGCACCTGGTCGGCGTCGAGGATCGTGTACGCGTACCCCTGCTCGGCGAGGAAGCGCTGCCGGTTCTGCGCGAAGTCCTGGTCGACCGTGTCCCGCGTCACGAGCGTGTAGAACGACGCCGGCAGGCCGTCCTTGTTCGGGCGGAGCAACCGGCCGAGACGCTGCGCTTCCTCCTGTCGGGAGCCGAACGACCCGGACACCTGGATGGCCACGGTCGCGTCGGGGAGGTCCACCGAGAAGTTCGCGACCTTCGACACCACGAGCACGTCGATCGAGCCCTCGCGGAACGCCTGGAACAGCCGCTCTCGCTCGTCGACCGGTGTCGACCCGGTGATCTCGGCGGCGTCGAGTGACGCGGCGAGGTCGTCGAGCTGGTCGATGTACTGCCCGATCACCAGGATCTGCTCGCCGTGGTGCTTCTCGATGAGCTCGCGCACCACCGGGGTCTTCGCCGGCGAGGTCGCCGCCATGCGGTAGCGCTCGTCGTCACCCGACGCCGCGTACTCCAGGCGGTCCTGGTGGGGGAGGTCGATCCGCACCTCGTAGCAGGCCGCCGGGGAGATGTAGCCCTGCGCCTCGATCTCCTTCCACGGGGCGTCGTAGCGCTTCGGCCCGATGAGCGAGAACACGTCGCTCTCGCGGCCGTCCTCACGCACCAGGGTGGCCGTGAGCCCGAGCCGCCGCCGTGCCTGCAGGTCGGCGGTGAGCTTGAACACCGGCGCGGGGAGCAGGTGGACCTCGTCGTAGACGATCAGGCCCCAGTCGAGGGCATCGAGGAGCGACAGGTGCGTGTACTCGCCCTTCCGCCGAGCGGTCAGGATCTGGTACGTCGCGATCGTGACGGGACGGATCTCCTTCGTGGTGCCGGAGTACTCGCCGATGTCCTCGGGGGACAGGGTCGTCCGGCGCAGGAGTTCGTCCCGCCACTGCCGGGCGGACACGGTGTTCGTCACGAGGATGAGCGTCGTCGCCTTGACGGTCGCCATCGCCCCGGCGCCGACGAGCGTCTTGCCGGCACCGCACGGCAGCACGACCACGCCGGAGCCCTGCGCGAAGAAGGTGTCGACGGCCTGCTCCTGGTACGGCCGCATGTGCCAGGACGCCGTGTCGAGGTCGATCGGGTGCGGCTGCCCCGGTGTGTAGCCCGCGAGGTCCTCCGCCGGCCACCCGAGCTTGACGAGCTCCTGCTTGACCTGCCCGCGTGCCCAGGGCTGCAGCTCGATCTCCGAGGGGGAGCGCTGGTCGCCGAGCAGGGGCTTGATGCGCTTCGACCGGGTGACCTCGGCCAGGACCGACGGGTCCTCGGCGGTGAGGAGCAGGAGCGGCTGGCGCTCGAGCTCCTCGCTCGGGGAGTTCGCGATCGCCGGGGCGTCCTCGCGCTCCTCGCGCCGGATGACGAGCCGCCCGTACCGCGAGACGGTGTCGCGGATGTCGACCGTGACGCTCTGCGGGACCGGGAACTTCGCGAACCGCTCGAGCGTGCCGATCATCGACTCGGCGTCGTGCCCGGCCGCGCGGGCGTTCCAGAGCCCGAGGCGCGTGATCCGGTAGGTGTGCACGTGCTCCGGGGCGCGTTCGAGCTCGGCGAAGGCCGCGAGCTCGTGCCGGGCGTCCTCGGCCTGGGGGTGGGCGACCTCGAGGAGCACGGTGCGGTCACTCTGCACGATCAGCGGTCCGTTCATGACGGATCAGCCTAGGCGGCGCGGCTGCGAGCCGCCGCCCCCGTTGCGCAACGGTGGAGAACCGGCTCGCGGGGCACGGTTGTGCAGGGACGCGCGGCTCAGGCCTCGCTCTCGACCGCGACGACGAGCGACAGCGGCAGCGTCCGCTCCACGTCGACCGCGGTGTCACGGCCGCGGACCCGTCCGGCGGCGACCGACGTCGGCACGATCGAGATCGGTCGCTCCGACCCGTCCGGCATGCGGACGGTCAGCCGGATCGGCGTCTTCCCGCGCACCGCCAGGTCGATCTGCCGCCCGAGCCACTCCTGCTCCGGCTCCGCGTCGCCGCGCTCCGTCGTCAGGCGCAGGCGTTCCACGAGCGCGTGGGCGGCCTGTTCCGGCGTGCGACCGGCGCCACCACGCCGACGGCCGGGAGGCGCGTCCGAGGCCACGGGACGGGCGGCGGCCGTCAGCACGGCCGGGTACCGCTGCTCCTCGAGCGCCGCGTGGACCACGTGCGGCGGGTGCGGGGCGGTGAGCGTCGTCAGGTCGGCGCGTTCCCAGGTGAGCTGGCGCAGCTCGGCGTCGACCCCGACCAGGTCGAGCTGGTCCGGCGTCCCGTGCACGACCGCCCCGCGACCGTCCGGCGCGACGTCGACCACGAGGCCGCCGTCCCGCGACGCCACCTGGTCGACGAGGTAGGTGAGGGGCTGCGGCACGTCGGTCGCCGAGAGTCGGTCCAGCAGCGCGAGCAGGTCCTCACGCGTGCTGCCGGCCCGGACCGCCCGCCGCACGGAGTCCTCGGAGACGCGGTACCGGGCGGCCAACCCCGGTGCCTCGAGGTCGGCGACGCTCCGGAGTGCGTCGTCGTCGGCGGGAGTGAGCGGCCCCGGGGCGATGACCGTCAGGTCGTGCTGCAGGTAGACGCCGTCGACGGTCGGCGGCAGGTCGTCGGCTGCGGCGTCGGCATCGCCGTCGAGGACCGCTCGGCCCGTCGCCGTCACCGTGCCGTCGACCGCGAGCCCGAGGACCTCGGCGGTGCCGGCGACGTCGAGCAGGACGGCGTCGAGCCACCGGGCGCCCGCCGGGAAGGCCCAGCGTCCGACGGCGACCAGGTCGTGCAGGTCGTCGTCGGCCGCCCGGAGCACGTCGTGCACGGCCGGGTCGAGCGAGCGCCACCACCGTCCGGCCAGGTCCACCCAGCGGTCCGGCCAGGCCGCGAGGAGCCAGGTGCGCCCCTCGGAGGACACGGCCCAGCGCCCCTCGCCGGGGTGCGCGAGGCCGGTGCGGTCCAGCAGCGTGAGCCGGTCCGGCACGACGTCCGGGTCGGTGCCGACGCGCTCGCCGAGGGTCCGGGCGAGCGGCGTGCCGATGCCGCCCTTGACGAGTTCGCGGACCTCGCCGGCGTCGACCGCGCGGAGCAGCTCGGCGAGCACCGTCATCGTCGTGAACGCACGCTCCGCGCCGGTCGCGCGGGCGCGCTCCTGGTCGGCCACCTGCTCGTCGGGCGCGGCGGGGCGGACCGGCGCCGTGCCTCCCGGCCGGAGGTCGGCGACCTCGGCGTGGGCGGCCAGTCGTCCGGCGACGGCGTCGTCCACCGCGCCCGCGTCGTCGGCGAGGCCCAGCGCGACCGCCGGGGCGAGCGCGTCGGCGTCAGCCGACCCGTCGCGGAGGGCGAGGAGGGTCGCTCGGGGCAGGTGCTCGAGCGCGGCGTCGACGGCGTCGTCGGTGCGCAGCGCCTCGGCGAGGTCGAAGAAGTCGGCCGCGTGCTGCGGGCCGGACTCGGCGAGGACGGCCGCGGGCAGACGGCGGGCGACCACGAGCCGTTCCAGCTCGTCGTCGGACATCCCCCGCAGCCGGGCGGCGAGGTCGGCGGTGGTCGTCATCGTCCGCCGCTCCGGTCCGCGCGGGTCCTCAGCGGTCCGACCGGTTCTCGCGGGCGCGCTTGGTCCAGGTCAGTCCGAGCAGGACGAGGACCAGCACCATGCCGATGGGCAGACCGATGAGCGGGACCGCCATGATCACCGGCCAGGGCATCGATCCGTTGGCGCTCGGGACGGTCAGCCACATCACGACCATCGCGATGATGCAGAGGAGACCGGCGATGAAGATGCCGCCGATCATGAACCCGAGGACGCGTTCGGTACGATTGAACGTCACCGGGGTGTCCGCGGGTTCGCGCGTGTTCCCGGTGGATCGGGTCGGCTTGGCCATCGGCCCAGGATATCCGACGCACCACGGCCGTTCCACGACCACGAGGAGTCCACGCATGCCCACCGGCAAGGTCAAGTTCTACGACGACCAGAAGGGGTTCGGGTTCATCACCGGCGACGACGGTGAGCCGGTCTTCCTGCACGCGTCCTCGCTGCCGGACGGCGTCACCTCGGTCAAGGCCGGCACCCGCCTCGAGTACGGCGTCGTGCAGGGCAAGAAGGGCTCGCAGGCGCTGTCCGTGCGGCTGCTCGAGCCGGCGCCCTCGCTCGCGAAGATGTCCCGCCGCTCCGCCGACGACATGGCGGTGATCGTCGAGGACCTGGTGAAGGAGCTCGACCGGGTCAGCGGCGACCTGCGCCACGGGCGCTACCCGAAGAACGGCGAACGCCTCGCCGCGATCCTGCGCCACGTCGCAGACCAGTTGGACGCCTGATGGTCGACCACACGGAGCTCGCGCGGAAGGCGCTGCTCGAGGTCACGCCGGAGTCGACGGTCGGCCAGCCGGTCGGCACCGTGGACGAGGGTGACGGCGTCGTCTCGGTCCTGTTCTCGAACCGGATGCCCGGTTACCCCGGGTGGCGCTGGACGGTCTCGATCGCGCAGGTCGAGGGCGACGAGCCCACCGTGCTCGAGGTCGAGCTGATGCCCGGCGACGGCTCGCTGGTCGCTCCGGACTGGGTGCCGTGGGCGGACCGGATGGCGGAGTACCGCGCCGGCCAGGCGGACGAGGACGTCGACGACGAGTCGGACGACGAGGACGACGACGAGTCGGACGAGGACGACGACCTCGACGACGCCGAGGAGTCCGACTACGACGACCCGGACGACGACGAGGCAGACGACGACGCCTCGGACGACGACGACGACGAGTTCGAGGACGACGAGGACGACCTCGCGGAGTCGGACGACGACGAGCTCGACGGCGTCGACGTCGACGCGGCGGACGACGACTCCGATGACGACGCGGCGGACGACGTCGCCGAGGACCCCGCTCCGGTGCGCTCCCGCGGCTCGCGTCGTCGGGCGTCCCGCGTCCGGCCGACCGACCCCGACCAGGACCTCGAGCTCGACCGGCTCGACCCGTCCGAGACGGACCCGGAGCGCCACGGCGCCTGACGCGCCACGGACGGACGGGAGGCGCGGTGCCAGCTGGCACCGCGCCTCCCGTCCGTCCGTGCTGGCGCCTCAGCCGCGCAGCTCGCCGATGACGAAGTCGATCGCCCGCACGAGCTTCGCCACGTCGTCCGGGTCGATCGCGGTGAACGTGGCGACACGGAGCTGGTTGCGGCCGAGCTTCCGGTACGGCTCAGTGTCGACGATGCCGTTCGCGCGGAGCGTCGCGGCGACGGCCTTCGCGTCGATCGACTCGTCGAGGTCGATCGTCGCCACGACCTGCGACCGGTGGGCGGGGTCGGTGACGAACGGGGTGGCGTGGTCGGAGGCCTCGGCCCAGTCGTAGATCGTCGACGACGACGTCTTCGTGCGGGTGTCGGCCCACGCCAGACCACCGGACTGGTTGATCCAGTCGACCTGGTCGTCGAGCAGCAGCAGGGTCGCGAGCGCCGGGGTGTTCAGCGTCTGGTCGAGCCGCGAGTTGTCGACGGCGTTCTGCAGGGAGAGGAACTCCGGGATGTAGCGGTCCGAGGCGGCGATGCGCTCGACGCGCTCGATCGCGGCTGGGGAGAACAGGGCGAGCCACAGCCCTCCGTCCGAGGCGAAGTTCTTCTGCGGTGCGAAGTAGTAGACGTCGGTCGCGGCGACGTCGAACGCGGCACCACCGGCGGCGCTCGTGGCGTCGACGACGGTCAGCGCGCCGTCGTCACCCGCAGCGCGGACGACGGGCGCCATGACGCCGGTCGAGGTCTCGTTGTGCGGGTAGGCGTAGACGTCGACGCCCTCGACGGGCTCGAGCGCGGCGAGCGAGCCGCCGGGTGCCTCGACGACGTGCGGGGTCTCGAGCCACGGGGTGTCCGTGGCCTTGGCGAACTTCGAGCCGAACTCGCCGAAGGACAGGTTCTCGGCACGACGTTCGACCAGCCCGAAGGCGGCGGCGTCCCAGAACGCGGTCGAGCCGCCGTTGCCGAGGACGACCTCGTAGCCGTCCGGGAGCTGGAAGAGGTCGGCGAGGCCGCGGCGGACGCTGCCGACGAGGTCCTTCACGGGCTTCTGGCGGTGGGACGTCCCGAGGATCGTCGCCCCGCGGGTCACGAGTGACTCGAGCTGCGCGCCGCGGATCTTGGACGGGCCGCAGCCGAAGCGTCCGTCGGTCGGGAGGAGTTCGGCGGGGATGACGATGTCTGCCATGCGCCGATCCTAGCGAGCGGTATCCCACCGTCACCGACCCTGGACCGGCCGGACGGGGCGGACCCGACCCGCGCCTCCAGGCCGTGGAGCGCGCCCGTCGGTGCGGTCTTGTCGCACTGCTCAAGTAGGGTGGATCGGGCTGGGCCCAGACATGAGAGGCGGACCGTGACCGATCTCGTCGACACCACGGAGATGTACCTGCGGACGATCCTCGACCTCGAGGAAGAGGGGATCGTGCCGCTGCGCGCGCGCATCTCCGAGCGTCTCGGACACTCCGGTCCCACCGTCTCCCAGACGATCGCGCGGATGGAGCGCGACGGTCTGGTCGTCGTCTCCGGTGACCGCCACCTCGAGCTCACGGGCGAGGGTCGCTCGCGGGCGACGCACGTGATGCGCAAGCACCGGCTGGCCGAACGGCTCCTCGCCGACGTGATCGGACTCGACTGGGCCTTCGTGCACGACGAGGCCTGCCGCTGGGAGCACGTGATGAGCGAGCAGGTCGAGGTCCGACTGCTCGAGATGCTCGGCAACCCCACGGAGTCGCCCTACGGCAACCCGATCCCCGGGCTCGCCGAGATCGGTGGACCGACGGCGGGGCAGTTCCTCGACGGTGTGCAGAACATCGTCGCGGCGACCGACGGCACGGACGCCGTCGCGGTCGGCGTCGTGCGTCGCCTGGGTGAACCGGTGCAGTTCGAGCCCGAGCTGCTGCACCAGCTGCGCACCGCCGGCGTCATGCCCGGCCGTGTCGCCCGGGTGCAGCGCGCCGGTGCGTACGTCGCGGTCCGGGTGGACGGCGAGGACGCCGGCATCGAGCTGCCGACCGAGGTCGCGCAGCACGTCTACATCGAGCGGGACTGACCGTCGGGGCGCCGTCCGAGCCTGAGAATCGGCACAAGGTCACGAGGGTCGATCGCCGCTGATCAGGGGTTCGTGATCGTTCCGTTACCGAACCGTCGTTTCATCTCGACAAGGTAACGGCCCCCACGTACACTCGTCGAGTCCCCGGGCCGCCCACGAGGCCCAGGACCCGTGGCAGGACGTCTCGAACCCGTCTCCTGCCTCGATCGGAAACGATGACGAACGGATGGGGTCCGCCCCTCCGCCCTGACCCAGGCGGAGACGGTGACGAGACGCCGGAGACACCACCCTTGACGCAGACCGGTTCCGCCGCGGACGACCAGACGCCCGCCAACCCGACGAACACCGCGAACGACGCCCCGCTCACCCGGCGGGCCGCGCGCCAGACCGAAGCCCCCGCCCGTCGCATCACCCCCGTCCGCGACGCACCGCTCCCCGGCGGCCGTCGCGCTGCGCAGGCCGCCCGCGCCGCCGAGACCGCCAAGGCGAGCAGCTCGGCCCGCAAGCGCCGGTTCCTCGCCCCCGTCGTGCTGACGGTCGCCGCCGGCATGTTCGGCACCGTGGCCGTCGCCCCGGCCTTCGCCGCGACGCAGCAGACCGGTTCGACCGCCGCCGACGCGCAGCGCCAGGTCCGCACGACCCAGGCACAGCAGTTCTCAGTGTCCGACGCCGTGGCCCTCGCCGGGACGTCGCGTGACGGCTACGGCGCGACCGCCCAGTCCACCCTCGACGCCGAGGCCGCGCAGAAGGCCGCCGCCGAGCAGGCCGCGGCTGCGCAGGCCCAGGCCGCAGCGACCCAGGCGGCGCGCGCGCAGACCGCGAAGCAGTACTCGTCGTACAGCGGCCCGTCCGCGAACGAGATCGCCACCACGGCGGCCGCCGCGAACACTCCGTTCTCGCTGCCGGCCGTCGTCGCCACCGCGAAGCAGTACATCGGCACCCCGTACGTCTTCGGCGGCGCGGACCCGTCCGGCTTCGACTGCTCGGGCTACATCATGTACGTCTACGCGCAGTACGGCATCAGCCTGCCGCACTCGGTCCCGCTGCAGGACGCCGCGGGCACCACGATCCCCGAGTCCCAGGCGCAGCCGGGCGACGTCGTGATCTTCAACGACGGTTCGCACGACGGCTTCTACATGGGCAACGGCATGATCATGGACGCGCCGAAGCCCGGTGGCTCCGTCTCGATCCGCCCGATCTGGACGAGCAGCTACCACATCGTGCGCTTCGGCATCTGACCCGAGCACCCGCACGACGGTGACGACCCTGGTGTCGTTCCCGTGAACACTCCCGGAAACCGGTCCGCACACCCTCGTGTCGGGCCGGTTTCCGACGTACCCTGGTGCTGCACCGGTCCGATCCGGCCCGAACACGGGAGACCTCATGTCAGCGTTCCGCACGACCCGCACCACGGGTCGGCGCGCGCTCGTGGACATACGGTCGACCGCCCCCTGCGTGCACCATCACGCCCCTGTCTGACGAGAGCACTGCCCATCCGGGTGGTGCTCTTCGTGGTTCAGGGCGTGGTCACAGGTCGCGGTCCCCTGTCGACGTCGATCGACCCGACGCACCCGCAGCGCCTGGAAGCCGTCCAGGCACCGTCGGAAGGGAACCCATGCGCACTCTCGTCCTCAACGCCGGTTACGAGCCCCTCGCGGTGATCTCGGACCGACGGGCCCTCGTGCTGGTCATGAACCAGAAGGCCGCCGTCATCGCCGCCGACCTCGACCACCCGGTCTCGGGGTCCTCCGCGAGCTTCGATCGTCCGTCCGTCATCATCCTGACCCGCTACGTGCGGATCCCGCACGCGAGACTCGTGCCGGTCTCGCGCCGCGGGGTGCTGCGGCGTGACGCCAACCGCTGTGCCTACTGCGACCGGCACGCCACCACGATCGACCACGTGCAGCCCCGGTCGCGCGGCGGCCAGGACTCGTGGGAGAACCTCGTCGCCTGCTGCCTGGCCTGCAACAACACGAAGGGCGACCGCACCCCGCAGGAGATGGGGTGGCGGCTGCGCTTCCGGCCGAAGGCGCCGCACGGTGCGTCCTGGGTGGTGCGGGGGATCGAGCGCCCGCAATCGGAGTGGGACGAGTACCTGGTGGCCGCGTAGCGCCGGCTCGGCGTCGCGACGGACGGGAGGCGCGTGGCGGGGCCGCCCCGTGCCTCCCGTCCGTCGCGTAGTCTGGCCGCAGTGATCCGCTCATCGCTGTGACCCAGCTGCTTCGTCGCCTCGTCCAGGAGGCGGTGGTCGCGTGTGCCCTGCGGGTGGACTCCTCGGGAGTCCCCGCCGTCGCCACCTCCACCTCGACACACTGGACGACCACCGATGACCTCTTCCTCGTTCCCCGGACCCGACCGCGCCGACCTGCGCGCCGACTGCGGGTCCTGCGCGGCCCTCTGCTGCGCCGCGTTCGGCTTCACGCGGTCCGCTGACTTCCCCGTCGACAAGGCGCCGGGCGACCCGTGCCGGAACCTCGCCGACGACTTCTCGTGCACCGTCCACGAGTCACTCCGGCCACGCGGGTACCGCGGCTGCACCGTCTTCGACTGCGCCGGTGCCGGACAGCGCGTCACCGGACAGCTCTACGGTGGCGTGGACCGGCACCAGCGCCAGGACGTGCGGGTCGAGATGTTCGCCGTCTTCCGTGTCGTCCGACAGCTCCACGACCTCCTCTGGTACCTGGCCGAGGGCGCGGTCCGCAGGTTCCAGCCCGAGGCGTCGGCAGCGTTGGTGGAGCGGATCGAGGACGCGATCGGGCAGGGGCCGACCGTGGTCCTCGGGCTCGACCTGGTCGGGCTGCACGAGGAGGTCCGCGCGGTCCTGGTCGAGGTGAGCGCCGAGGTGCGGGGCGGGTACGCGACGGTCCTGCCCGCGGTCCTGTCGCCCGGGGCCGACCTGATGGGTCGGCGCTTCCACGGCGTCAGCCTGTGCGGAGCGGACCTCCGCGGCGCGTACCTGATCGGCGCTGACCTCTCGGGGGCCGACCTCGACGGAGTCGACCTGCTCGGCGCGGACCTGCGTGGTGCGCGCGTGCACGGGGCGGACCTCTCGGGCTCCCTCTTCCTGACCCAGATGCAGGTCAACGCGGCGCAGGGCGACGAGCGCACGCGGCTCCCAGTTGACGTCGTCCGCCCGTCGCACTGGGGCAGCGGCGGCGCGTAGCGTGCGAGCCATGAGCGAGACGCCCGTGATCGACGACGCCACGATCGGGGACCTCCGTGTCCGACTCCGCGCCACCCGCTGGCCGGACGCGCCCGCCGGCACCGGGTGGTCGCTCGGCGTCGACGTGGACGAGCTCCGGTCGCTGGTCGAGTACTGGGCCGACGGGTTCGACTTCGACGGGCACCGGGAGCAGCTCGCCGCGCTGCCGTCGGAGCGGCACGTCGTCGACGGCGTCCGGGTGCACGTGCTCCACGCGCGATCCGGCCGTCCCGACGCCCTCCCGCTGCTGCTCGCCCACGGGTGGCCGGACTCCGGGTGGCGGTACCGCAAGGTGCTGCCGATGCTCGTCGAGGCCGGGTTCGACGTCGTCGTGCCGGACATGCCCGGGTACGGGTTCTCGGACGCGCCACCGCGCGTGCTCGATGCCCGCGAGGTGGCGGGCATGTGGGCGACACTGATGACGGACCTCGGGTACGACCGGTTCGCGGCCTCCGGCGGGGACATCGGGACGCACGTCGTCCGGTACCTCGCACTCGACCACCCCGACCGTGTGGTCGCCGTGCACCGGATCGACGGCGGGCTGGCGTGGCCCGGGATCGACACCACGGAGCTGTCCCCGGCGGAGCGGGCCTTCGTGCAGGAGACCGAGCGGTGGCGGACCGCCGAGGGCGCCTACGCGGTGATGCACCGCACGAAGCCGCAGACCGCCGCCGTCGGGCTGACCGACTCACCCGCGGGTCTCGCTGCGTGGATCGTCGAGAAGCTCCGGTCGTGGAGTGACTGCTGCGGCGACCTGTGGTCGGTGTACACGCAGGACGAGGTCCTGGCGCTGCTGACCGAGTACTGGGCGACGGCGACGATCGGGTCCTCCATGCGGATGTACCACGCGAACGCGGCGATCCCCGCTGCGCAACTGCGTCGACGGGTGGAGGTGCCGTCGGGGTTCTCGGTGTTCCCGGGCGACATCGTGCGGGCTCCGCGGGAGTGGCTCGAGCGCACGACGAACCTCGTGCACCACCACGAACTCGACCGGGGCGGGCACTTCGCGCCGTTCGAGCAGCCGGAGCTGTTCGTGGACGAGGTCTGCGCGTTCCTGGAGCCGTACCGCCGCTAGAGTGGACGGGCCAGCCTCTGTAGCTCAATGGAAGAGCAGTTCCGTCCTAAGGAAACGGTTGGGGGTTCGAGTCCCTCCAGGGGCACCACGTCGAGATCGATTGCTGGGTTTCGCTAGAACCTTGAAAGCGGACGGGACGATCGGGCGAGCAGCAGCCATGCTTCATGGGAACTGTGATCAACATCCAGCGCATCACTCATGCGACATGAGCGCGGCCTTGTTTACTGAGCCATACTGGCCGTCTGACTAAGGGGGAGTTTTGACGAGCATTGACAATCACCGCCAAACCATTGCGGCAGCTGTGTTTCAGGTGCGACTGGGCGATTTCAAGGCGAGCGAAGTAGCGCTGACAGCCGCTATCGAAGACGTTGTGCGAAGTGTCCTCGCCGGGCATGCTCCAGCAGGTGCAGCTTCCGCTGAGTTCCGCGCAAGCGCCGAGAAGCACTTTGTGTTCTTCACGTCTGATAGAAGTTCCCTCGAATATGACGATGAGAACCTGATGTGGCAACTTGAAGCGGACATCGAGCACTTGCTCGGTCAGGAGATGTACGGCCGCCTGCGAGGAGCAAGCGTCGCGTTGTGAGCTGACTGACTCACTTCGTGGCGGTGCCGTCGTCAGGAGTCAGATGAAGCAGGCCCTGTGGCCTCGCGGGCAGCCGTCGCAGTCAATTCTCCACAACCGTCGCCCTGGACGGTAGCCCGGGCCCAGCGCCCCGTACGATTGACCCCGTGTCCAAGGTCCTGAGCAGTCTCCCCGTCGGCGAACGAGTCGGCATCGCGTTCTCCGGAGGTCTCGACACCTCCTGCGCGGTCGCCTGGATGCGCGAGAAGGGAGCGGTGCCCTGCACGTACACGGCCGACATCGGCCAGTACGACGAGCCGGACATCGACGCCGTCCCGGGTCGCGCGAAGGAGTACGGCGCCGAGATCGCCCGCATCGTCGACGCGAAGAGCGCCCTGGTCGAAGAGGGCCTCGTCGCCCTGCAGACCGGTGCCTTCCACATCCGCTCCGGCGGCAAGACCTACTTCAACACCACGCCGCTCGGCCGCGCGGTGACGGGCACGATGCTCGTCCGCGCCATGAAGGAGGACGGGGTCGACATCTGGGGCGACGGCTCCACCTACAAGGGCAACGACATCGAGCGGTTCTACCGCTACGGCCTGATGGCCAACCCGCGGCTGCGCGTCTACAAGCCGTGGCTCGACACCGAGTTCGTCGAGGAGCTCGGCGGTCGCAAGGAGATGAGCGAGTGGCTCGTCGCCCGTGGGTTCCCGTACCGCGACTCCACCGAGAAGGCCTACTCGACCGACGCGAACATCTGGGGAGCAACGCACGAGGCGAAGAGCCTCGAGGAGCTCTCGAGCGGTCTGGACATCGTCGAGCCGATCATGGGCGTCGCCGCCTGGCGTGACGACGTCGTGGTAGCCACCGAAGAGGTCTCGGTCCGCTTCGAGGCCGGCCGCCCGGTCGCCATCAACGGCGTCGAGTACGCCGACGCCGTCGCGCTCGTGTACGAGGCGAACGCCATCGGTGGTCGCCACGGCCTCGGCGCGAGCGACCAGATCGAGAACCGCATCATCGAGGCCAAGAGCCGCGGCATCTACGAGGCGCCGGGCATGGCCCTGCTGCACATCGCCTACGAGCGTCTGCTCAACGCGATCCACAACGAGGACACCGTCGCGGCGTACCACAACGAGGGTCGTCGTCTCGGACGTCTGATGTACGAGGGCCGGTGGCTCGACCCGCAGTCCCTCATGCTGCGCGAGTCGCTGCAGCGCTGGGTCGCCTCCGCCGTCACCGGTGAGGTCACGCTGCGCCTGCGGCGTGGTGACGACTACACGATCCTCGACACCACGGGTCCGGCGCTGTCGTACCACCCGGACAAGCTCTCGATGGAGCGTGTCGGCGACGCAGCGTTCGGTCCGGACGACCGCATCGGGCAGCTCACGATGCGCAACCTCGACATCGCGGACTCGCGCTCGCGCCTCGAGCAGTACGCGGCGGCCGGGCTGATCGGCGGCGCGACGGGCGAACTCGTCGGCGAGCTGCAGTCGGGCGAGGCCGAGGAGATCCTCGGCGGAGCCGTCGTGTCCAGCGAGGACGAGGCACTCGGTCGCGCGACGGACGCCGCGTCCGAGGGCGCCGCCTTCGACTCCGGTACCGACTGACACACACCGCACCGACACGAACGGGAGCCCCTGCCGCGCGCAGGGGCTCCCGTTCGTCGTCCGTGGCGTGCGTCGGGAGAGGGCGTGTGGCTCTTCCGAGCCGCGTGCACACGCGTACTTCGACGTTGCGCGCGTCGAACGACGTGCGCGGTGTCGTCCTGTGCGCCTGCATCGGTCGCGGGTGCATCGGCCGACATCGCGCGGGTCGATCGACAGGTGCTTCGGCGCGGGACGTCCCGTGCATCGGGAGTAGGGGTGGGGTCGTGCGACATCACCGTCGTCGTGCGACAGCGGCGGTGTCGTTTCGGCCGATCCGGCTCGAGCGAGGTCGATTCGTGCGACATCACCGTCGTCGTGCGACAGCGGCCGCGTCGTACGACAGCGCCGCGCTGCCGCGACCAGCCGCCGACGCGCCCACACGACGGACGGGAGGCGCGGTACCGACCGGCACCGCGCCTCCCGTCCGTCCCGTGGGACCCGCTACCGCCGCTCGGCGGTCTCCGGCCGCTTCTGGCGCCACGGCTCCGCCGGCCGGTCCGGACCGCCCCACACCTGCACGGCGCCCCAGGCCGCCGCGAGGAGCGGCACCGAGATGATCGCGCCGGTGATGCCCGCGAGTACGGTGCCCGCGGTCAGGCCGATCAGGATCACCAGGCCGTGCAGCTTGAGCGTCTTGCCCATCAGCACCGGCTGCAGCAGGTTGCCCTCGAGCTGGTTGACGAGCACCACGATGCCCACGACGATCAGCGCGGCCACGGGGCCGTTCGCGACGAGGGCGACGAGCGCGGCGAGGATGCCCGCGGCGGTGGCGCCGACGATCGGGATGAACGCGGTGATGAACACGACGACGGCGAGGGGGAGCGCGAGCGGCACCCCGACGATCGCCAGCCCGACGCCGATGCCGATCGCGTCGACCGCCGCGACGCTCGCCGTGCCGCGGACGTAGCCGCCGAGGGTCTGCACGACGCGGTCACCGACGCGGCGTGCACGCTCGTACCGGGCGCCGGTGAACGGACGGAGCAGGAACTCCCAGATCGCCGGCCCGTCCTTGAGGAAGAAGAACAGCACGACGATCATCAGCACCAGGCCGGTCAGGAAGTTCGCGGTGGCCGACGCCCCGGCCAGGGCGCCCGACCCGAACTGCGAGCTGGTCAGGAAGTCCTGGACGCCGTTCACCACCTGGTCGACCTGCTGGTCGGAGATCGAGAACGGCAGGTGCGCGACGGTGTCCTGCAGCTGCTGGAAACCGCTGATCGCCGACTTCTGCAGGTCGGGCCACTGCGAGATGACCGCGACGACGATCAGCCAAGCGACGAGGCCGAGCACGACGAGGACGCCGAGCAGGACCGCGAGGGTCGCGAGCACCGAGGGCACCTTGTGCCGTCGGAGCCAGGACACGACCGGGTGCATGGCGGACGCGATGATCAGGGCGAGGAGCACCGGGATCGTCACGACGCTCAGGGTCGCGGCGGCGTACACGATGCCGATCGCGATCACGAGCACGACGATCACCTGCAGGCACCGGGTCGCGAGACTGCCGAACCCGTCGGTCCACTTGCGGGCGAGTGGTCCCGGTGTCGCGTCGGACGTGGCGGGGTGGTTGCCGAACAGGGGCATGAGGCTCCTCGGTGGTGGTGCGGAGCCTCCACGCTACCGACGCAGCCGACCCGCGGTCCCGACGCAGCCGACCCGCGGCCGGGGACGTCCGGGGACGCCGCTAAGCGCATCGACCTGGACGCGCTCCTGTCCCGCTTCTACGCTGGGGTCACCGGGTTCACTCACAGGGTCCCGTCGTCACGATGCCCTCGCGGTCCGCGGGGTCTGGCACAGCGGGACGGCCCGGTCGGATCCGGGGTGAGCAACACCTCGATGAAGGGCTGGTCCTCATGACCGCCACGTACCCGTGCTGCACGCACCTCGACTTCCCGGCGGGGCACACCCGCACCCCCGTCTCCACCTTCGCCGCCACGACCCTGCAGGTGCTCTCGTGACGCCCCGTCCCGTCGAGGACTGGCACCGTCACGGCATGCGCTCACCCGAGGAGGTCGCCGAGCTGATCGCCGACCGCGTCGGCGGCACCTCGGACGCCTCCGTGCCCGCCGGTCCCGAGCACGACGAACCCTCGTACGCGGACTTCCTCGGCGAGCAGGTCTGACGCGGCCCCCGGACGGGGGCTCGCGCCGTCCTGCCTGCGCGCGGATGATCCTCGGCAGGGGCCGTGTGGCCCGTCCCGTCTCACCAGCGGGACCCGGATCAGGGAGGACCCGACGTGCACGACCACGACACCCATCCGTTCGACCGTCACGTCGGTCCGCCGCACGTCGAACGCTTCCGGCTCACCCGGACCGACGAGATGCTCCGCGTGGTCTGCACGTGCGCGATCGGTGCCGACCACGACAACACCATCCGGCACCCCGCTGCCCCGACGGTCGCCTGAGTCGAACGGGTGAACACCAGCCGCGTGCCTCCGGTGAATCCGGTCGTGCGCGACGGTGCGGCGGGATACTGGTCGGGTGCGTGAACTCCAAGCCACCATCGCTGCGGACCTCGACGTCCAGCCGACCATCGACCCCGAGCAGGAGGTCGCCCGCCGTGTCGCGTTCCTGCGTGACTACCTGACCACGACCGGCGCGAAGGGGTTCGTCCTCGCCGTCAGCGGCGGGCAGGACTCCACGCTCGCGGGGCGGCTCACCCAGCTCGCCGTCGAGTCCCTCCGCGCGGAGGGACGCGAGGCCGAGTTCGTCACCGTCCGCATGCCGTACCGGGTTCAGGCCGACGAGGACGACGCGCAGCTCGCGCTGCAGTTCATCGCCGCCGACCCCGGCATCGTGGTGAACATCGAGCACGGCGTCGACGGCGTGGTGCAGGACACCGCGGCGTCCGGCGTCGCGCTCAGCGACTTCGTGAAGGGCAACGTCAAGGCGCGCATGCGCATGGTCGCCCAGTACGCCGTGGCCGGGCAGCGCGGACTGCTGGTCGTCGGTACGGACCACGCGGCCGAGGCCGTGACGGGCTTCTTCACGAAGTACGGCGACGGCGGCGTCGACCTCACCCCGCTGACCGGGCTGACGAAGAGCCAGGGGCGGCAGCTCCTCGAGCACCTGGGGGCGCCGGCTCGCCTGTACGAGAAGGCGCCGACCGCGGACCTGCTCGACGACCTGCCCGGGCAGACCGACGAGGCCAACCTCGGCCTGACCTACGTCGAGATCGACGCGTACCTGCAGGGGCACGACGTCCCCGACGAGGTCGCCGAGGCGATCGAGTCGCGCTACCGAGCGACCGAGCACAAGCGTCGCGTGCCCGCGACGCCCTTCGACAGCTGGTGGCAGCAGGGCGCGTAGCGCCACAGCGCTGGACCGGACGGGAGGCGCGGTGCAGGTCCCGACCTGCAGCGCGCCTCCCGTCGTGCGTGCGACCGTGTGGCGTGGCCGGTCGGTCCTGGTGGCCGTCCGGTTCTCCACAACTCCGGTCGCCGTCCTGCCGCTGCGGTCCCCGCGCTCCTAGGATGGGCGCAACGGAACAACAGATGCGGAATCCCGGTCACGACCGACCGTGCCGGGGCCGCTGGGGGGAATCATGGAAGTCCTGCTCGCACTCGGCGCCGTCCCGCTCGTCATCGTGGGGATCATCGTCCTCGCCGTGATCGCGCTCGTGTACGCCAAGCTCGTCTACCGCAACGCCGGTGCGGACGAGGCGATCATCATCACCGGGAAGCGGTCGCGGAAGGTCAAGAACCCCGACGGCACCGAGACCGTCGAGTCCGGCATCAAGGTCGTCCTCGGTGCGGGTGTGCTCGTCCGACCGTTCTTCGAGCGGGTGGCGAAGATCTCGCTGTCCTCGCGTGCCATCGACATCAACGTGAACGCGCAGGACTCCCGCGGCGTCACGATCGACGTCGAGGCCGTGGCGCTCGTCAAGGTGGGCGAGGCCGATGCGTCGATCCGTGCTGCTGCGCAGCGCTTCCTCGGCCAGGAGAAGAAGATCGACGACTTCGCGCGCGAGGTCCTGTCCGGTTCGCTCCGCGCGTCGATCGGCGCGACCGACGTGTCGACGATCATCCGCAACCGCGACCAGCTCACGGTGGCGGTCCTCGACGTCGCCAAGGACGCCCTGCACAGCCAGGGTCTCGACGTCGACTCGTTCGAGATCAAGGGCATCTCGGACCGCAACGACTACATCAGCGACCTCGGTCGTGCCGAGCGCGCCCGCGTCCGGCTCGAGGCGGAGAACGCCGAGGCCCAGGCCGACCGCGAGGCACGCGAGGCCCGGGCCACCGCCGACCAGGCGATCGCCGAGGCCGAGAACACCCTCGCCATCCGTCGTGCGGCGCTGCAGCTCGACGCCGATCGGGCGTCGGCCGAGGCCGCAGCGGCTGGTCCGCTCGCGCAGGCTCGCGCGTCGCAGGGCGTCGTCGAACAGGAGCAGATCACGGCGCAGAAGCGCGCCGAGCTCCGTCGTGCCGAGCTCGAGTCCGAGGTGAGCGCGGTCGCCGAGGCGAACGCGCGCAAGACCCGGGTGGAGGCCGAGGCTGCTGCGGCTGCCCAGGTCGAGACGGCCCGTGCGCAGGCCGAGGCCCGACGGATCTCGGCCGAGGCGGTCGCCGCCGAGGCCCAGGCCGAGGCTGCCGCCCGCAAGCTCGCCGCCGACGCCTCACGTGCGGAGGGTGAGGCCGCGGCCGACGCCATCCGTGCGAAGGGTCAGGCCGAGGCCGACGCGACGAAGGCCCAGGCCGACGCGCTCGCACAGCACTCCGAGGCCGTGCTCCGGGTGAAGGCGCTCGAGACGCTGCCGAGCATCGCCCGCGAGCTCGCGGCGCCGATGGGCAACATCGACAAGCTGACGGTCGTGTCCTCGGACGGCGCAGGCGCCCTGTCGAAGAGCGTCGTGAGCCAGTTCAGCGAGGTCGACGCGCTGCTCGGCACCACGGCCGGCTTCACGCTGAGCGACATCGTGAAGAGCACGACGACCGGCCAGGCCGCTGCCCGGGCGGTCGCGCGTGAACAGGACGCCGCGCCGGTCGACTGACGGACACGGTCGTGCGCACGGGCGCGGTCGGGTCAGCCCCGGTCGCGCCCGTCGTCGTCCCGGTGTCGCTGCTGGCCGCCGGCGTCCTCGCGCTGGTCCTCAACCGGGTCGCTGTCGGTGGCCGGGTCGCCGTCGGTGACCGGGTCGCCGTCGGTGACCGGGTCGCCGTCGGTCGACTCCTGCGGCCGTCCCTGCAGCGCGTCCCGCTCGGCGGCCAGACGCTGCTGCCAGACGACGCTGCGGGCGGCGCCCTCGAGCACGTCCTCGACCTGCCCGCCGGTCTTCGCTGCGAGTGCGCCGCTCAGGCCCGCGGTGAGGGTGCCGCCAGCGGCAGCGAGGCGTTCCATGACCTCCTCCTGCCGGGGCGTGAGGGGTTCGTCGACCATGCTGTCCACGGTCTCGCGGATGTTCGCCTCGCTGGCGTCGAGCGAGGCGTCGTCCCCGGCGTGCAGTGCGGCGGCCTCGCCGACGACGACGAGTCCGAGCCGTGCGGCGTCGTCCTCGGGACGGGGGCGTTCGTTCTCGTCGGTCATGGCGGGGACGCTACGCCCCGGCCGATGTACGGCCGTCAGCACCCTGTCCCCCCCTGCTCGGGGTCGACCGGTCGCACGGGACGACGAAGGACCCCGGACCGTCACGGTCCGGGGTCCTTCGTGGTGCCGCTCCGACACCCCCACGTCGGTCAGTGGCGCCTGCCGGTGGTCAGCGGCGCGCGCCGCGACCCGCGAAGCGCGTGTAGAGGAACAGCACGATGACGGCACCGATGATCGAGCCGATGATGCCGGCCGGCTGGAAGAAGCCGTCCATCGGGTCGTGCTGGAAGATGAGGAACCCGAGGAAGCCGCCGACGAACGAGCCGATGATGCCGAGCACGATCGTCATGAGGATCGACATGTGCTGCTTGCCGGGGATGATCAGCCGGGCGAGGGCGCCGGCGATGAGGCCGATGATGATGAGGCTGATGATGAGACCGAGCACGGTGTCCTCCTTGGGTCAGACCTGTCGCGGTCCGGGGGTGTCCGCGATCTGGGTCGGCCCCGATTGAACACCGCTCTTCCCCAGCATGTTCACAGCCTGCATGGAGGCGCAGGTACAGGCGAGGGTCACACCGCTCCGGACGACTCCAGCTCCGCCTGCAGCTCGGTGTCCGAGGGCTCCACGAAGTGCTTGCCGTTCGGCAGCACCACGACGGGGATGTTCTTGCGGCCGCTGATGGCCTCGGCCCGGTCGGCGGCGGACAGGTCCGCCTCGACGTCCACGTAGTCGTAGTCGACCCCGAGGCGGTCGAGGAGCGCCTTCGAGCGTCGGCAGTCGCGGCACCAGTCCGCGCCGAACATCGTCACCTTGTCGAACGTCGCATCAGTCATGTCCTCACAGTACGTCCGACGGCCGCGGGACATTCCCGCGTCACCGCCCACGCCCCGACGACGTGTGACCGCGTGACCGCGTGACCGTCAGCCCGCGCGACTCCGCGCCGACCCGCACGCCCTACGATGGCCCCATGCCGCAGCGACCCGACCCCGAGCGGGCCGCATGGGCCGCGGCAGCCGTCCGACGCTTCGCCGCGGCGACCAACCTCCTCGTCGCCGGCCGCACCGTCCGTGTGCTCGGCGGCGACCCGCGTGACGCCGCGGCGCTCGTCGCACTGCTCACCGGGCTCGGTGCACGCACCGCGGCGGACCCCGCCCCCGCGGACCACGAGCCGGTCGACGACGAGCCGATCGACCAGCTCTGGTGCCTCGGCGACCCGGACGAGTCGACCGCTGCCGTCGAGCGCGAGACCGACCGGCCCCGCGGCGCCACCCTCGTGGTGGTGGACGCCGGCCGGTACGCCCCCGCGGTCGACGAGGACGCCTTCGGCCCGGTCGCCCCGGCCCGCCCCGGGGTGCTCGCCGTCCCGACGCTCTCCGACGACGTGTTCCTCGTCTCCACCGGTCGGGAGCCCGAGGACGACCCCGCCGCCGAGGACCGCATCCGCTGGGCGCGCAGGTCGATGCCGGTCGCCCGTGCCGTCGCCGCGGAGCTCCGCGACGGCGGGCTGCTCCGCGGTACCCGGATCGGCGTCGCGATGGTGCTCGAGCCGAAGACGGCCGTGCTCAGCCTGCTCCTGCGCGACGCGGGCGCCGAGGTCGTCGTGTACGCGCACGCCGACGAGACGGACGACGCGGTCGCGGACGTGCTCCGCCGCGCCGGGATGCCGGTCCACGCGGACAGCACGGCCTCGCTCGCCGAGCAGCACCGTCTCGCCCTGGCGATGCTCGACACGCGTCCGCACGTGCTCCTCGACGACGGCTCGCACCTGATCCGCCTCGCGCACCAGGAGCGGCCCGAGCTGCTGCCGACCATGCTCGGCGCCGCGGAGGAGACGACGAGCGGCCTCCGACCCCTCCGCGTCATGGCCGAGCGCGGCGAGCTCGGCATCCCCGTGGTCGCCGTGAACGACGCCCGCGCCAAGACCTGCTTCGACAACCGCTTCGGCACCGGCCAGTCCACGGTGTTCGCGACGCTCGACCTGGTCGACCCGCTCCCGTCCGCCGTGCACCGGGTCCGGCCGGGAGGCACGGCGGTCGTCGCCGGCTTCGGTCCCGTCGGCGAGGGGGTCGCCCAGGTCCTCGTCGCGCTCGGCTTCCGGGTCACGGTCGCCGAGGTCGACCCGGTCCGCGCCCTGCAGGCGCGCTTCGCCGGGCACGCGGTCGCACCGTTCGTCGACGCGGTGCGCGACGCCGACCTCGTGGTGAGTGCCTCCGGGGTGGCGGACACCGTGGACCACACGGTCCTGCGCGCGTGCGCGGTCGGTGCGGTCGTGTCCGTCGCGGGGGGCGTCGACGACGAGGTCGCCCTGTCCGCGGCGGCCTCCGCCGGTGCGGTCCGGACGGCCGTGGCGCAGCACGTGGAGCGCCTGACCTGGCCGGACGGCCACCAGGTGCTCGTCCTCGCCGGGGGCAACGGGGTGAACACGAGCGCCGCCGAGGGCAACCCCGTCGAGATCATGGACCTGTCCTTCGCGGTGCAGCTCGGCGCCCTCCGGATGCTGCTCGAGCGCGGCGACGAACTCCCGCGCGCCGTCGTGCCGGTCGACCCCGCGGTGGACGAGGCGACCGCCCGCGTCGCGCTCGCCGCGTGGGGGAGCCGGGTCGCTCCTCCCGTCCGGATCGCCGAGCAGCCCGCCGACCGCGAGCGAGACGTGCGGACGCACCGGTTCGGGACACCCCGGTGACCGCGTCGCCGGTCGTGGTGCACTCGGCGCGCGTCGTCGTGCCGATGACGGCACCGCCGATCGCCGACGGGGCGGTCGCGGTGCAGGACGGACGGATCCTGCACGTCGGCGACCGGTCGTGGGTGGTCGACCAGCTCGACGCCGCCGGGCGCACGTGCACGGAGCGGCGCTGGCGGGGCGCGCTCCTGCCGGGTCTCGTCAACGCGCACACGCACCTGCAGTACACCGGCATGTCCGGTGTCGGTCAACGGCAGTACGCGGGTTTCGAGGACTGGGCGGCTGCGTTCAACGTGGACTACGCGCTCCCGCACGACTGGCGGGCGGAGGCGTCCGCGGGCGCCGTCGCATCGATCGCGGCGGGCGTCACGAGCATCGCGGACGTGGTGACCGACATCGAGGCGGCCGACGTCCTGGAGCAGCACCGCCTCGGCGGGATCGCCTACTGGGAGGTCATGGACTGGGAGAACGCGGCGTGGGAGTCCCACGGGCGCGACCAGGTGCTCGACGAGCTCGCACGGATCCCGACCACGCCCGGGGCGGGGCTGTCGCCGCACGCGCCGTACTCCCTCGACGTGGCACCGCTGCTCGAACTGCCGGACATCGTGCGCCAGCGGGGGCTCCGGCTGCACCTGCACCTGGGCGAGGCGGCGTTCGAGGGGGAGCGGGTCTCGCTCGGGCCGGTCCCGGGGCTCGAGGGCGTCGACGGCGTCGGGCACACCGCGGACTGGCACCTGGCGAACGTGCCGTCCTTCCGGGCCATGCGGGCGCTCGGCTTCGGCGCCAGTGCCACCGCGTTCGTCGACCGGCTGGGCGTGCTGGGCCCCGACTGCCACATCGCGCACGGCGTGTACGTGACCGCGTCCGACCGAGCCCTCCTGCGGGCACGCGGGACCACGGTCGCGCTCTGCCCCCGGTCGAACGCCGTCATCGGCCTCGACCCGCCGCCCGTCGCGGACTACCTGCGCGAGGGCAGCCCGATCGCGATCGGCACCGACTCCCTGTCGTCGTCGCCGTCCCTCGACCCGATGGCCGACGTCACCGCACTGCACCGCATCGCCCGCGCCCAGGGGTACGCGCACCGCGACCTGCACGAGCGGCTGCTGGCGGCGGCGACCCTCGGTGGCGCGCACGCGATGGGGACGGCGGTCGGGCCGGACCGCGTCGGACACCTCGCCGTCGGGGCACGAGCCGACCTGGCCGTGTTCGACGTCGACGCCCGGACCGTGCCCGACGCACTCGCCGAACTCGTCGAGGACGGTGCCGGCCGCGCCGTCGCGACGATCGTCCGCGGCGTCGTGCGGGCCACCGACGGCACCGTGCACCCGCTCGACCCCGAGACAGCCCCCACCCGGGGCCCCGTCCCCCACCACGTCCGTCCCCAGGAGGAACGATGACCGACACCGCACCCCGCCCCGGCATGGTCGCCCGCCGCACCGTCGGCGGCGAGCTGATCGAGTGGCTCGACGTCCCGCAGCGCGCGGCCGCCCTCGGCATGGAGCCGCACCCGGAGGGCGGTTGGTACGTGCGCACGTGGACCTCGCCCTCGACCGTCGAGACCCCGGCCGGCGAGCGTCCCGCCGCGACCCTCATCCACTTCCTGCTGCCCCCGGGCGAGGCCTCCGCCTGGCACCGTGTCACGAGCGACGAGATCTGGATGTGGCACGGGCCGGACACCGTCGTGCTCGAGCTCGGCGGCTCCGGCGACCGGCCCGAGCCCGGGGACCGGATCACCCTCGGCCCGGACGCCGGCCGGCACCGGCTGCACGACGCCCAGGCCTTCGTGCGCGGTGGGGTCTGGCAGCGCACCCTGCCCGGCGACGGCGAGGTGCTCCTCAGCTGCATGGTGTCGCCCGGGTTCTCGTTCGACGACTTCACGATGGCGGGCGACACCGACGGCGACGCCGCGACCGCGTAGTCGACGGTCATCCGCGTCGCGGTGGTATCCCACGCGCCGGTACACTGCCTCCTGCCCGCTCCACCCCGCTCTGTCCCGCTGACGAAGGCCCTCCCGTGACCCGCACCCGCCGTCTGTCCCTTGCCGTCGCCACCGCCACGGTCGCCGCCCTCGCGCTCGCCGCCTGCTCCGCCGGTGGGAGCAGCGCCGGGAGCGACGGCACCGTCACGGACGGCAAGCTCACGATCGCGACCGGCCAGCCGGCCTACTCGCCCTGGGTGGAGGACGACGACCCGCAGTCCGGCAAGGGCTTCGAGTCCGCCGTGGCCTACGCGGTCGCGAAGGAGATGGGCTACGCGAAAGGCGACGTCGTCTGGAAGCGCAGCACCTTCGACAGCGCCATCGCCCCCGGCCCGAAGGACTGGGACCTCAACGTCCAGCAGTTCTCGATCGACGCGAAGCGCAAGAAGGCCGTCGACATGTCCACGCCGTACTACACGACCACGCAGGCCGTCGTGACGACGTCGGGGTCGAAGGCCGCGAAGGACACCACCGTCGCCGCACTGAAGGGCGACACGATCGGTGTCGCCTCGGGCTCCACGAGCATCAGCTCCGTGAAGGACGTGCTCGGCGTCACTCCGCAGGTGTTCAACTCGAACGACGACGCCGTGCTGGCGCTGAAGTCGGGGCAGATCGACGCGATCGTGACCGACCTGCCGACGGCGTTCTACATGGCCGCCGCGCAGCTCGACGACGGCACGGTCTCGGCGCAGTTCCCCGAGGACGGCTCCGGCGACCAGTTCGGCTTCGTGCTGCCGAAGGGCTCCGCGCTGACGAGCAAGGTCGACAAGGCCCTCGAGGCCCTGGAGAGCGACGGCACGCTCGCCGACCTGCAGACGAAGTGGCTCTCCTCGGAGACGAACACCCCCGTCCTGAAGTAGCCCGGTGACCGCCCCAGCAGGTGCCGGCACCCCGGTGACCGCTCCAGCGCCGAGCCAGGTCGAGCTCGAACGACGGCTCTACCGTCGGCAGCGCGGCCGCCGCTCGGTCGTCGTGTCGGTCGTCTCGACGCTCGTCGTGATCGCGGTCGTCTGGCTCGGCGTCGTGAACACGCCCGGCTGGGCCGCGGTGCAGCAGTCGTTCTTCGATCCGCAGACGGCGATCGACACCTTCCCGGCCGTCCTGCTCGGGCTGTGGCTGAACATCCGGATCCTGTTCTTCAGCGCGATCGGCGTCGCCGTGCTCGGGACCCTGCTCGCCGTCGTGCGGGGGCTGCGGAACCCGGTGTTCTTCCCGCTGCGGATGCTCGCCACCGCCTACACCGACCTGTTCCGGGGTCTGCCGCTCATCATCGTGCTCTACCTGGTCGGCTTCGGCATCCCGGGGCTCGGCATCTTCCCGCGGCAACCCCCGGAGGTCTGGGGCACCATCGCGATCGTGCTCACGTACTCGTCCTACGTCGCCGAGGTGCTCCGCGCCGGCATGGAGGCCGTGCACCCGTCCCAGCGCCTCGCCGCCCGGTCGCTCGGCCTGTCCCATGCCGGGACGCTGCGGCTGGTCGTGCTGCCCCAGGCGATCCGCAAGGTCACCCCGGCGCTCATGAACGACTTCGTCTCGATGCAGAAGGACGTCGGCCTGGTGTCGATCCTCGGCGCCGTCGACGCGGTGCGGAGCGCTCAGATCGCACAGGCCGAGACCTACAACTTCACGCCGTACCTCGTCGCGGGGCTGCTGTTCGTCGTGATCAGCCTCCCGCTCATCCGGGTGACGGATGCCATCGCTCGACGGCAGCAGCGTCGCGAGCAGATCGGGGGGACCGTGTGAGCGAGTCGGTGGTCCTGGAACTGCGCGGACTGCGCAAGACGTTCGGCGAGCACGAGGTCCTGCGGGGGATCGACCTGACCGTGCACCGCCACGAGGTCATCTGCGTCATCGGGGCGTCCGGTTCCGGCAAGTCGACACTGCTGAAGACGGTGAACCTGCTCGAGGGCATCGACGACGGCGAGATCCTGCTCCAGGGGACGGACATCGCCGACCCCCGCACCGACGTCGACGCCACCCGCGCCCGGATCGGCGTGGTCTTCCAGCAGTTCAACCTGTTCCCGCACATGCGGGTGCTCGACAACGTCACGCTCGCGTCCCGTCGGGTGCACGGCATCGCCCGGGCCGAGGCGGAGGCGACCGCCCGCCGACTGCTCGACCGGATCGGACTGGGCGACTTCGCCGGGGCGTACCCGGACCGGCTCTCCGGCGGGCAGCAGCAGCGCGTCGCCGTGGTGCGGGCGATCGCGACGTCGCCGGAGCTGCTCCTGCTCGACGAGGTGACGAGCGCCCTCGACCCGCAGCTCGTCGGCGAGGTGCTCGACCTCGTCCGCGAGCTCAAGGAGCAGGGCGCCACGATCCTGATGACCACCCACGAGATGTCCTTCGCCCGGAACGTCGCCGACCGCATCGTGTTCCTGCACCAGGGCGAGGTGGTCGAGCAGGGCGCGCCGGCCGACGTGCTCGACCGGCCGCAGCACCCGGCGCTCGTCGAGTTCCTGTCCCGCGTCCACGCCTGACGCGGGTCACACGGCGAGCAGCACCTTGCCGATGACCTCGCCGTCGCGGACCCGGCGGTGTGCCTCCGCTGCCTCGGCGAGCGGGACCACCGAGTCGACGATCGGTCGGACGCTGCCGTCGGCGACGAGCGGCCAGACGTGCTCGCGGACGGCGGCGACGATGGCGGCCTTCTCGTCGAGCGGCCGGGCTCGGAGCGTCGTCGCGCTGATGGTCGCACGCTTCCGCATCATCGCGCCGAAGTCGAGCTCGCCCTTCTGCCCGCTGCCCGCCGCGATCACGGCGATGTGCCCGTTCGGGGCGAGCACGTCGAGGTGCTTCGCGAGGTAGTCCGCCCCGACGACGTCCAGCACGACGTCGACCCCGCGGCCGTCGGTGAAGTCGCGGGCGCGCTCGACGAAGTCCTCGGTGCGGTGGTCCACCACGAGATCGGCGCCGAGCTCCCTCGAAGCACGCACCTTCCGCTCCCCGCCGCTCGTCGCGATCACCCGGGCACCGAGCGCCTTCGCCCACACGACCGCGTGCGATCCCATGCCGCCCGTGCCGCCGTGCACCAGCAGGGTCTGCCCGGGCCGGAGCCCCGCGATCATCCCCACGTTCGAGTACACCGTGCACGCGGCCTCGGGCAGTCCCGCGGCCTCGACCAGGTCCACGCCGTCGGGCACCGGCAGCACCTGGGCCGCGGGCACGGCCACGAGGGTCGCGTAGCCGCCACCCGACAGCAGCGCGCACACCCGGTCACCGACCGCGAACCCGTCCACGCCGTCGCCGAGCGCGCGGACCGTCCCGGAGACCTCGAGGCCCAGCACATCGGACGCGCCGGGCGGCGGCGGGTAGTTGCCCGCGACCTGCTGCAGGTCGGCGTTGTTGACCCCGGCCGCTGCCACCTCGACGAGGACCTCGCCCGGCCCGGCGACCGGGTCCGGGTGCTCGTCGAGTCGGAGTCCGCCGTCGTGTGCCGTGATCGCCTGCATGCCCTCGACCGTACGCCCCGCGGCAGGGCAGACCGGCACGGCTCGTGGCACGGCAGGCCCGACGGACGCCGTGTACCGTCGGTGCCGATCCGCGCCGCTCCGTCGCGCGGGCACGACCAGGGGGGACGTCCATGTCCAGGAAGACCATCGCCGTCGCGACCGCGGCACTCGCCGTCGCACTGCTCGCCGGCTGCTCGAACGGGGGCTCCGGGAACGGCGGCGCCGAGGGCTCCGGTTCGTCGTCCTCGGCAGCCTCCTCGGCCCCGAGCTCCGCGGCGCCGCAGGCCGCTTCCCAGAGCAAGGCCGAGGCGTGCAACGCGTTCCAGTCGAAGGTCGAGGACGCCGCGAAGGGCCTGCAGTCGCAGGTCACCGAGCTGCAGTCGGACCCACAGGCAGCCGTCGCGAAGCTCGAGGAGTTCGACCAGTCGCTGTCCGACGGCGTCGACGCGGTGCAGAACGCCGACGTCAAGCCGAAGGCCGAGGCGTTCCGGTCGGCGTACACCGACATGCTGACGCAGATCAAGGCGATCACGGCGGACCCGCAGTCGGCGGACCTGTCGGCGTTCTCGGACACCACGCAGAAGGTCCAGGACGCGGGGACCGACTTTCAGCAGGCCTGCTCGTCCTGACCGCCGCAGCACGACGACGCCCCGTCCACCGATCGGTGGACGGGGCGTCGTCGTGCGGGTGCTCCGGCCCGTCAGGCCGCCGGTCGAGCAGCGTCGAGCCGGGCGACGTCCTCGTCGCGGAGCTTCACCGTCGCCGCGACGACCGAGTCCAGGATCGACTGCGGCCGCGACGCACCCGGGATCGGGATCACCACGTCGCTCTTCTGCAGCTCCCACGCCAGCGCCACGACCTGCGGCGACACGTCGCGCTCGCGGGCGATGACGGCGAAGTCCTCGTACGCGGTCCCCAGGTCGGCGGCCTTCGCGATACCGCCGAGGGGGCTCCACGGCAGGAACGCGATGCCGAGCTCGTCGCACAGCTCGAGCTCCGGCTCGCTCGACCGGAACGCCGGTGAGAACTGGTTCTGCACCGAGACGAGGCGGCCGCCCAGGACCTCGTTCGCCTCACGGATCTGGTCGGGGTCGGCGTTCGAGATGCCCGCCATGCGGATGACGCCCTCGTCGAGGAGCTCCGCGAGTGCCCCGATCGAGTCCGCGTAGGGCACCGACGGGTCCGGCCGGTGGAACTGGTACAGGCCGACGGCGTCGACACCGAGGCGCTTCGCCGAGGCCTTCGCGGCCTCCTTGAGGTACTCCGGTCGGCCGTCCTGCGCCCACGCGCCCGGTTCCGGCCGCAGGTGGCCGCCCTTCGTGGCGACGAGCACCGCGTCGGTGTCGCCGTGGAACTCGCGGATCGCCTTCGCGATGAGCTCCTCGTTGTGCCCGACCTCGTCCTTGGCCGCCTGGTGGTAGGCGTCCGCGGTGTCGATGAGGGTGACGCCCGCCTCGAGGGCGGCGTGGATGGTCGCGATCGCCTGTCGCTCGTCGGGCCGCCCCTCGATCGACATGGGCATCCCGCCCAGTCCGATCGCGCTGACCGACACGTCTCCGATGACTCGTTGCTTCATGCGCCCAGCTTGCGCCGGTCGACCGGGGCGACGCCCAGCGTGCGCGGACGGGACAGGCCGACGGGACCGCCGGACGGGAGGCCCGTGGCGGCCCCGCCACGCGCCTCCCGTCCGGCGGACGCCGCGCTAGGGGAGCTGCAGTGCGGTCACCTGGCCGGCCCCCGTCGCCGGGTCGGTCGCCTGCGCGAACACGACCCCGCCCCCGGTGACGACCACGATCGCCAGGACGAACCCGAGCGCGGCGATCCACCACGACGAACGACGACGCACCCAGGCGCCGACCGCGAGCACGACCGTCGCGACCCCGATGACGAAGGACCCGCCGACCGCGATCGCGGCGCCGCCGAGGAAGCGGCCCGGCGAGCACCCCGTGGCCGCGTCGCAGCCCGCGGTGGCCGAGACGACCGCGATGATCCCGACCACCAGGGTGAGGAGCGTCAGGAGGGCACCGGCTGCGAGCAGGAGGACGGTCGACACCCGGTCGGCGACCCGGCCCGCGGGGAACAGCGTCGTGCCGCCACGCGCCCACGCGGCGCGTTCGGTGCTGCCCGGGCCGGACTGGGACGGACCCGAGGGTGAGGACTGCGGCGGACCGCCGGACGGGTGCGACCAGGTCATGCGACCGGTCTACCGTGCCTCGACGCCGAACGCCCGGGCGAGCCGCTGGATCTTCTGCGCGCGGCCGAGTCGCGGCAGGTCGGAGCCGTCGCGGATGACCTGCCCGCGGGCGTCGAAGTCGTCGAGGAAGTCCTGCGCCCAGGCGACGTCG
Organism: Curtobacterium sp. MR_MD2014; assembly: GCF_000772085.1. NCBI lineage: Bacteria > Bacillati > Actinomycetota > Actinomycetes > Micrococcales > Microbacteriaceae > Curtobacterium > Curtobacterium sp. MR_MD2014. The sequence goes on along the minus strand of NZ_CP009755.1, from coordinate 2,994,140 downwards.
GTCGGCGTGGGGGAGATGACCTCGTTGATGACCGGCAGCTGCTCGGTGTCCAGGCAGAGCTTGCCGGTCAGGCCGAGCGACACCGCCACCTGGGACTGCTCGCGGAGGATCGCGTGCGCCGAGCCGACCGTCGGGCCGTCGATCGGACCCGGCAGGTCGCCCACGCGCGAGGCGACGACGAGCCGGGAGCGCGGGTAGGCCATGGCGAGCGTGTCGGCCGAGGTGCCGGTGTCGCGGCGGTAGTCACCCGAGCCGAAGGCCAGGCGGAAGGCGCCCTGTGCCTTCGCGATCGACGTCGCCTCCTCGATGCCGAGCGCCGACTCGACCAGGGCGATCACCGGGGTGTGGCCGCCGAGCCGGTGCCACGTGTCGGTGACCTGCGCGGGGGACTCGGTCTTCGCGAGCATCACGCCCTGCAGGCCCGGGAGGCCGCGGAGCTCCTCGACGTCGTCCGCCCAGAAGTCCGTCGTGACGTCGTTGATCCGGACCCAGGCCTCACCGCCGCCCGCGAGCCACGAGGCCACGGTCGTGCGGGCACCCGGCTTCGCGGCGGGGTCGACGGCGTCCTCGACGTCGAGGATGATCTGGTCGGCGCGCGACCGCTGTGCCCGCTCGAACCGGTCGGCGGCGGTGCCGGGCACGAGGAGCCACGACCGGGAGATCTCGGCGGGGACCGACCGACGCCGGTCCGGCCGGGCCGACGAGGGTGCGGGGGCGGACGGGGCGGTGCGGTCGTCGATGGCCATGCCACGTTGCTACCACACCGGCCCGTCGGACCCCGTACCGGGCCCGCACGGAAAGCCGGAAACGTCGGGTCATTGCCAGGGAGGCCGCCCGCTTCCGCCTACAGTGTCGGATGTGTGGCGAGACAGGGTGACCGACGGCGCGGACGACGCGGATGACGACGTCCCCGTCCAGGGCGCCGACGCGCCCGAGGACGGGCGCGAGCAGCGGGAGGGCGACCGGAGCGACGAGCCGGACCGCACGCTGCGGCCGGAACTGCAGCTCACGAGCCCGCAGGCGATCAGCCTGGGCGACCCGCGCCTCCAGGCCGGCAACGCCGCCGAGCCCACGTGGGACGCCTGGCGGACGCAGCTGACCGGTGTCGGCGGGACGAGCCCCCTCACGCACTTCAGCGACCACCCGCGTGCCCGGATCGAGCTGTCCACCACGCACCCCGGCGGACTCGCGCAGTTCATCACCGGCAAGACGACGCTGCTCTCGAGCCTGATCCGCGACGAGGTCGCCCTGCGCGCCGCGCGTGTCGCCGCCGCCCAGGTCGAGGCGAAGGGCACCGAGCTCGCGACCGTGCGCGGGATCGACGCCGTGAAGCTCGGCATCGGCATGGCCGACTGGCAGCACGGCGACGAGCACTTCCGCGGCCCGGTGCTCCTCCGCCCGCTCGCGATCCGTCGGCACGGCCGTGACTTCGAGGTGCGCCTGCTCGGCGAGCCGGTGCTCAACCCCGGGCTGGCCGACGCGCTGCACGAGCAGTACGGCGTCATCCTCGACGCCCAGTCCTTCGTCGCGCTCGCGCAGCAGGACGGTTCGTTCACCCCGAACCCCGTCATCGACCGGCTCCGCGGGCTGACCGCGCACATCCCCGGCTTCTCGGTGCACGCGCGCCTGGTCGTCTCGACCTTCGCCGAGGTCGCCAGCGGCATGGTCGAGGACACCGGCGACCTGTCCCACCCGGTGCTCGACGCGCTCGCCGGCAACCCGAGCGCGAAGTGGCAGGTCGAGCAGTCCTACCACCCGGTCGAGCAGACCCCGTCGGACGAGCGCAGCCCGGAGACCGACACGCTGCTGCTCGACGCCGACGACGAGCAGGAGAACGTGATCGCGCAGATAACGGCGGGCAACTCGATCGTCGTGAAGACCCTGCCGGGCACCGGCGGGACGCAGACGATCGTCAACGCGCTCGGCGGCCTCGTCGCGGCGAACAAGCGCGTCCTCGTCGTGAGCCCGCGGCGGGCGACCCTGCGGGGCATCGCCGCACGCTTCGCCGAGGTCCAGCTGCCGGGCGTCGCCGTCACGCCGGGCACCCTGCGCCGTGACGTCGTCCGGGGCATCGCGCGCAACGAGAAGGCCGCGCGTCCGAACCTCCGCGAGGTCGACGACGCCCTGGTCCGGCTCCGCAAGGTCCTCACCGACTACCGCGGCTCGCTGACCCGCGTCGACCCGGACTTCGGCGTCTCGGTGCTCGACTGCCTGGTCGAGCTGTCCCGGCTGTCGCTCCTGCCGGTGCCGCCGTCGACGACCGCCCGACTGTCGAAGCGGTCCGTGACGAGCATGGTCGAGGGCCGTTCGCGCGTCGCCGAGACCATGGTCAGCGCGGCCAACCTCGGCGAGTTCCGCTACGGCCCGGACGACTCGCCCTGGTACGGCGCCAAGTTCGGTTCGAGCGACGGCGCGCAGCGGGCGCACAAGACCGCGAAGGACCTCGACGCCGACGGCCTGCCGACGCTGCTGCGCCGTGCGCACGACCTCGTGGCGTCGACCCACATGCGGCAGTTCACGACGATCAACGAGCTCGGCATCTACCTCCGCCTGCTCACCGAGATCCGGGACACCCTCGACCGCTTCCTGCCCGTCGTCTTCGACCGGTCGGTCTCGGAGCTCGTCGCCGCGACGGCCCCTCGTGGCGAGGGCGCCCCGATGTCGTCGACGAACCGTCGTCGGCTGAAGAAGCTCGCGCGTGAGTACGTCCGACCGGGCGTGCACGTGTCCGACCTGCACGAGGCGCTGACCCGCGTGCAGCAGCAGCGCGTGCTCTGGCAGCGCTACGTCGCGGCCGGCGTGAACCCCGAGGTGCCCACGGGCATCGGGGACGTGCAGGTGCTCTTCTCGAACGTCGTGCAGGACCTCGCCCGACTCGACGAGCCCCTCGGCCGGACCGAGCGGGACCGCCAGCTCGCGAACCTGCCGATCGACGAGCTCGTCCCGACGGTCGCCCGCCTGGCCGAGGAGTCCGACGTCCTGCACAACCTGCAGGAGCGCACCGAGCTCATGCAGACCCTGCGCGACCTGCAGCTCGAGCCGCTCATCACCGACCTGGCACACCGCCACGTGCCGGACACCCAGGTGCCGGCCGAGCTCGAGCTCGCCTGGTGGCAGTCCGCGCTCGAGACGATGCTCGAGTCCGACCGGGCGCTGCTCGGCGGCAACACCGACATGCTCGACCGGGTCGAGGCCGACTTCCGGCTCGTCGACGACGCCCACGCGGCCGGGGTCTCCCAGGGCCTGGCGTGGCAGCTCGCCGAGAACTGGAAGGTCGGACTGGTCGACTGGCCGGACGAGGCGACGTCGCTGAAGACGCAGCTCAAGGAGGGCGCGATCACCTCGCGCCTGCTGCAGGACTCCGCGCCGCACCTGTCCCGGTCGATCGCGCCGGTCTGGCTCGCCTCGCCGTACGAGGTCCCCGAGATCGCCGACACGATGCCGTTCGACACGGTGATCCTCGTCGACGCCGGTGCCGTCACCATCGCCGAGACCGTCGGCGCCGTCCGTCGCGCTCGCCAGACCGTCGTGTTCGGCGACCCGGTGACGCAGACCCCGTCGCCGTTCCGGATCGCGGTCGACCCCGACCACCGGGCACTGCAGGTGGACGAGGGCACGCTCGACGCCCTGCACGCCGACTCCGCGCTCGCGAAGCTGTCGACGCTCCTGCCGACCCTGTCGCTCACGCGGTCGTACCGCGCCGGCGGCGAGGACCTCGCCGAGCTCGTCAACCGCCGCTTCTACGGCGGCCGCATCGAGTCGCTGCCGTGGGCCGGTTCGTTCCTCGGCCACGGCTCCATCGCGATCGACTACGTCAGCGACGGCAAGGCCGTGCCGGACCCCGAGTCCGGGGCGGTCGAGAGCGTCGACGCCGAGGTGGACCGCGTGGTCCGGCTCGTCACCGAGCACGCCCGCACACGCCCGACAGAGTCGCTCATGGTGATCACGGCGTCGGCGAAGCACGCGGTGCGCGTCGAGCAGGCCGTCCTGACCGCGGCGCAGGGCCACAAGGACCTCACCGAGTTCGTCATCGGCGACCGCGCCGAGCCGTTCATCGTCGCGACGCTCGAGCAGTCCGTGGCGCAGAGCCGCGACCGTGTCGTGTTCTCGATCGGGTACGGCCGGACCCCGCACGGCCGCGTGCTGCGCGACTTCGGTCCGCTCGGCAAGCCCGGCGGGGAGCGTCTGCTCGCCGTCGCGATGACCCGCGCGCGCCGGTCGATGGTCATCGTCACGTGCTTCCAGCCGTCGGACATCGAGGCCGAGCGGATGGGCCACGGCACCGTCGCGCTGGCCGAGATCCTCGCCGAGGTCCGCGCGCGCACCGCCGCCGAGTACGTGCCCGACGACTCCGACCCGCTGCTCGTCGACCTCGCCCGACGACTCGAGATGCGCGGCATCCCCGTCGCGCTCGGCCACCGGGGCAAGCTCGGCCTGGTGGCGGCGCACGGCGGCGTCTGCGTCACGATCGAGACCGACGCGTCGCTCGTCCGGGGTTCGCTCCGCGAGTCGCTGCGGCTCCGTCCCGAGGTGCTCCGCCGACTCGGGTGGCACTACGTGCGGGTGCACGCGTTCCAGCTGTTCTCCGACCCGGACCGCGTCGCGGACACCGTGGCGTCGGTGCTCGGCGTCGACCGCGGAGCGACCCAGGAGATCTCGATCCCTCCGATCCCCGCACGCCGATGACCCGGTCGGAGACGCATCCCCGCGTGCCCGCTCCGGGCCCCGCTCGCCGGTGAGCGGGTCCCGGCGCGCGTCCCGCGCGGCCGGTCCGGTGACGGCGGGGACGGACCAGCTGGTGGGCTCGTGGACGCGGGCCGACGACGTGACGGATGCCGAGCCTCCCGTCCGTTCCGCAGATGACGGTGGCGGAACCGGCACCGACACGACCGACCGGCCGGGAGGCTCGCCCCGCCGCACCAGGCGCGTCACCACCGCGCCGGTCCCGGGCTACGACCCGGCCGCGCCGCCGGAACCGGCCCGCCACCGCGACGGGGAGAACGACGCCCAGCTGCTGCGCGACGTGCCCCCACACTGGTGACGGGTAGCCTGGGGTCGATGACTGACACCGCGCGACGGCGACCCGACTGGCAGACGTGGCCGAACCTGATCACGCTGGTGCGCTTCCTGCTCATCCCGGTGTTCATCGGCTTCGTCGTGGCCGGCCACCCCGGCTGGGCGCTCGTCACGCTCGTCGTCCTCGGTGTCAGCGACTGGGCGGACGGCTTCATCGCGCGTCGGTTCGACCAGGGCTCGAAGCTCGGCAAGGCGCTCGACCCGATCGCCGACCGCCTGGCGATCATCGCCATCGTGCTGTCGCTCGTGCTCGTCGGCCTGCTGCCGTGGCCGAGCGTCGCGATCATCGTCCTCGTGGACGCGGTGCTCGCGCTGCTGTCCGGCCTGTGGTTCCGCGGCGACCCGGACCTCGACGTCACGTGGACCGGCAAGATCCGATCCGCGCTGCTCTTCGTCGGTCTGCCGCTGCTGCTGTTCTCGTCGACGTCGTGGGCATCGCAGCACGACTGGATCCGGGTGCTCGCGCTCGTCTTCGTCTGGGCGGGCACGATCGGCCACGTCGTCGCCGGTGTGCAGTACGCCCGGGCCCTCGCCGCGAAGCACCGCGCGACGGCCCGCACCGCCTGACGCGGACGCGCGCGGCGCGGGCGTCCGGCCCGCGCCGTCCTGCCCGCGCCGTCCGGCCCGCGCCGTCCTGCCCCGTCGAACCAGGAAACCGACGTCGAACCGACCCCGGAGGCTGGTTCGACGTCGGTTCCGTGGTTCGGGACGCCCGCGGCTAGAGCTTCGTCGAGCCGCTGATCCCCGGTCCCTCGGGAGCGGTCGACGGGGCGACGTGCGCACCGCCGCCCGACGCCACCGCGTCGCCGTTCTGCGTGCGGAGCAGGTCGCGGATCTCGAGCAGCACCTCGACGTCGGTCGGCGGGACGTCCTGCGGCGTCTGCTGCTCGTCGTTCTTCACCCGCTCGAAGGCGAGCTTCTTGAGCCGGTTGACCGGGACGACCAGGGCGAAGTACACCACCGCCGCGACGATGACGAAGTTCAGGACCGCGCCGATGATCGCGCCGAACAGGATGTCCGCCGAGTCCCCGGAGACGGTGGGGATCGACACGACGAGTGCCTTGTCCAGGCTCGACGCGTTGAAGACCGCGCCGATCAGGGGGTTGATGAGCGAGTTCACGATCGCGGTGACGATCGCGGTGAACGCCGCACCGATGACGACCGCGACGGCCAGGTCGATGACGTTCCCGCGGAGCAGGAACTCCTTGAAGCCCTTCACGTGAGCCTCCTTCCGTGTCGAGGAGACCCCACCGTACCGACGGAGACGAGCCCTCGTCAGGAGGCGCTGGGCGCGGCCGGCTTCGACTCGGTCTTCTTCGGCTCCGCCTTCGCCGGCGTGCTCGACGACGACGAGGACGACCCCGACGACCCCTCGGCCTTCGGCGTCGACCGCGAGTCGGTGCGGTAGAAGCCGCCGCCGTTGAAGGTGACGCCGACCGGCGAGAACACCTTGCGCAGCGCACCGCCGCAGACGGGGCACTCGGTCAGGGTGGCGTCGGAGAACGACTGCTTGACGTCGAAGGCGTTGTCGCACTCGGTGCAGCGGTACGAGTAGGTGGGCACCCTAGCTCCGGAAGGTGATGATGCGCGACGGCGTGATGATGCCGTCGACGGGTTCGTCGTGGGCCTCGCGCGGGACCTCGTCGAGGTACTCCGCGTCGAAGATCACAGCATAGACGGGCGGCCGGTTCGCCATCGACCCGAGGGTCTTGTCGTAGTAGCCGCGGCCCCAGCCCATCCGGCATCCGTCGTGCCCGACCGCCGCCGCCGGGGTGAGGATCGCGTCGACGTCCCCGAGCGCGAGCGGGGAGAGCACCTCACCGACGACCTCGGGCATGCCGTGCAGGCCCTCGTGTTCGGAGACCCCGTCGTCGACCGCCCAGTCGAGCAGGCCGTCCTCGCGGGTGATCGGGAGCAGCACCCGGACGCCGTGCTCCTGCGCCCAGCGCAGGAAGGGTCGGACGTCCGGCTCGTCGGGCGCCGACAGGTAGAGCGCGAGCGAGCGCAGCTGCCGTTCTTCCACGAAGCGCTGCAGCGTCGACGTCAGGGCGGTCGTGTCGGTGTCGCGCTCCGTCGTGGTCCGGGTGCGCCGCCGCTGCCGGAGCTCGGCTCGCAGGGCGCGCTTCTCGTTCCCGAGGTCGGCGGTCATGGCGGGGAGTCTACCGAGCGCGGGTTTGCGGCTTCCCGCCGTGGGGCGCGGGATGCCGTGTCCCCCGAAGTGCCCATGCCCGGACCCAGTGGGCGTCCGGTACGTTCGCTGACATGGGCTTCCAGATTTCGAAGGCGGTGATCCCGGCCGCAGGCCTGGGCACGCGCTTCCTCCCCGCGACCAAGGCGATGCCGAAGGAGATGCTCCCGGTCGTCGACAAGCCGGCGATCCAGTACGTGGTCGAGGAGGCCGTGGGCGCCGGGCTGACCGACGTGCTCATGATCACCGGGCGCAACAAGAACGCGCTCGAGAACCACTTCGACCACGTGGCCGAGCTCGAGGAGACCCTCAAGAAGAAGGGCGACCACGAGAAGCTGCAGAAGGTCAACCAGTCGACCGACCTCGCCGACATGCACTACGTCCGCCAGGGCGACCCGCTCGGCCTCGGCCACGCCGTGCTCCGCGCGAAGATGCACGTCGGCCGTGAGCCGTTCGCCGTGCTGCTCGGCGACGACATCATCGACGCCCGCGACCCGCTGCTCAAGCGCATGATCGAGGTCCAGGGCGAGAAGAACGCCACGGTCGTCGCCCTGCTCGAGGTCCCCGAGTCGCAGACCCACATGTACGGCATCGCCACGGTCGAGGAGACCGACACCGACGACGTCGTGAAGATCACCGGCCTGGTCGAGAAGCCCCCGCAGGGCGAAGCCCCGTCGAACCTGGCCATCATCGGTCGCTACGTCATCCGCCCCGAGGTCTTCGACGTCCTCGAGAAGCAGGAGCCGGGCAAGGGTGGCGAGATCCAGCTCACCGACGCGCTCATGAAGATGGCGGGCGCCGAGGAGTGGACCGGCGGCGTGTACGGCGTCGTGTTCCGTGGACGCCGGTACGACACCGGTGACAAGCTGGACTACATCAAGGCGATCGTGCAGCTCGCCTCGGACCGCGACGACCTCGGCCCCGACCTCAAGGCCTGGCTGAAGGACTTCAACGCGGGAGAGTAGCCACCCCGTCACGAACGGGTCCGGGGTCCGCCCCGGGCCCGTTCGTGCGTCCACCCGGTCGAGCGCCGGGCACCGGAGGAACCACAGCGATGACGACGATCCCGACCCTGTCCCACGGGCGGGTCACGATCCGGCCCCTCCGGCTCCGCGACACCCGTGACCTCGACGTCGCCCTCGCCACGAACCGCTCGTGGCTGCGGACGTGGGAGGCCACCAACCCCTCCGGACACGTCTCCACCGACGTCCGCGGCAGCATCCGGGCACTGCAGGCCAACGCCCGCGCCGGGCTCGGTCTGCCGTTCGCGATGGAGCTCGACGGTCGCTTCGTCGGCCAGCTCAACGTGTCCGGCATCACCTACGGCTCGCTCGCCAGTGCGTCCATCGGCTACTGGGTCGTCGAGGGGGCGGCCGGGCACAACGTCACGCCGATCGCGGTCGCGATGGCGGTCGACCACTGCTTCCGGGTCGTCGGCATCCACCGCATCGAGATCTGCATCCGTCCGGAGAACGCGCCGAGCCTGCGGGTCGTCGAGAAGCTCGGCTTCCGGTTCGAGGGCCTGCGCCGCCGGTACATCCACATCAACGGCGACTGGCGCGACCACTTCTGCTTCGCCCTCGTCGCGGAAGAGGTGCGCGAGGGAGTCCTCGACCGCTGGGTCGCCGGTCGCGTCCCGCACGGGGCGGGCAGCGTCCCGGCCTCCGCCCGTGAGGAGGCGGCGACCCCGCTCGACACCCGACCGCGCATCTGACGGTCGTCCCGTCGTCCTGTCACGTCGGCCTGGAGGCGCGACCCGCGTCCCACGGATTCGGTCGCGACTCGCGCAACACGCGTCCGGCAATGGGCGGTCCGGGGAACGCGCACCCCTACCGTGTCCCCATGGCAGGTATCGGCTCCTGGGGCGGCGGCATCGTCCTGCTCATCGCGGCCGTGCTCTGGGTCGTCTACCTCATGCCGTCGTGGGCGGCTCGTCGGCAGTACCTCGCGACCGAGCGGAACGCGATCCGGCTGCAGCAGACGCTGCGCATCCTCGCGCAGACCGCCGAGCTCCCCGACGAGGTCCGGGTCGAGATGAACGCGAAGTCCCTGGCCGAGGCGCAGCGCGTCGCCCGGTCGGAAGAAGCGAAGCGGGCCGCCATCGTCCGAGCGCACGAGGCCGCGCGGCAGCGTGAGATCACCCGGCGCCTCGCGGAGCAGCAGCCCCAGCTCGAGCGGGTGTCGTCCGTCCCCGCACTCACGGCCATGCGGATGCGCCGCTCCCGGCTCGGTGCGACCCTCTTCGGCGCGCTCGGTGTCCTCGTCGCGGCGGTCGTCTTCGTCGCGGCCCCGGGCGCCTGGCTCGTCGGTGTCGCCGGGCTCGTCGCCGCCGGTGGGTCCGCGGCGGTCCTGGCGCAGCTGCACCAGGTCGCCCAGGCGCGGAAGGCGCGTGCCGCGGCGGGCGCTGCGGCGGTGACCCGTGCCTCCCGGCCGTCGACCGCGTGGACGGACCCGGCACCGCCGCTGTCCACCGAGCAGCCCGCCGAGCCGACGCGCGACCGGAGCTGGACGCCGGCCAGCGTGCCGAAGCCCCTGTACGTCGAGCGCCCCGCGGCGCCCGCGCCGTCGCCGGAGTCGTCCGCCGAGCTCGCTGCCCGGCTGCGCGAGCGCGTGGCCGAGGCGAAGGCCGAGGCCGAGGCCGAGGCGGCTGCCATCCGGGCGGGGGAGACCGACCCGACGCTCGCGCGGGTGTCCCGGATGCGGTCCGACGTCGAGGAGGCCGCTGCGTCGCTCTCCGCCCACGACCAGGGCCGTCTGGCGGAGCGACTCGGGCTCCGTGCCCCGGCCGGGGAGGCGGCGCCGTCCCGCCCCGCCGGATCGCCTGCCGCCGGATCGCCTACCGCCGAGCCCGCCGTCGCCGCCGAGCCCGAGCAGTCGGCGACGCCGAGCCGCTGGGCCGGCATGGGGGTCATCGACGACGAGGCGTACCGGCAGACCGACCTCGACGCCGTCATGCGTCGGCGCCGCGCGGTCTGACACCGTCCGTGCGCGGCGCGCCCGGACGTGGCGGGCCGATTTCGGTTCGCGCTCCCGGTGGTGCTAGTGTGGTCGAGCACTTGGGGCTATGGCGCAGTTGGTAGCGCGTCTCGTTCGCAATGAGAAGGTCAGGGGTTCGAATCCCCTTAGCTCCACCAAGCAGCAGCGAAGGGCCACCCGATCGGGTGGCCCTTCGTCGTTCTCCCGTGCTGCGGCCCGCACACTGTGTCGCACGGTCCACAGCCGGGTCCCGGGGCTGTTGCCGCGCGCCCGCGCCACCTAGACTGCCGACCGTCCGCACCGGGCGCGGGACCAGCGCCGGGTCTCACCAGGGGGAGTCATCATCCGTACCAGCCGTCTGTTCACGGCCGTCGCGACCGTCGTCGTCGCCGCCGCAGCGCTCGCGTTCGCGGGTCCGACCTCGACCGCCTCCGCAGCGGTGAGCCCGACCGGAGTGGACGTCTCCTGGCCGCAGTGCGGCAGCCGGGTGCCGACCGGACAGGCGTTCGCGATCGTCGGGGTCAACGGGTCGCTCGGGAACACCACGAACCCGTGCCTCGACGAGCAGCTCGCCTGGGCAGCATCGTCGGTCGGGGGTTCCACGCAGCCGAAGACGCAGCTCTACGTGCTGTTCGCCAACCCGGGGCTGCAGGCGTCCGTGTGGCCGAAGTCGAACTCGTACCAGGGCACGACGCCCACCAACCGCTTCGGGAACTGTGGCACGAAGGGCGGCAAGCCGCAGCTCACCCTCGCGTGCTCGTTCATGTACGGGTACGCGCGCGGCTACGACGACGTCACGATCCGGGGCATCGATCGCCCGGCGGCGTACCGGTGGTGGATCGACGTCGAGGAAGGCCTGTCGCACCAGTCCGCGACCTCGCAGAACCGGGCAGCGCTCGAGGGCATGATCGCCGGGCTGAAGGCGGGCGGCGTCCGGACGATCGGGATCTACTCCACGCCGTCCCAGTGGAAGACCATCGCCGGGTCGGTCGGCAAGGACAGCATCCTGTACGGCCGGTCGAACTGGATCGCGCTCGGCCGGAGCACCATCACGAAGGCTCGCCAGGCGTGCTCGAGCACCCCCCTGTCCGGCGGGAAGATCGCGATGGTGCAGATCGAGGCGGCCTACGGCTCGGGGACGATCGACCGCGACGTCTCCTGCACCTGACGCTCAGCTCGGCACGCTGTCCGTCAGGACGCCGGCCTGCGCGAGCGACGTGTGGATCGCGTTCGCGGCCTGCTCGAACGCCCGGTTGCCGCGGGCCACGCCGAGCGCGCCGCCCTTGACCGCGGACCGGCCCGAGCCGCGGAGCAGTCGTGCGACGCTCCGGCCGTCGGGCGCGACCATCAGCTGCACGTCGAGCCGGGTGTGGAACGTCCGGTCGTTCAGGAGACCGCCGACGAGCAGGGTGAGGCCCAGGCTGCCGCGGGTCCCCAGCAGCGTGCCCTGGTCGCCGTCGGTGATCGTGTAGCCCTCGCGGACGAGGGCGTCACGGACGATCGTGCGGGTGGACTCGGGGTCGGCGGCGACGAAGAAGTCGTGGCTCTCGGGCATGTGCGGGTCGATCCTTCCGGTGGATGGTGTGCTGCCAGCGATCCTGCCGTACCGTCGCCTACCCTGGTCGGGTCATGACTGCCTCGTTCACGCGCCGTTCCCTGCTGTCGCTCGCCGGCGTCGCCGGCATCGGGGTCGCCGTCGCGGCCTGCTCCCGCGCCGACGACGCGTCGTCGGGCGCGACCACCCGCGCCGCCGACGGGCCGAGCGGCGCGTCGCCCGGGCCGTCGTCCTCCGGCTCGTCGAGCGCCCGCCCCGCGGCGACCGCGGTCGAGCCGGCGCAGGTGCCGCTCGCCGGTGGTGTCACGGTGACGGTCACGGGGACCGGCCTCGCCGCGGTGCAGGGGGTCACGGTCGGCGGGGTCGCGGCGCGGGACGTGCAGGCCTCGGCGACGACCGTGACCTTCACGGCGCCGCACCAGGCGATGTACACGGCGGGGTCGGCTGACGTCGCGCTCTTCACGTCGGCGATCGAGCCGAGCCCGTCGGCGAACCGGTCGTCGGACGGCAACGGCAGTGCCGCCAACGACGGGCAGGCCGGCGCCACGCAGGACCAGGCCACCGCGACGCCGACCCCGACGGCCGCGCCGGTCCCGGACGCCTCGACCGCGGTCGCGACGACCTCGGTGGCCTACGCGGCACTGACGGACGTCGACCGGCAGCTCGAGTACGCGATGCGGTACTGGGCGGACTACAACCTCGCCGAGTACGGCACGATGAACCCGATCGGCGGGGACTGCGCGAACTACGTCAGCCAGACGCTGATCGCCCGTGGGTGGGAACAGCGCGACGACTGGTACAGCCGGTCCGGCGGTGCGCAGCACAGCGCCACGTGGACGTACTGCCCGGCGATGGACCCGTGGATGACGGCGAACGCGGCGACCTTCGGGTTGACGCGACGCTCCCTCGACGAGCGCAGCAAGGTCAAGGTCGGCGACATCGTGTTCTACGACTGGAACGACAACCGATCGCCCGACCACGTGACGATCGTGTCCGAGGTGTTCACGGAGCCCGACGGCACGATCCGCATCAAGTCGGCGAGCCACAACCAGGACGGGCCCTACCGCGACCTGGACGAGATGATCACCGTGCAGCACCCCGGCGGCACGGCCTGGTTCCACACGTTCGACGCGTAGCGGCGACGCGGCGCGGTCACCCGCCCTGCCGCCCCGTCGGCGCCGGTCGGCGCCGGTCCCGCGGGCCGATCGCGTTGCGCCGGCGCCGGTCATGCCGGCCGATCGCGTCGCGCCGGCGCCGGTCGTGCCGGCCGATCGCGTTGCGCCGGCGCCGGTCGTGCGCACAACCGGGAGCACCTCGCGCCACGTGATCACGTGGCGCGAGGTGCTCGCCGTTGTGCGGCGGCATCCGACACCGCGTTCCGACAGGCCGCCGCGACGCGACGCCGCGCCCCCGCCCCGGCCGCCGCGCCGACGCTCAGGGGTACCCGAGGAACCAGAGCAGCACGATCGCGACGGGCTGCAGGCACACCCCGACGACCAGCCACACGGTCGTCCGTCGCCGCGTTCCCGTGAACACGTCGGCCCCGAGCAGCGGTGCCGTCGGCATCAGCAGGCGCGGCAGGCTCTGCTGCGGCAGGAACACGGCCACCAGGTACAGCGCGTACGCCGCGGTGAACGATACGACGTCGACGCCGAGCGCCCGTACGCCCGGTCGGGTCCAGGACCACACCGCCCCGGCGAGGACCACGACCACGAGCACGACGCCGAGCGGGCCGAGCCACGTGGAGGCCATCGTGAACCACGGCGTGAGCGGCGCGAAGTGCTGCCGGCCGACGAACCCGACCCACCACGACAGCTCGGTCGCGAGGTACGCGTCCGGCCGTCCGGTCGCCGCCGTCGCCACGACGGGCCACGCCAGCCCCGCCGCCGCGACCCCGAGCCCCGCGAGGACGATCGCCACGGCGTCCCGCACCGGCAGCGCCCGGCGCTCCCGGACGACCCGCACGACCAGGTGCACCGCGAGGGCCACCGCGAGCGCGAGCACCCCCGGCTTCGTGAACGCCGCGACCAACCCGAGCGGCAGCACGAGCCAGTACCGCCGGCGCACCAGGGCGAGCAGTGCGCCGAAGAGCAGCAGCAGGAAGGTGCTCTCGGCGTACGCCACCTGCAGCAGGAACCCCGTCGGCGCGAACGCGAAGAGCGCCGTCGCCCGGGTCGCCCGCCGCTCGTCGGTCACCGCGCGCACCAGGCGCCAGAGCACGATGCACGTGCCGGCCCCGGCGAGCGTGGCGACGAGCACGCCGGCGGCCCAGAAGGACCCGCCGACCAGTGGCTGGACCAGCCGTGCCACCGCCGGGAACACCGGCAGGAAGGCCCACGGGTTCGGCAGCACGTGACCCGCCGCGTCGGTGGGCAGCGTCGTCGGGTAGCCGTGCTCGGCGATGGTCCGGTAGAACGACGCGTCCCACGACCCGAGGAACGCCGTGAACGTCCCCTCGCGTCGGACCGACGCGAACCGCCACCCGTGCGCGGTGGCGAGCAGCCAGACCGTGAGCAGCAGGACGGTGCTGACCACGCGGGAAGCCAGCCACACGACGAGCGGAGCGGTCCACCCGCCGTGCCGTCCCTCCAGGCCGACCGTGAGCAGACGACGGACGCGGGACGGCAGCCCCGGCCGGGAGGCACGGGTCGTCTCCGCCAGGTCGGTCACCGCCCGAGTCTCCCATCTCCGCAGCCGCCGCCCGCTGTCCGGTCACCGCACCTCCAGGATCCGTCCGGGCGACGGGCGTTGCATCGGGCACGTTCCCTGGAAACCACCAACAGGAGGAAGCATGCCCTTCGTCACCGTCGGCGCCGAGAACGGCCACGACATCGAGCTCCACTACGACGACCTCGGCGCGGGCGACCCGGTCGTCCTGATCCACGGCTGGCCGCTGTCCGGCCGCTCGTGGGAGGGCCAGGTCCCGGCACTCGTCGAGGCCGGTCACCGGGTCATCGCCTACGACCGCCGCGGGTTCGGGCAGTCGTCGCAGCCGTGGGGCGGCTACGACTACGACACGTTCGCCGCGGACCTCGACAAGCTCATCACCGAGCTCGACCTGACGAACGTCACCCTCATCGGGTTCTCGATGGGCGGCGGCGAGCTCGCGCGCTACGTCTCGACCTACGGCACCGCGAAGATCAAGAAGCTCGTCTTCGCCAGCGCGGTGCCGCCGTACCTGTGGAAGTCGGACGACAACGCGGACGGCGCGGTCGACCAGGACCTCGCCGACTGGTTCGCGAACGGCATCACGGGCGACCGTCCGGCGTTCCTGCACCAGTTCGTCGACATGTTCTACACGCCGGGCGGCGAGCCGGGTCTGCTCAAGAAGCCGCTCGTCAGCGAGGACCAGCGCGCCTACGACCTGGCGATCGCCGAGCTCGCCTCGCCGAAGGGCACGCTCGACTGCACCACGGCGTTCGCGACGACGGACTTCCGCGACGACCTGACGAAGGTCGACGTCCCGACGCTCGTCATCCACGGCGACGCCGACGGGATCGTGCCGTTCGAGGCGTCCGGTCAGCGCACCGCGGCGGCCATCCCGAACGCGCAGACCCACGTCATCGAGGGTGGCCCGCACGGCGTGCTCGCCTCGCACAAGGACGAGTGGAACGAGGCGGTCCTGCGCTTCCTGGCGTCCTGACCTCCCCGCTCCGCAAGACGCAACGTGGGCGGTTCCTCGCAGCGGTGTACCGCTGCGCAGGACCGCCCACGTTGCGTTCCGCGGGTCGCCGGTGCCGGGCGCGGCCTCAGCGCCCGGTGACCGCGGCGCGGATGCGCTCGATCGGGACCTTCGGGGTGCGGTCGGCGTTCAGCAGGCCGTTCGTCTCCTGCATCGTGTCCGTCAGCTGCGTCCAGCACGACCCGGCCAGGAACGAACTCGCCCGGACGCCGTCGTAGAGCGCCGAGATCCGCGCCACCCAGTCGTCGCCGTCGACGGCCGAGGTGTAGCCCCACCCGTCCTCGCGCTTCGCCCCGGGCTGGAAGTCCACGCCGCCGAACTCCGTCAGCATGACCGGCTGCCCCTGGTCCGTCGCGCCGCCCACCAGGATCCGACGATCAGCGGGCCCGCGCCCACCGAGCAGTGCCGTCCGTGCGGCGTCGTCGGTGTAGGTCGCGGCGAGCCGGGGACCGTCGCCCTCGTAGTCGTGCACGGTGACGATGTCGGAGTTCGTGTGCTCCCAGCCGTCGTTCGAGACCACCGGCCGGGTGGGGTCGAGCGCCCGGGTGACGTCGGCGAGTGATCGGGCGTAGGCCTGCTGCGCCGGGTCCGTCGCGATGTGCTGCACGCCCCAGCTCTCGTTCGCCGGCACCCAGGTGACGATGGACGGGTGCGAGGCGTCGCGTTCGACGGCGTCCATCCACTCCCGCACGAGCCGCTGCACGGCGAGCGGGGAGAACGCGTACGCGCCGGGTGCCTCGCCCCAGACGAGCAGCCCCAGCCGGTCCGCCCAGTACAGGAACCGCGGGTCCTCGATCTTCTGGTGGTTCCGCGCGGCGGTGAAGCCGAGCTCCTTGATGAGCTCGACCTCGCGGCGCAGGGCCTGCCGTGACGGTGCTGCGAGGTGCGACTCCGGCCAGTAGCCCTGGTTGAGGACACTGCGGACGTCGTAGGCGCGGCCGTTCAGCAGGAAGGCGCCGCCGTCGATGCCCACGGTGCGGACGCCGAAGTACGACGACACGGCGTCCAGGGGCACGTCGCCCCCGGCCGGCAGCAGCGTGACGACCGCGTCGACCAGGCGCGGGGTCTCGGGGGACCACACCAGCTCGTCCTCGGCCTGACCGTTCTGCTGCCGGGCGACGGGCACGACGACCTCGACCTCGTGCGCGGTCACGGGCACGACCGTCTCGACGGTCGCCAGGTCCTCGTCGCCCTCGGACCAGTGCGCCGCGACGCGGACCCGCGCGCCGGCGGGGCGCTCCCCGGCGAGCCGGACGGTCAGCCGCACCGTCGCGTGGTCGACGTTCGTCCAGCGCAGGGCCCCGATCGACGCGGTCGGCACGGCCTCGAGCCAGACGGTCTGCCAGATCCCGGTCGTGCGGCGGTACCAGATGGCGTGCGGGTGCTCGTGCCAGTCCTGCTTGCCGCGCGGCTGGGTGACGTCGTGGGGGTCGTCCTCGGCGCGGACGACCAGGGTGTGCGTCGCGTCCGGCTCGGTGCCGAGCGCCTCGGTCACGTCGAGCGTGAAGGGGGTGTGTCCGCCCTCGTGCTCGCCGATGAACTGCCCGTCGACCCAGACCCGCGCGCGGTGGTCGACGGCGCCGAAGTGCAGCAGGAGCCGGGGTGCCGCGTCGCCGTACCCGGCGGCGTCGAGCTCGGCGCGCGTGATCGTCCGGGCGTACCAGACCACGGGGTGGAACCCGGGCTCGTCGATGCCCGACGCCGGCGACTCGGGTGGGAACGGCACCGTGATGTCCCGGGCGTCCGGGAACCCGGAGCGCCAGGTCGGGTCGTCGCCCGTGTTCCGGAACGACCACGTCCCGTCGAGGTCGGCCCACGCGCCGCGCAGCATCTGCGGTCGGGGGTACGAGCCGTCCTGGTCGGAGGCGCGAGGGAGCGGGGGCAGGAGGGCGGCGACGGTGCCGTCGAGCGAGGTCATGCGTCCATGCTCGCCGCTCCGTACATCGTTGTAAAGCGGTGCGGGCCAACCGGTGCGGGCCAACCGGTGCGCCACGACTCGGGGCGCGCCCCGGGACCGGCGCGTACCGTTCGCTGCATGAGCGCCGAGGCACCCGAGCACGTCGACGACCGCACGCTGGAGGGCTGGATCGCACGCCAGCGCTGGTACGCCGCGAAGGGTGGGACCCCGGCGCTGCACACCATCGCCGAGACCGACGGCACGCGGTTGGTCCTCGACGACGCCGCGACCGGGCCCGTCCTCTACCAGGTGCCGGTCGTCGCGGGCCCCGGCGGAGGAGCCGTCGACCCGGTCGACGCCACCACCGACACCGACTGGGTGCAGCAGCTCGCGGCGCGCATCGACGCCGACCCCTCGAGCCTCCGGCCGATCGGCGAGGTCACCGCGTCCCGGGTGCTGTCCGGCGAGCAGTCGAACACCTCCGTCATCTGCGACACCGCGTCCGGTGACCGGGTCATCACCAAGGTCTTCCGGGTGCTCCACCACGGTGACAACCCCGACGTCACCACGCAGCTCGCACTCTCCGCCGCGGGCAGCTCCCGCGTGCCGACCGTGTACGGCGCCCAGCAGGCGAGCTGGCCCGACCCCGGCCGTCCCGACGGCACGGCCACCGGACACCTCGCGTTCGCCCAGGAGTTCCTGCCCGGCCTCGAGGACGCCTGGCGCGTGGCCCTCCGCGACGCCAGGACCGGCACCCCGTGGGACGAGCAGGCCGCCGCGCTCGGCGAGGCGCTCGCCGAGGTGCACCGCACGCTCGCCACCGCCCTGCCGACCGAGCCCGCCGACGATGCACGACGGGACGCTGCGATCGCGACGATGCGCGGCCGGCTCGACGCCGCCGTGCGCGAGGCCCCGACCGTCGAGCCGCACGTCGACGCGATCCGTGCCGTGTACGACCGTGCCGCCGCGTCGCACTGGCCGGACCTGCAGCGCATCCACGGTGACCTGCACCTCGGGCAGGTGCTCGCCGCGCCCGAGCCCCGAGGGTGGGTGTTCCTCGACTTCGAGGGCGAGCCGCTCCGCCCGCTCGCCGAGCGGTCGCTGCCCGACTCGACGCTCCGCGACGTCGCCGGGATGCTCCGGTCCTTCGACTACGTCGCCGGCGCGCTCGCGCACGACGCCGAGTTCGTCGACGCGGGTGCCTGGGCGCAGGCGGCACGGCAGGCGTTCCTCGACGGGTACCGCCGGGGGACCGGTGACGACCTGACCGACCACCGCGCACTGCTCGACGCGTTCGAGCTCGACAAGGCCGTGTACGAGGTGGTCTACGAGACGCGGAACCGGCCCGACTGGGCCGGCATCCCGCTGGCTGCGGTCGCGCGGCTGGCGGCGGACGGCGCGGCCTGATCCTCCGACCCCCGGCGTGACCCGCTGACGGACGGGAGGCGCGGTGCCGGCCGACACCGCGCCTCCCGTCCGTCACGTGGTGACGACGACCGTCGTCGTCAGTTGACGGGGCCCGTGTACTTCTCGCCCGGCCCCTTGCCCGGCGCGTCCGGGATGCTCGACGCCTCGCGGAACGCGAGCTGGACCGAGCGCAGTCCGTCGCGGAGCGGACGGGCGTGGTGGTCGCCGATCTCGGTGGCCGCTGCCGTCACGAGCCCGGCGAGGGCCGTGATGAGCTTCCGCGCCTCGTCGAGGTCGGTCTGCTCCTGCGGGTCGTCGGCGAGCCCCACCTTCACGGCGGCTGCGCTGAGCAGGTGCACGGCGACGGTGTTGATGAGCTCGACCGCGGGCACCTCGGCGATGTCGCGGGCCTCGCCGCCGGCTGCGGTCTCGTCCTGCGTGACCTGCGGGGTGTCGTTCTCGGGGGTGTCGGGCACGGTGCTCCTCTGCTAGACTCATCGGCGGCAGATGCTGCCCGTGTGCCCAGATCGTCTCCACAGGAGTCGGACCGAGCCCCGGACGGCGTCGTAGAAGAGGAGTCTCTCCCACCCGCGGCCGTGCACCACAGGCTACCGGGTCCCAACCGCTCCGCCGGGTCAGCAGTGCGATCGTCAGACCGCACCGCGTCCCGGCAGGCCAGCCCCGCGGGGCCGGTGTCGGGCGGCTGCCGAACGGGTTCCGATCCGTGCGTCAGATCTCCTCTCTCGTGCCGTCGTCCAGCGCAGCAGCGCCGGACGGCCACCACTTGATTGAAGGAGCTCCGCATCACCGATCCCCGCACCAACGACCGAATCCGCGTTCCCGAGGTCCGACTCGTCGGCCCCCAGGGTGAGCAGGTCGGCGTTGTCCCGATCGCCATGGCTCTGCGTCTCGCGCAGGAAGCCGAACTGGATCTGGTCGAGGTCGCCCCGAACTCGAAGCCGCCCGTGGCCAAGATCATGGACTACGGCAAGTTCAAGTACGAGGCAGCGCAGAAGGCCAAGGAAGCGCGCCGCAACCAGGTGAACACCGACCTCAAGGAGGTCCGGTTCCGCCTGAAGATCGACGTGCACGACTACGAGACCAAGCGCAAGCGCGCCGAGGGCTTCCTCCTCGGCGGCGACAAGGTGAAGGCGATGATCCTCTTCCGTGGGCGCGAGCAGTCGCGTCCGGAGCAGGGCGTCCGTCTCCTCCAGAAGTTCGCCGAGGAGATCGCCGAGTTCGGCGTCGTCGAGTCGCGTCCGACCCAGGACGGCCGCAACATGACGATGATCATCGCCCCCCTCAAGAACAAGTCCGACGTCAAGGGCGAGCAGAACGCGAAGCGTGCTGCGCAGAAGGCCGAGCGTCGTGCGTCGGAGCACGCGGCGAAGGGCAAGGAGGCCGACGAGGCCACCGAGTCCGCGCCGGCCGAGGCTCCCGCCGAATAGGTCCTCCCCGGACCACCCCGCGACGACGCGGCTCCCCACCCACCCCACGGAAAGGCACCACGATGCCCAAGCAGAAGACCCACTCCGGGTCGAAGAAGCGCTTCAAGGTCACCGGCAGCGGCAAGATCATGAAGCAGCAGGCCGGTATGCGTCACAACCTCGAGGTCAAGAGCGCCAAGCGCAAGGCCCGCCTCAACGAGGACCAGGTCCTCGCGAAGGCCGACGCCAAGAACGTCAAGAAGCTTCTCGGCCACTGAGCCGGCGGAACGTAAAGGAACAGATCAATGGCACGTGTCAAGAGAGCGGTCAACGCCGCCAAGAAGCGTCGCGTCATCCTCGAGCGCGCCGAGGGCTACCGCGGCCAGCGTTCGCGCCTGTACCGCAAGGCGAAGGAGCAGGTCACCCACTCCCTCGTCTACGCGTACCGTGACCGTCACGCGAAGAAGGGCGAGTTCCGTCGCCTGTGGATCCAGCGCATCAACGCCGCGTCGCGTGCGAACGGCCTGACCTACAACCGCCTCATCCAGGGCCTCTCCCTGGCCGGCGTCGAGGTCGACCGTCGCATCCTCGCGGACCTCGCGGTGAACAACCCCGAGACGTTCGCGGCGCTCGTCGAGACCGCCAAGAAGGCCCTGCCGGCCGACACCTCGGCCCCCAAGGCCGCGTAGTCACGCCAGCTCCCGAAGCCCCCGTTCCGTCCACGGAGCGGGGGCTTCGTGCATGCTGCGACACTTGACGCGTGAGCGATCTCCTCGAGAACCCGAAGTCCGGACGCGTCAAGGCCGTCGCGGCACTCGCCAAGAAGGACGTCCGTGCCGACACCGGACTCTTCCTGCTCGAGGGCCCGCAGGCCGTGCGCGAGGCGATCGAGTACCGCCCGGAGCTGCTCCGCGAGCTCTACGTGACGCCGACCGCCGCCGCACGGTACGGGCTCGACGACGCACCGGTCGACACGTGGTTCGTCACCGAGCAGGTGCTCGACACGATGGCGGACACCGTCACGCCGCAGGGGGTCGTCGCGGTGTGCCAGCAGTTCCCGACGTCGGTGAAGGACGTCTTCCCGGACGCCGGACCCGGCCTGGAGGCGCAGGGCGCGTCCGCCACGGACGGCACGCTGCCCGGGCTGGTCGCGATCCTCGAGCAGGTCCGGGACCCGGGGAACGCCGGCACGATCATCCGCGCCGCCGACGCGGCGGGCGCTGACGCGGTCGTGCTGACCGGTCGTTCGGTCGACCCCTACAACCCGAAGGTGGTGCGGTCCACCACGGGTTCGCTGTTCCACGTGCCGGTCTCGGTGGGCGTGACGCTCGCCGACGCCGTCACACGCGCGAAGGCCCTCGGGTACACGGTCCTCGCGGCCGACGTCTCCGGCGACGACCTGCCGGACGTCCGGGCCGACGGCATGCTCGACGGGCCGACCGCGTGGGTCTTCGGCAACGAGGCCCGGGGCCTCACATCCGAGGACCTGGCGCTCGTCGACCGGGCCGTGAAGGTCCCGATCTACGGTCGGGCCGAGTCGATGAACCTGGCGACGGCCGCGTCCGTCTGCCTGTACGAGTCGGCGTTCGCGCAGCGGGTGGCGTCCTCCTCCACAGCGCGCTGACCCGTCCTGCTCTTCCACCGTCCGTCCAGTGCAGGACGGCGGTATCCCGGGGGCCGGTAGGCTTGGGCCTCGTGTCAGAACACCTCGAGATCAGCGAAGCGGCCGTCGCCGACGCGGTCGACCGGGCCCTCGCCGCGGTCCGCGCGACGACGACCGTGGCCGAGCTGAAGCAGGCCAGGGCGGAGCACACGGGCGAGCAGTCGACGCTCGCGCGGATGAACGCGTCGATGCGCAGCGTGCCGAAGGAGCAGAAGGCCGAGGCCGGCAAGCTCGTCGGCCAGGCGCGCGGTCGGGTCAACGCCGCCGTCGCCGAGCAGGAGTCCGTCCTCGCCGAGGCCGAGGAACGCGCCCGGCTCGAGGCCGAGCGCGTCGACGTCACCGCACTGCCGGTCCGTCGGGCGCCGGGCTCCCGCCACCCGCTCTCGGTCCTCAACGAGACCGTCGCCGACATCTTCGTCGGCATGGGGTGGGAGGTGGCGGAGGGCCCCGAGCTCGAGCACGAGTGGTTCAACTTCGACGCGCTGAACTTCGACCCGGACCACCCCGCACGGGCGATGGCCGACACGATCTTCGTCGAGCCGGTCGACCGGCACCTGGTCATGCGCACGCACACCTCCCCGGTGCAGGTGCGCTCCCTGCTGTCCCGGGAGCTGCCGCTCTACGTGATCGCCCCGGGACGCGTGTACCGCGCGGACGAGCTCGACGCCACGCACCTGCCGGTCTTCACCCAGGTCGAGGGCATCGCGATCGACAAGGGCCTGACGATGGCGCACCTCCGCGGCACGCTCGAGCACTTCGCGCGCCAGGTCTTCGGCGCCGGGGCGCAGATCCGCCTGCGTCCGAACTACTTCCCGTTCACCGAGCCCAGCGCCGAGATGGACGTCTGGCAGCCGAACGCCAAGGGCGGCGCGCGGTGGGTCGAGTGGGGCGGCTGCGGCATGGTGAACCCCAACGTCCTGCGTGCGGCCGGCATCGACCCGGACGAGTACCAGGGCTTCGCGTTCGGGATGGGCATCGAGCGGACCCTGCAGTTCCGCAACGGCCTGAACGACATGCGTGACTTCCTCGAGGGCGACATCCGCTTCTCGCAGCAGTTCGGAACGGTGGTCTGATGCGCGTCCCACTCCGTTGGCTCGGCGAGTCCGTCGACCTGCCCGACGACGTCTCCCTCGAGCACGTCCACGCGGCCCTCGTGTCGGTGGGCTTCGAGGAAGAGGACGTCCACACCTACGACCTCACCGGCCCGATCGTCGTCGGCCGCGTGCTCGAGCGCGAGCCCGAGCCGCAGAAGAACGGCAAGACGATCAACTGGTGCCAGGTCGACGTGGGCGAGTCCGAGCCCCGCGGCATCGTCTGCGGTGCGCACAACTTCGACGTGGGCGACCTCGTCGTCGTGACGCTGCCCGGCGCCGTGCTGCCCGGGCCGTTCCCGATCGCCGCGCGCAAGACGTACGGCCACGTGTCCGACGGCATGATCGCCTCGGCCCGTGAGCTCGGCCTCGGCGACGAGCACGACGGCATCCTGCGCTTCGCCGACCTCGGCATGGACCCCGAGGTCGGGGCCGACGCGATCGCGCTGCTCGGCCTCGACGACGCCGCGGTCGAGATCAACGTGACGCCGGACCGCGGGTACGTGATGAGCATGCGCGGCGTCGCCCGCGAGTACGCGCACGCCACCGGTGCCGGCTTCCGCGACCCGGCGGCGCGTGTGACGCCCCGCTCGGGCGAGGGGTTCCGCGTCACGATCGACGACCGGGCCCCGGTCCGCGGCCGTGTCGGCGCGCGCACCTTCGTCACCCGCGTCGTCCGTGGCATCGACCCGACCCGGACGACCCCGGCGTGGATGGTCTCCCGCCTGGCGCTGGCCGGCGTCCGCTCGATCTCGCTGCCCGTCGACATCACGAACTACGTCATGTTCGAGCTCGGCCAGCCCCTGCACGGCTACGACCTGGCGAAGGTCCGCGGTGGCCTCGGCGTGCGTCGCGCGGCGGTGGGGGAGACCCTCGTCACCCTCGACGACACGACCCGCGCGCTCGACCCCGAGGACCTCGTCATCACCGACGACGACGGCCCCGTCGGTCTCGCCGGCGTGATGGGCGGTGCACGCACCGAGATCTCGGACACGACGACCGACGTGCTGATCGAGGCCGCCGGCTTCGACCAGGTATCGATCGCCCGGACGGCCCGCCGGCACAAGCTGCCGAGCGAGGCCTCGAAGCGCTTCGAACGCGGGGTCGACCCGCTCGTGGCCGAGGCCGCTGCGAACCGTGCCGTCGAGCTCCTCGTCGAGCTCGCGGGCGGCACGGCGGACACCCTCGGCTCCACGCTCGTCGACGCCGAGCCCCGCCCGACGATCACGATGCGGGCGTCGCGGCCTGCCGACCTCGTCGGTGTCGAGTACACCGACGCCGAGGTCATCGACACGCTGCGCGCCATCGGTGCGACGGTGGACGTCGACGGCGAGGTGCTCGTCGTCACGCCGCCGTCCTGGCGACCGGACCTGACCGACGACACCACCCTGGTCGAGGAAGTGGCCCGCATCGTCGGCTACGACCGCATCCCGAGCGTGCTGCCGATCGCCCCGCCCGGACGCGGTCTGACCCGGCACCAGCAGGCCCGTCGGCGCGTGTCCGCCGCCCTCGCAGCGGACGGCCTCGTCGAGGTCGTCACCGCGCCGTTCGTCTCGCAGACCACGCAGGACGCCTACCCGGGCATCGACGGCGACGGTGGTCCGAGCGTCGTGCTCGCGAACGCGCTGGACAGCGAGCAGTCGCTGCTCCGTCGCAGCGGGCTCCCCGCGCTCGTCGACGCCGCCCGCCGCAACGTGTCCCGCGGCCTCGTCGACGTCGCCCTGTACGAGACCTCGCGCGTGTTCCTGCCGACGACGGACGTGCAGCTCGGCACCGACGCCGTGCCCGCCGGCGCCGAGCGGCCCGACCCCGACACCCTCGGTGTGCTCGACGCGTCGCTCCCGCCGCAGCCGTTCCACGTCTCGGCGTTGCTGACCGGCAACCGCGTCGTGAAGCAGCCCGGCGTGCAGCCGGAGCCCTACGGCATCGCGGACGCGCTCGACGTCGCCCGGGCCGTCGCCTGGGCGGTCGGTGTGGAGCTCCGGGTCGCACAGACGAGCCACCCGTCCCTGCACCCGGGGCGTGCGGCCGCGCTGCTCGTCGGTGACACCGTCGTCGGTGTCGCCGGTGAGCTGCTGCCCGTCCTCACCGAGGCCGCGGTGCTGCCGCGCGTCGTCGCCGTCGTCGAGCTCGACCTCGACGCCCTGGTCGCCGCGGCACCGGAGCTCGTGTCGGTGGCGCCGATCGTGTCCTACCCGGCGGCGACGCAGGACCTCTCCCTCGTGGTCGCGGTCGACGTCCCGGCGGGTGACGTGCTGGAGGTCGTCCGCTCTGGCGCCGGAGAGCTGCTGGAGTATGCTCGGCTCGTGGACGACTACCGGGGCAGGGGCGTGGACGAGGGACAGAAGTCCCTGACGTTCGCGCTGCGCTTCCGCGCCACGGACCGCACGCTGACCGCTGCCGAGGCCTCCGAGGCCCGTGACGGCGCCGTCCGACGTGCCGGCGAGCGATTCGGGGCGACCCTGCGCGACTGATCCACCGGATCAGCACCGCCCGGGGCCGCCGCCTCCGACTCTCTCGACGACCAGTCCGACCAAAGGTGGAACCCATGTCCGTATCCGTCGCCGTGGCGGGAGCCTCCGGCTACGCGGGCGGAGAGCTCCTGCGCGTGCTCGCCGCCCACCCAGAGTTCGACGTCAGGACGGTGACGGCCTTCTCGAACGCGGGGCAGCCGCTCATCGCGACGCAGCCGCACCTGCGGTCGCTGGCACACCTGACGCTGGTCGAGACGACGGCGGCGACCCTGCGCGGACACGACGTGGTGTTCCTCGCGCTGCCGCACGGGCAGTCCGGGGCGATCACCGCCGAGCTCGACGAGGACACCCTCGTCGTCGACTGCGGCGCGGACCACCGGCTCACGGACCCGGCTGCGTGGGACGCGTTCTACGGCGGCGAGCACCACGGCGCGTGGACCTACGGCCTGCCGGAGCTGCTGCACGCCGCGCCGGCGCCCGGGACGGCGGAGGAGTGGCGGGACGTCGACGACATCGCGGGCCTCGGGCGGCAGCGCACCGAGCTCGCGGCGACGAAGCGGATCGCGGTGCCGGGCTGCAACGTCACGGCGGTGACGCTCGGGATCCAGCCGGGTGTCCAGGCCGGGCTCGTCGAGACGGACGACCTCGTCGCGGTGCTGAGCGTCGGGCCGAGCGGAGCCGGCAAGAAGCTCGCGACGACCTACCTCGCCTCGGAGATCATGGGCTCCGCGAGCGCCTACGCGGTCGGCGGCACCCACCGGCACATCCCGGAGATCCAGCAGAACCTCGTGGCAGCGGGGGCCGGTGACGTCCGGATCTCGTTCACGCCCGTGCTCGTGCCGATGTCGCGCGGCATCCTCGCGACGACGACCGCCAGGCTCTCGCCCGGGGTCAGCGCGCGCGACGTCCGGATCGCCTGGGAACAGGCCTACGCCGACGAGCCCTTCGTGCACCTGCTCCCGGAGGGCGAGTTCCCCCGCACCGCGGACACCGTCGGCGCGAACACCGCGCTCGTCGGCATCGCCGTGGACGAGGCCGCGGGCCGGGTGGTCGCCGTGAGCGCCCTCGACAACCTGGCCAAGGGCACCGCCGGCGCGGCCGTGCAGTCGGCCAACATCGCCCTGGGCTTCCCCGAGACCCTCGGCCTCAGCGTGGACGGAGTCGCACCGTGACCGACGAGACCTCGACGGACCAGCCCGACACGGGCCTCCAGGGCGTGACCGCCGCTGCGGGCTTCCGCGCGGCCGGCGTCACCGCCGGACTCAAGACGAGCGGGAAGCCCGACGTCGCCCTCGTGGTGAACGACGGCCCCGACGCGACCGCGGCCGCCGTGTTCACCAGCAACCGCGCCCAGGCGCACCCGGTGATCTGGTCGCGCCAGGTCGTCGGCGACGGTGTCGCCCGGGCCGTGGTGCTCAACTCCGGCGGCGCGAACTGCTTCACCGGACCCTTCGGCTTCCAGACCACGCACATGACGGCGGAGGCGGTGGGTGCCGCGCTCGGCATCGGTGCCGGCGACGTCGTCGTCTGCTCGACGGGCCTGATCGGCCGCGGTGACCAGACGTTCCGTGACGGCGTGCTGCGCGGTGTCGACCTGGCCAGCGCCGCGCTGGCGGCCGACGGCGGCCCCGACGCTGCGGTCGCGATCATGACCACGGACACGACGCCGAAGCAGTCCGTCGTGACCGAGGACGGCTGGACGGTCGGCGGCATGGCCAAGGGCGCCGGCATGCTGTCCCCCGGGCTCGCGACGATGCTCGTCGTCATCACGACCGACGCCGTGCAGACCGCGGAGCAGCTCGACCAGGCGCTCCGCGCGGCGACCCGCGTGACCTTCGACCGCGTCGACTCGGACGGCTGCATGTCGACCAACGACACCGTCGTGCTGCTGTCCTCCGGTGCGAGCGGGGTGACCCCCGAGGTCGGCGACTTCCAGGAGGCACTGACCGCGGTGTGCGCGGACCTCGCCCGGCAGCTCCAGCAGGACGCCGAGGGCGCGAGCCACGACATCACGATCGAGGTCACCGGCGCGGTGTCCGAGGACGAGGCCGTCACGGTCGGGCGCAGCGTCGCCCGGAACAACCTGTTCAAGGCCGCGGTCTTCGGCAACGACCCGAACTGGGGCCGCGTGCTGGCGGCGATCGGGACCACCGACGCCGAGTTCGACCCGTACGCGGTCGACGTCAGCATGAACGGCGTCCGCGTCTGCCACGCCGGTGCCCCGGACCGGCCGATCGACGAGGTCGACCTGACGCCGCGCGACACCCACGTCCTGATCGAGCTCGGGGTCGGCGTGCACGCGGCGACGATCCTGACGAACGACCTGACGCACGACTACGTCCACGAGAACAGCGCGTACTCCAGCTGATGAGCGACGACCTGACCAAGGAAGAAGAGCACGAGCTCGCCGCCGTCAAGGCCGCGACGCTCATCGAGTCCCTGCCGTGGCTGAAGCGGTTCTCGGGCAAGACCGTCGTCGTGAAGTTCGGCGGCAACGCCATGGTGAACGACGACCTGAAGCGGGCGTTCGCCGAGGACATGGTCTACCTGCGCTACGCGGGACTCCACCCGGTCGTGGTGCACGGCGGTGGGCCGCAGATCTCGGCGGCGCTGAAGGAACAGGGCATCGCGTCCGAGTTCCGCGGTGGCTACCGCGTGACGACGACCGAGGCGATCACGGTCGTCCGCGACGTGCTCGCCGGCGAGGTCAACCGCGAGATCGTCGACCTCGTCAACGAGCACGGTGACGGTCTGGCCGTCGGCGTCTCCGGCGACGGCGGCTCGCTGTTCACCGGTGAGAAGAAGGGCGTCGTCGTCGACGGCGAGTACTTCGACCTCGGCCACGTCGGTGACATCACGCACGTCGACCCGTCCGACGTCCTCGCGGCGATCGAGGCCGGACGCATCCCGATCGTGTCGAGCATCGCGATCGACGACGCCCACCCGGACCAGGCGCTGAACGTCAACGCCGATGCCGCGGCCGGTGCGCTGGCCATCGCGCTCGGTGCCGCCAAGCTCATGATGCTGACGGACGTCCCCGGCCTCTACCGCAACTGGCCGGACCGCGACTCGATCATCGACCTGATCGCGGTCGACGAGCTCCGGGCGCTGCTGCCGAGCCTCGAGTCGGGGATGATCCCGAAGATGACCGCGTGCCTCGACGCCGTGGTCGGCGGGGTCGGCGGCGCGACGATCATCGACGGGCGGATCCCGCACTCGATCCTGCTCGAGGTCTTCACCCTGCGCGGTGCGGGCACCGAGGTGATCCCGGACCCGAGCCGTCGCACCGAGAACCAGAACACCCACGCCGAGGTCGGCCGACGGGTGCCCGAGTCCGCGGCGGACCCGGGCCGACACGCGGCGACCGACGCCACAGTCACCGACACCACCGTCACCGACACCGCCACGACGCAGAAGGGGAACGAGCAGTGAGCACCGAGACGCACACCCAGACCTGGAACGACCGGTTCGGGGCGTCGCTCATGCGATCCCTGACCCCGCCGAAGATCATGCTCGACCACGGTCAGGGCTGCCGCGTGTGGGACGTCGACGGCAACGAGTACCTCGACTTCCTGGCCGGCATCGCGGTGAACTCACTCGGTCACGCCCACCCGGCCCTCGTCGAGGCCGTCGCCGACCAGGCGGCGAAGCTCGTGCACGTCTCGAACTACTTCGCGACGCCGCCGCAGCTCGAGCTCGCCGAGCGGCTCAAGCGCATCACGGGCGCGGGGGATGCCGGCCGCGTGTACTTCGGCAACTCCGGCGCCGAGGCGAACGAGGCCGCGTTCAAGCTCGCGCGGCTGAACAAGGGTGCGGACGGTCGCAAGACCCGGATCCTCGCGCTGAAGCAGGGCTTCCACGGCCGGACGATGGGTGCGCTCGCGCTCACCGGCAAGCCCGCGCTGCAGGAGGACTTCCTGCCGATGATCGCCGGCGTCGAGCACATCGACTCGACGGTCGAGGCGCTCGAGGCGGCCGTCGACGACACCGTCGCCGCGCTCATCCTCGAGCCGATCAAGGGCGAGGCCGGCGTGGTCGACCTGCCCGAGGGCTTCCTGCAGGCCGCGCGTCGCCTGACCGAGGAGCACGGCGCGCTGTTCATCCTCGACGAGATCCAGACCGGGGTCGGCCGCACCGGCAACTGGTTCACCTTCCAGGGCCACGGGTTCACGCCGGACGCCGTCACGATCGCGAAGGGCATCGCCGGTGGGTTCCCGATCGGCGCCCTCGTGACCTTCGGCTGGGCGTCCGAGCTGTTCTCGGCCGGCCAGCACGGCTCGACCTTCGGCGGCAACCCGCTCGGCACCCGCGTCGCGAACGCGGTGCTCGAGGAGATCGAGCGCGCCGACCTGGTGGCCGGCGCGGTCACCAAGGGCGAGCGCATCCGTGCCGGCATCGCGGCCCTCGGTTCGCCGCTGGTGCAGGAGGTCCGGGGCACGGGCCTGCTCGTCGGCGTCGGCCTGACCGCGCCCGTCGGCCCCGCCGTCAACGCCGCCGCCCTCGAGCGCGGCCTCATCATCAACGCCCCGAACGAGTCGAGCCTGCGCATCGCGCCGCCGCTCATCGTGTCCGACGCCGAGATCGACGAGTTCGTGTCGATCCTCGGCCAGAGCCTCGCGGCCGTCGCCGCCGAGCAGGAGACCTCCGCATGACCCGCCACTTCCTCCGTGACGACGACCTGACCCAGGCCGAGCAGTCCGCGATCCTCGACCTCGCCGCCCAGATGAAGGGTGACCGCTGGGGCGAGAAGCCCCTCGCCGGGCCGCAGACCGTCGCGGTGATCTTCGACAAGTCGTCC
Source organism: Curtobacterium sp. MR_MD2014 (assembly GCF_000772085.1). Lineage (NCBI taxonomy): Bacteria > Bacillati > Actinomycetota > Actinomycetes > Micrococcales > Microbacteriaceae > Curtobacterium > Curtobacterium sp. MR_MD2014. The sequence goes on along the minus strand of NZ_CP009755.1, from coordinate 2,963,906 downwards.
ACCCGCACCCGGGTGTCCTTCCACGTCGGGATCTCCGACCTCGGCGGCAGCCCGCTCGTGATCACGACGGCGAACAGCCAGCTCGGCGGCAAGGAGACCCCGTCGGACACCGCCCGCGTGCTCGAGCGCATGGTGTCAGCGATCGTCTGGCGCACCTACGCCCAGTCCGGACTCGAGGAGATGGCGGCGGGCACCCGCGTCCCGGTCGTCAACGCCCTGTCGGACGACTTCCACCCGTGCCAGCTCCTCGCCGACCTGCTCACGATCCGCGAGCACCGCGGCACCCTCGCCGGGCAGACCGTGGCGTTCATCGGCGACGGCGCGAGCAACATGGCGCAGTCGTACCTGCTCGCGGGAGCGACCGCGGGCATGCACGTCCGCGTCGCCGCTCCGGCGGCGTTCAGCCCCGACGCCACGGTCGTCGCCGACGCCGAGCGTCGTGCGGCCGAGACCGGTGGCTCCGTCCTGGTCGTCACCGACCCGGTGGCGGCGGTCGCCGGCGCCGACGTCGTGGTCACCGACACGTGGGTGTCGATGGGCAAGGAGGACGAGAAGCAGTCCCGACTCGACACCTTCGCGGGCTACCGGGTGGACGACGAGCTGATGGGGCACGCCGCCGACGACGCCGTGTTCCTGCACTGCCTGCCGGCAGACCGCGGGTTCGAGGTGACCGCCGAGGTCATCGACGGGCCGCGCAGCATCATCTGGGACGAGGCGGAGAACCGGCTGCACGCGCAGAAGGCCCTGCTCGCCTGGCTCCTGGCCGCGAACGCGACCGGCAGCCCGGCCGCCTGACCCCGCTCGACTGGAGTCCCGTGACCGATCGCATCGTCGTCGCCTGCTCCGCCGGGGTGGACCCGGCGGCAGCCGTCGAGCACTTCGCCGTCGACCACGAGGTCCTGGCCCTGGTGGTCGACCTCGGCGGTCGGTCCCGCGAGGTCGACGCCGTGCGGGACCGGATGCGGGCCGCCGGTGCGGTGGACGCCGTGGTGGTCGACGCGAAGACCGAGTACGCCGACCGGTACGTCGTCGCGGCGGTCCGGGCGAACGCCGGCGGCCCGGGTCGCCCGCTCGTCCCGGCGCTGCGGCTGCCGATCGTCGTCGACCACCTGGTCCGCACGGCCCGGCAGCTCGGCGCGGTCGCCGTCGCGCACCTCACGAGCGCCCCGGACGAGGTCGCCCTCACGACCACGATCGCCGGGCACGATCCCGACCTCCGGGTCCTCCCGGTGCCGACGGCCGTCGTGCCGGCCGGCGGTACCGAGCACGACGTGTGGGGCCGTGTCGTCACCGAGCCGGACCTCGAGGACCCGTGGGCCGCGGTCGACCGTGCGGACTGGGCGCGCACGGCGGAGGTCTCCGCGCAGCCGGACACCGAGCCCGACGAGGTCACCGTGACCTTCGAGCACGGCGTCCCGGTCGCCCTCGACGGGCAGCGCTTCCCGGTCCTCCGGCTGCTGCGCGAGCTCGACGCCCTCGCCGGCCGTCACGGGGTCGGTCGGCACGACCTGGTCGTCGACCTGCTCGACGGCCGCAAGGCCCGACGTGTGGCGGAGACACCGGGTGCGACGGCGCTCGTGGCCGCGCACCAGGACCTCGAACGGATCACCCTCGAACGCGAGGTCCTGCGCTGCAAGCAGGGCGTGGACCGCGAGTGGGCGGAGCTGGTCGACGAGGGTCGCTGGGCGAGCGGACTCCGCCGCGCGCTCGACGCCTTCATCGAGGAGACGCAGCGGCACGTCTCCGGTGACGTCCGGCTCCGGTTGCACGGCGGGGTCGCGAGTGTCACCGGGCGCCGGTCGGAGCAGAGCCTCTTCGACTTCGAGCTGGCCGGGGCACCGGCCACCGGGAGCGTGTCGTTCGCGAGCGCCCGGGCCCGACCGACGCGGACGGCCACGCGGCGCGACCGCGCGAACTGACGCCCCACCGGCACCACGCAGCACCGCCCCCACCAGCACCACGCAGTACCACCCCGCGAAGCACCGCCCCACGAACCGAGCACGACCGACCCGTACCCCCAGGCAGGACGACATGACCGACGCGACGCAGCCCAGCAAGACCGACGCCACGAACACGGGCGCCCTCTGGGGTGGCCGCTTCGCCGACGGCCCCAGCGCCGAACTCGCCGCGCTGTCCCGGTCGACGCACTTCGACTGGCAGCTGGCCCCCTACGACATCGCCGGGTCCCGCGCCCACGCCCGTGCCCTGCACACCGCCGGCTACCTGACCGAGGACGAGCTCGGGCGCATGACCGCCGGCCTCGACCGCCTCGAGACCGCCCACGCCGACGGCTCCCTGCAGCCGGACGACGGCGACGAGGACGTCCACGGCGCCCTCGAGCGCCTGCTCATCGCCGACCTCGGCCCGGAACTCGGCGGCAAGCTCCGCGCCGGCCGGAGCCGCAACGACCAGATCGCGACCCTGGGCCGCATGCACATGCTCGACCACGGCCGGCGGATCGGGCGCCTCGTCATCGACCTCGTCGACGCGATCTCGCAGCAGGCGAGCGAGCACCCGGCGGCGATCATGCCCGGCCGCACGCACCTGCAGCACGCCCAGCCGGTGCTCCTCGCCCACCACCTGCTCGCGCACGCGTGGCCGCTCGTCCGGGATCTCGAGCGGCTCCGCGACTGGGCCGACCGTGCGAGTGTCAGCCCGTACGGGGCCGGCGCCCTCGCGGGCAGCTCGCTCGGTCTCGACCCGACGGCGATCGCGCACGAACTCGGCTTCGCCCGCCCCGCCGACAACTCGATCGACGCCACGGCAGCCCGCGACGTCGTCGCCGAGTTCGCGTTCGTCCTCGCACAGGTGGGCATCGACGTGTCCCGTCTGGCCGAGGAGATCATCCTCTGGAACACCAAGGAGTTCGGTTTCGTCCGGCTGCACGACGCCTTCTCGACCGGGTCGAGCATCATGCCGCAGAAGAAGAACCCCGACATCGCCGAGCTCGCGCGCGGCAAGTCGGGTCGGCTCGTCGGCAACCTCACCGGCCTCCTCACGACCCTGAAGGGCCTGCCGCTCGCGTACAACCGCGACCTGCAGGAGGACAAGGAGCCGGTCTTCGACTCGGTCGCCCAGCTCGAGGTGCTGCTGCCGGCCTTCACCGGCATGGTCGCCACGCTCGCCTTCGACACGGAGCGGATGGCCGAGCTCGCGCCGCAGGGCTTCTCGCTCGCGACCGACGTCGCGGAGTGGCTGGTCCGGCAGGGCGTGCCCTTCCGCGACGCGCACGAGATCTCGGGGGCGCTGGTCCGGTACTGCGAGGAGCGCGGGATCGAGCTCGACGAGCCCGGCGACGACGAGTACCGCGCCGTGTCCGCGCACCTCACGCCCGAGGTGCGCGGCGTCCTGACCATCGAGGGCAGCGTCGCGTCGCGCGCCGGTGTCGGCGGGACGGCGCCGGAGCGCGTCGCCGAGCAGCTCGCCGCCCTGACCCGTCGCGTCCACGACCTGGCCGAGGGCGCGCCCTTCACCCGATGAGCGACGCGCTCCTCGCGCTCCTGGCCGAGCCGGCTCCGGTGTGCGCGCCGGCGCTGCTCGGCGCGACGATCACCGGGCGTGGTGTGACACTGCGCATCACCGAGGTCGAGGCCTACTGGGGCCCGACCGACCCCGGGTCGCACGGCCATCGCGGCCCGACACCGCGCAACCGGCACCTCTTCGGGCCGCCGGGCACGCTCTACGCGTACCGCTCGTACGGCATCCACACCTGCGTGAACGTGGTGAGCGGCCCGGAGGGCACGTCGTCCGGCTCGCTCCTGCGCGCCGCCGAGGTCGTCGACGGCATCGAGGTCGCCCGGGCTCGCCGCGGTCCGTCGGTCGCCGACGTCGCCCTGGCCCGCGGTCCGGGCAACCTCGGGCAGGCGCTCGGTGCCGTGCTCGGCGAGGACGACGGCACGTCGCTCCTCGACGGCTCGGGACCGTTCCGGCTCGCGCTCGCACCCGGCCTGGAGGCGCGGCTCGCCTCCGCCGACCCGGCGGACGTGGTCGCGGAGCTGCTCGCCGAGACGGTGGCCGGCCCCGCGGGGACGGCTCCGGTCCGGCGGATCTCGCGCGGACCGCGCACCGGCGTCGCCGGTGTCGCCGGCGGCGCGTCCTTCCCGTGGCGCTCCTGGCGCACCGGTGACCCGACGGTGTCGCCGTACCGACGGCACCGGCGCGCGGTCGACTGACGGGGCCGCGCCGATCCTCCCGGCCGTCGCCCGGTGGCTACGATGGTCGGGTGTCCAGCGCAACCGATCCCGATGTCCTGACACGCCAGCAGAACGACCCCACCTTCGCCTCGGTGTGGGACGAACTGCGCTGGCGTGGTCTGGTGCACGTCTCCACCGACGAGACGGCACTCCAGGAGGCCCTCGACGGCGGGACCGTCACGTACTACTGCGGTTTCGACCCGACCGCACCCTCGCTGCACTGCGGCAACCTGCTGCAGCTGCTCACCATGCGCCGGCTGCAGCTCGCCGGGCACCGGCCGCTGGCGCTCGTCGGTGGGTCGACCGGCCTGATCGGCGACCCGCGTCCCACCGCGGAACGCACGCTGAACACCCCGGAGACGGTCGCCGAGTGGGTGAGCCGACTGCAGGCGCAGGTGTCCCGGTTCCTCAGCCCCGACGGCGAGAACGGCGTGCGGCTCGTCGACAACCTCGACTGGACGGCACCGCTGTCCGCGATCGACTTCCTGCGCGACATCGGCAAGTACTTCCGCGTGAACACCATGCTGAAGAAGGACGCCGTCGCCGCACGCCTGAACTCCGACGCGGGCATCAGCTACACCGAGTTCAGCTACCAGATCCTGCAGGGACTGGACTACCGCGAGCTCTACCGGCAGTACGGCTGCACGCTGCAGACCGGCGGTTCGGACCAATGGGGCAACCTGACCTCCGGCACCGACCTGATCCGTCGCACCGAGGGGGTGTCCGTGCACGCGCTCGGCACCCCGCTCATCACGAACTCGGACGGCACGAAGTTCGGCAAGAGCGAGGGCAACGCGATCTGGCTCGACGCCGAGATGACCTCGCCGTACGCCTTCTACCAGTTCTGGCTCAACACGGCGGACGCCGACGTGGTCGCCCGGCTGCGCGAGTTCACGTTCCTCGACCGTGCGGAGATCGGTCGACTCGAGCAGGCGGTCGCCGACGAGCCGTTCCGGCGCGAGGCCCAGCGGACCCTGGCGTTCGAGGTGACGTCGCTGGTGCACGGAGCGGCGGCGACCCGGGCGACGATCGACGCCTCGGCGGCGCTGTTCGGCAACGGCGACCTGGCCGCGCTCGACGAGGCGACGCTGCGTGCCGCGGTCGCCGAGCTCCCCGGCACGGTGTCGCTGCCGGGCGAGGCCGACGTCGCTCGCGCCCTCGTCGACACCGGACTCGTGAAGTCGCTCGGCGAAGCGCGCCGGGCGGTCGACCAGGGAGGCGTGTACGTGAACAACGTCCGCGCCGACGACGCGACCGCGCAGCTCGCGAGCCTCGCGCTGCCCGGCGGAGTCGTGGTGCTCCGACGCGGCAAGAAGACCCTGGCGGGCGTCACGCTCGGCTGATCGATCCACCCTCGGTGCACCCGGTGCCCGGTCTCCCGACGGAGACCGGGCACCGCTGCGTCCGGAGGAGTTGCACAGTGCGACACGCCCGGGAGTGGGGCGCGGTTGGCGCTCCCGCCCAGCGCTGCGTAGAGTTCTTACTCGTCACCCCAAAGGTGCGGCGGAGCGGCTGGAGCGAGAGCCCAGAGCCTGCCGGCCTCAAGCGGGACCATCCTCCACCGAAGTTCAGATCAAGCCTTGTGCTCGATCGCTTCGACGCTTAGGATGACTACTCCACCGGCCCTCTCCCTCGGGATGAGCCACAGGACCTCGGTCCGACGCGATGCCGGTGGTACCAAGAACACAATGCCCCTCTGGCGGAGCTCCTTCGTGGAGTCGAGTGGGGGGGTGCGTCTGGTCCTTGAGAACTCAACAGCGTGCACATTGTCAATGCCAATTATTTTGACCCCGTGCGACCGCAGCTTTGGTTGTGGTCGTCGGAGACAATTCCTTTTGGATTGAAGATTGTCAGTAGACAGTCAACAGTCAGAATCAACTCGGTTCGGCGCTTTCGGGTGTCGGATCTGTAATTTTTTTACGGAGAGTTTGATCCTGGCTCAGGACGAACGCTGGCGGCGTGCTTAACACATGCAAGTCGAACGATGATCAGGAGCTTGCTCCTGTGATTAGTGGCGAACGGGTGAGTAACACGTGAGTAACCTGCCCCTGACTCTGGGATAAGCGTTGGAAACGACGTCTAATACTGGATATGATCACTGGCCGCATGGTCTGGTGGTGGAAAGATTTTTTGGTTGGGGATGGACTCGCGGCCTATCAGCTTGTTGGTGAGGTAATGGCTCACCAAGGCGACGACGGGTAGCCGGCCTGAGAGGGTGACCGGCCACACTGGGACTGAGACACGGCCCAGACTCCTACGGGAGGCAGCAGTGGGGAATATTGCACAATGGGCGAAAGCCTGATGCAGCAACGCCGCGTGAGGGATGACGGCCTTCGGGTTGTAAACCTCTTTTAGTAGGGAAGAAGCGAAAGTGACGGTACCTGCAGAAAAAGCACCGGCTAACTACGTGCCAGCAGCCGCGGTAATACGTAGGGTGCAAGCGTTGTCCGGAATTATTGGGCGTAAAGAGCTCGTAGGCGGTTTGTCGCGTCTGCTGTGAAATCCCGAGGCTCAACCTCGGGCTTGCAGTGGGTACGGGCAGACTAGAGTGCGGTAGGGGAGATTGGAATTCCTGGTGTAGCGGTGGAATGCGCAGATATCAGGAGGAACACCGATGGCGAAGGCAGATCTCTGGGCCGTAACTGACGCTGAGGAGCGAAAGCGTGGGGAGCGAACAGGATTAGATACCCTGGTAGTCCACGCCGTAAACGTTGGGCGCTAGATGTAGGGACCTTTCCACGGTTTCTGTGTCGTAGCTAACGCATTAAGCGCCCCGCCTGGGGAGTACGGCCGCAAGGCTAAAACTCAAAGGAATTGACGGGGGCCCGCACAAGCGGCGGAGCATGCGGATTAATTCGATGCAACGCGAAGAACCTTACCAAGGCTTGACATACACCGGAAACGGCCAGAGATGGTCGCCCCCTTGTGGTCGGTGTACAGGTGGTGCATGGTTGTCGTCAGCTCGTGTCGTGAGATGTTGGGTTAAGTCCCGCAACGAGCGCAACCCTCGTTCTATGTTGCCAGCGCGTTATGGCGGGGACTCATAGGAGACTGCCGGGGTCAACTCGGAGGAAGGTGGGGATGACGTCAAATCATCATGCCCCTTATGTCTTGGGCTTCACGCATGCTACAATGGCCGGTACAAAGGGCTGCGATACCGTAAGGTGGAGCGAATCCCAAAAAGCCGGTCTCAGTTCGGATTGAGGTCTGCAACTCGACCTCATGAAGTCGGAGTCGCTAGTAATCGCAGATCAGCAACGCTGCGGTGAATACGTTCCCGGGCCTTGTACACACCGCCCGTCAAGTCATGAAAGTCGGTAACACCCGAAGCCGGTGGCCTAACCCTTGTGGAAGGAGCCGTCGAAGGTGGGATCGGTGATTAGGACTAAGTCGTAACAAGGTAGCCGTACCGGAAGGTGCGGCTGGATCACCTCCTTTCTAAGGAGCATCTGACCGGCCCTGCTCTGCAGGTGTCTGGTTCAGGCGCCGAGTAACCCGAACGTGGTTGCCGGTAGCTCATGGGTGGAACATTGACAGTGCAGTCGGGAGCGTAGCTTCCGGCCCTAGTACGCCAGCTTGCTGGTTGGGACGGGTCGGGGTGAGCGGGTCGGCTGGTGCACGTTGTTGGGTCCTGAGGGACCAGGCTTCCTGTTGACACGTGAGTGTTGGCGGGGGTTGGGCCTACGGGTCCTTCGTTGGGCCAGGGTGAACCTACCGGTTGGTGGGGGAGTGCTGGTGCCGATCGTATGTTGAGAACTACACAGTGGACGCGAGCATCTTAGATCGCTCGTGATGATGACCGGCCTTCGGGTTGGTTGTTGTTCGAGTCGATCGCAATTTTAATCTTTGTGGTCAAGTTTCTAAGAGCAAACGGTGGATGCCTTGGCATCTGGAGCCGAAGAAGGACGTAGAAATCTGCGATAAGCCTCGGGGAGCTGATAATCGAGCTGTGAGCCGAGGATTTCCGAATGGGGAAACCCCGCCAGGCGACTTGTCGACCTGGTGACTCCCGCCTGAATATATAGGGCGGGTAGAGGGAACGTGGGGAAGTGAAACATCTCAGTACCCACAGGAAGAGAAAACAACATGTGATTCCGTGAGTAGTGGCGAGCGAAAGCGGATGAGGCTAAACCGATCATGTGTGATAGCCGGCGGGCGTTGCATGGTCGGGGTTGTGGGACACGTCGCTCAGTTCTGCCGGACTGGGACGGTTACAGCGCATCATAGTCGAACCGGTTTGAAAGCCGGGCCGTAGTGGGTGCCAGCCCCGTAGACGAAATGGTGTTATGGCCGGATGTGTATCCCAAGTAGCACGGGGCCCGAGAAATCCCGTGTGAATCTGTCAGGACCACCTGATAAGCCTAAATACTCCCAGATGACCGATAGCGGACAAGTACCGTGAGGGAAAGGTGAAAAGTACCCCGGGAGGGGAGTGAAATAGTACCTGAAACCGTTTGCTTACAAACCGTCGGAGCCTCCTTGTAGGGGTGACGGCGTGCCTTTTGAAGAATGAGCCTGCGAGTTAGTGATATGTGGCGAGGTTAACCCGTGTGGGGCAGCCGTAGCGAAAGCGAGTCTGAATAGGGCGATTCAGTCGCATGTCCTAGACCCGAAGCGAAGTGATCTATCCATGGCCAGGTTGAAGCGACGGTAAGACGTCGTGGAGGACCGAACCCACTTCAGTTGAAAATGGAGGGGATGAGCTGTGGATAGGGGTGAAAGGCCAATCAAACTTCGTGATAGCTGGTTCTCTCCGAAATGCATTTAGGTGCAGCGTTGCGTGTTTCTCGCCGGAGGTAGAGCTACTGGATGGCCGATGGGCCTCAACAGGTTACTGACGTCAGCCAAACTCCGAATGCCGGTGAGTGAGAGCGCAGCAGTGAGACGGTGGGGGATAAGCTTCATCGTCGAGAGGGAAACAACCCAGACTACCAACTAAGGCCCCTAAGCGTGTGCTAAGTGGGAAAGGATGTGGAGTTGCACAGACAACCAGGAGGTTGGCTTAGAAGCAGCCACCCTTGAAAGAGTGCGTAATAGCTCACTGGTCAAGTGATTCCGCGCCGACAATGTAACGGGGCTCAAGCACACCGCCGAAGTTGTAGATTTCGCACACAGACAAGCCTTCGTGGTTCAGTCGTGCGGAGTGGTAGGAGAGCGTCGTGTGGCGAGTGAAGCGGCGGAGTAATCCAGCCGTGGACGCCACACGAGTGAGAATGCAGGCATGAGTAGCGAAAGACGGGTGAGAAACCCGTCCTCCGAAAGACCAAGGGTTCCAGGGCCAGGTTAATCCGCCCTGGGTAAGTCGGGACCTAAGGCGAGGCCGACAGGCGTAGTCGATGGACAACGGGTTGATATTCCCGTACCGGCGAACAACCGCCCAAGCTAATCCAGTGGTGCTAAGAGTCCTAACCCGGACTTCCGGATCCCTTCGGGGTGATGGTGTCCGGTCTAACGCTCGACCCCATGCTGGTGCGGCTAGCGTATGAACAGGTGTGACGCAGGAAGGTAGCTGAGCCAGGCGATGGTATCCGTAAGGTGAACCTGGTGTAAGGATGTAGGGCTGACGATAGGCAAATCCGTCGTCTGTGTGCCTGAGATCCGACGCGTACCCGTAAGGGGAAATCAGTGATCCTATGCTGCCGAGAAAAGCATCGACGCGAGGTTGCAGCCGCCCGTACCCGAAACCGACTCAGGTGGTCAGGTAGAGAATACCAAGGAGATCGAGAGAATCGTGGTTAAGGAACTCGGCAAAATGCCCCCGTAACTTCGGGAGAAGGGGGGCCGGACACGTGATACGACTTCTCGTCGTTGAGCGTTGAAGGCCGCAGAGACCAGTGGGAAGCGACTGTTTACTAAAAACACAGGTCCGTGCGAAGTCGCAAGACGATGTATACGGACTGACGCCTGCCCGGTGCTGGAAGGTTAAGAGGAAGGGTTAGCCTTAGGGCGAAGCTCTGAATTTAAGCCCCAGTAAACGGCGGTGGTAACTATAACCATCCTAAGGTAGCGAAATTCCTTGTCGGGTAAGTTCCGACCTGCACGAATGGCGTAACGACTTCCCAGCTGTCTCAACCGCGAACTCGGCGAAATTGCACTACGAGTAAAGATGCTCGTTACGCGCAGCAGGACGGAAAGACCCCGTGACCTTTACTACAGTTTGGTATTGGTGTTCGGAGTGGCTTGTGTAGGATAGGTGGGAGACTGTGAAGCGGGCACGCTAGTGTTCGTGGAGTCATTGTTGAAATACCACTCTGGTCACTTTGGATGTCTAACGTAGGACCCTGATCGGGTTCATGGACAGTGCCTGATGGGTAGTTTAACTGGGGCGGTTGCCTCCCAAAGAGTAACGGAGGCGCCCAAAGGTTCCCTCAACCTGGTTGGCAATCAGGTGGCGAGTGTAAGTGCACAAGGGAGCTTGACTGTGAGACTGACAGGTCGAGCAGGGACGAAAGTCGGGACTAGTGATCCGGCAGTGGCTTGTGGAAGCGCTGTCGCTCAACGGATAAAAGGTACCTCGGGGATAACAGGCTGATCTTGCCCAAGAGTCCATATCGACGGCATGGTTTGGCACCTCGATGTCGGCTCGTCGCATCCTGGGGCTGGAGTAGGTCCCAAGGGTTGGGCTGTTCGCCCATTAAAGCGGTACGCGAGCTGGGTTTAGAACGTCGTGAGACAGTTCGGTCCCTATCCGCTGCGCGCGTTGGAAATTTGAGAAGATCTATCCCTAGTACGAGAGGACCGGGATGGACGAACCTCTGGTGTGTCAGTTGTTCTGCCAAGAGCACCGCTGATTAGCTACGTTCGGACCGGATAACCGCTGAAAGCATCTAAGCGGGAAGCCGTCTTCGAGATGAGATTTCCATGCACCTTGAGTGTGAGAGGCTCCCAGCAGACTACTGGGTTGATAGGCCGGATGTGGAAGCGGGGACTAACGACCCGTGGAGCTGACCGGTACTAATAAGCCGAAGACTTGACAACACAACTTTTACCGTCGCCCCTTGTGGGTGGCGGGCTCGCGTCCACTTTGTGGTTCCCGACAGACGATCGGGAATCAAACTGAATACTTCAGCAATGCTCTGAAGGAACAATGGTTTGATCCAGGATCTGGGTCGACAGTGTTCCGGTGGTCATAGCGAGAGGGAAACGCCCGGTCACATTCCGAACCCGGAAGCTAAGCCTCTCAGCGCCGATGGTACTGCAAGGGGGACCTTGTGGGAGAGTAGGACGCCGCCGGACTCAACTTCAGCAACACCAGGAAACCCCTGACCGTGACCGGTCAGGGGTTTCCTGCGTTTCCGGGCCGACCCGCACACCGCCACCGCCCTCGACTGCTCGGGCCGTGCGGGCGAGCGCAGCGGCGATCGCACGCTGGCGCGATTGCACGCGATCGGTCACCATCAGAACGTGGCACGACACGTCGGTGATCTGTTCCGGGACGAGCCTGACCAGTGGGGCTGGCGCGGTGACCCGTGGCTGTGGCGAGCTCTCGGAGAGCGGTTCGCGCACGTCACGCTCCCGAGCACGCGAGGTGAGCTCGACGGCATGCTGCGGTGGGGCTTTGCGGCGGAGGTCGGTCGTGCGATGTCGGGAGACGCCGGCGCAGGGGTGTTCGTCGAGCGCTTCGCACACGGCGGGATGTCCTCCGGGCACGTGTCGCCCTCGTGGTGGTCGGCGACCGGCGTGCCCCTCCTCCTGGGGCGGGCCGGTCTCCCGGGTCTCCGGTACGTCGTGCGGAGCACGGTCGAGCAGGACTGGCGGTCGGTGCGAGCGCTCTGGCTCGAGAACGCGGCGGAGAACCCGGTGTCGTACGGAGCCGACCTCCGGACCACCCTCGCGATGACCGAGGACGACTGGCGGCTGCGGGCGCGGCGCGGTACCGGGCGGGACACCACTGCTGTCGTGGCAGTCGCGGAGGACGGGGCGTGGCTGGGGATCATGGCCGCTCAGCTGCCGGCTGACGAGGAGCCTGCCGCGCTGCTCACGGGGGTGTTCGTCCGTCCTCGAGCGCGGGGCCGGGCGAACGGCGTGGCGGACGCGCTCCTCGCGGAGGTCCTCAGCTGGGCAGCCCTCCGTGCCCCGTCGATCCGACTCTGGGTGGACTGCGCTCCGGACGGTGCGCCGGCGCGGGGCTTCTACGCTCGCCACGGCTTCCGCAGGACGGGACGCCGGCGCGCGGCCGACGGGTTGCCGAACGCCGTCATCGAAGAGATGGCGACTGCACTCGAGCTCCCGACCGTCCACGGAAGCAGCGGAGAACCGGGCGAGGAGTGAGTCGGTCGCAACGCTGCAACGCGTCCGCTCATCGCCCGACACGCCCGGGATGTGGCCCCACTTGGCAGCGCGTTCACCTCCGCGTAAGGTTGTACCTCGTTGCCGCTGAGGCGGAGAACGGAACGGCCGAGACGGTCACCAGGGCGAGTACCTGGAGATGCAGTCCGGACGGGGTCCCGCTCGGCAACCAACCACCATCCTGACGAGCTGCAAGGTTCGGGGGATGGTGCCGAGAATCCAGCCCCTCTGATGAGGTACCACTGTGGTGGTGCTGAGTGGGGGGTGCGTCTGGTCCTTGAGAACTCAACAGCGTGCACATTGTCAATGCCAATTATTTTGACCCCGTGCGATCGCAGCTTTGGTTGTGGTCGTCGGAGACAATTCCTTTTGGATTGAAGATTGTCAGTAGACAGTCAACAGTCAGAATCAACTCGGTTCGGCGCTTTCGGGTGTCGGATCTGTAATTTTTTACGGAGAGTTTGATCCTGGCTCAGGACGAACGCTGGCGGCGTGCTTAACACATGCAAGTCGAACGATGATCAGGAGCTTGCTCCTGTGATTAGTGGCGAACGGGTGAGTAACACGTGAGTAACCTGCCCCTGACTCTGGGATAAGCGTTGGAAACGACGTCTAATACTGGATATGATCACTGGCCGCATGGTCTGGTGGTGGAAAGATTTTTTGGTTGGGGATGGACTCGCGGCCTATCAGCTTGTTGGTGAGGTAATGGCTCACCAAGGCGACGACGGGTAGCCGGCCTGAGAGGGTGACCGGCCACACTGGGACTGAGACACGGCCCAGACTCCTACGGGAGGCAGCAGTGGGGAATATTGCACAATGGGCGAAAGCCTGATGCAGCAACGCCGCGTGAGGGATGACGGCCTTCGGGTTGTAAACCTCTTTTAGTAGGGAAGAAGCGAAAGTGACGGTACCTGCAGAAAAAGCACCGGCTAACTACGTGCCAGCAGCCGCGGTAATACGTAGGGTGCAAGCGTTGTCCGGAATTATTGGGCGTAAAGAGCTCGTAGGCGGTTTGTCGCGTCTGCTGTGAAATCCCGAGGCTCAACCTCGGGCTTGCAGTGGGTACGGGCAGACTAGAGTGCGGTAGGGGAGATTGGAATTCCTGGTGTAGCGGTGGAATGCGCAGATATCAGGAGGAACACCGATGGCGAAGGCAGATCTCTGGGCCGTAACTGACGCTGAGGAGCGAAAGCGTGGGGAGCGAACAGGATTAGATACCCTGGTAGTCCACGCCGTAAACGTTGGGCGCTAGATGTAGGGACCTTTCCACGGTTTCTGTGTCGTAGCTAACGCATTAAGCGCCCCGCCTGGGGAGTACGGCCGCAAGGCTAAAACTCAAAGGAATTGACGGGGGCCCGCACAAGCGGCGGAGCATGCGGATTAATTCGATGCAACGCGAAGAACCTTACCAAGGCTTGACATACACCGGAAACGGCCAGAGATGGTCGCCCCCTTGTGGTCGGTGTACAGGTGGTGCATGGTTGTCGTCAGCTCGTGTCGTGAGATGTTGGGTTAAGTCCCGCAACGAGCGCAACCCTCGTTCTATGTTGCCAGCGCGTTATGGCGGGGACTCATAGGAGACTGCCGGGGTCAACTCGGAGGAAGGTGGGGATGACGTCAAATCATCATGCCCCTTATGTCTTGGGCTTCACGCATGCTACAATGGCCGGTACAAAGGGCTGCGATACCGTAAGGTGGAGCGAATCCCAAAAAGCCGGTCTCAGTTCGGATTGAGGTCTGCAACTCGACCTCATGAAGTCGGAGTCGCTAGTAATCGCAGATCAGCAACGCTGCGGTGAATACGTTCCCGGGCCTTGTACACACCGCCCGTCAAGTCATGAAAGTCGGTAACACCCGAAGCCGGTGGCCTAACCCTTGTGGAAGGAGCCGTCGAAGGTGGGATCGGTGATTAGGACTAAGTCGTAACAAGGTAGCCGTACCGGAAGGTGCGGCTGGATCACCTCCTTTCTAAGGAGCATCTGACCGGCCCTGCTCTGCAGGTGTCTGGTTCAGGCGCCGAGTAACCCGAACGTGGTTGCCGGTAGCTCATGGGTGGAACATTGACAGTGCAGTCGGGAGCGTAGCTTCCGGCCCTAGTACGCCAGCTTGCTGGTTGGGACGGGTCGGGGTGAGCGGGTCGGCTGGTGCACGTTGTTGGGTCCTGAGGGACCAGGCTTCCTGTTGACACGTGAGTGTTGGCGGGGGTTGGGCCTACGGGTCCTTCGTTGGGCCAGGGTGAACCTACCGGTTGGTGGGGGAGTGCTGGTGCCGATCGTATGTTGAGAACTACACAGTGGACGCGAGCATCTTAGATCGCTCGTGATGATGACCGGCCTTCGGGTTGGTTGTTGTTCGAGTCGATCGCAATTTTAATCTTTGTGGTCAAGTTTCTAAGAGCAAACGGTGGATGCCTTGGCATCTGGAGCCGAAGAAGGACGTAGAAATCTGCGATAAGCCTCGGGGAGCTGATAATCGAGCTGTGAGCCGAGGATTTCCGAATGGGGAAACCCCGCCAGGCGACTTGTCGACCTGGTGACTCCCGCCTGAATATATAGGGCGGGTAGAGGGAACGTGGGGAAGTGAAACATCTCAGTACCCACAGGAAGAGAAAACAACATGTGATTCCGTGAGTAGTGGCGAGCGAAAGCGGATGAGGCTAAACCGATCATGTGTGATAGCCGGCGGGCGTTGCATGGTCGGGGTTGTGGGACACGTCGCTCAGTTCTGCCGGACTGGGACGGTTACAGCGCATCATAGTCGAACCGGTTTGAAAGCCGGGCCGTAGTGGGTGCCAGCCCCGTAGACGAAATGGTGTTATGGCCGGATGTGTATCCCAAGTAGCACGGGGCCCGAGAAATCCCGTGTGAATCTGTCAGGACCACCTGATAAGCCTAAATACTCCCAGATGACCGATAGCGGACAAGTACCGTGAGGGAAAGGTGAAAAGTACCCCGGGAGGGGAGTGAAATAGTACCTGAAACCGTTTGCTTACAAACCGTCGGAGCCTCCTTGTAGGGGTGACGGCGTGCCTTTTGAAGAATGAGCCTGCGAGTTAGTGATATGTGGCGAGGTTAACCCGTGTGGGGCAGCCGTAGCGAAAGCGAGTCTGAATAGGGCGATTCAGTCGCATGTCCTAGACCCGAAGCGAAGTGATCTATCCATGGCCAGGTTGAAGCGACGGTAAGACGTCGTGGAGGACCGAACCCACTTCAGTTGAAAATGGAGGGGATGAGCTGTGGATAGGGGTGAAAGGCCAATCAAACTTCGTGATAGCTGGTTCTCTCCGAAATGCATTTAGGTGCAGCGTTGCGTGTTTCTCGCCGGAGGTAGAGCTACTGGATGGCCGATGGGCCTCAACAGGTTACTGACGTCAGCCAAACTCCGAATGCCGGTGAGTGAGAGCGCAGCAGTGAGACGGTGGGGGATAAGCTTCATCGTCGAGAGGGAAACAACCCAGACTACCAACTAAGGCCCCTAAGCGTGTGCTAAGTGGGAAAGGATGTGGAGTTGCACAGACAACCAGGAGGTTGGCTTAGAAGCAGCCACCCTTGAAAGAGTGCGTAATAGCTCACTGGTCAAGTGATTCCGCGCCGACAATGTAACGGGGCTCAAGCACACCGCCGAAGTTGTAGATTTCGCACACAGACAAGCCTTCGTGGTTCAGTCGTGCGGAGTGGTAGGAGAGCGTCGTGTGGCGAGTGAAGCGGCGGAGTAATCCAGCCGTGGACGCCACACGAGTGAGAATGCAGGCATGAGTAGCGAAAGACGGGTGAGAAACCCGTCCTCCGAAAGACCAAGGGTTCCAGGGCCAGGTTAATCCGCCCTGGGTAAGTCGGGACCTAAGGCGAGGCCGACAGGCGTAGTCGATGGACAACGGGTTGATATTCCCGTACCGGCGAACAACCGCCCAAGCTAATCCAGTGGTGCTAAGAGTCCTAACCCGGACTTCCGGATCCCTTCGGGGTGATGGTGTCCGGTCTAACGCTCGACCCCATGCTGGTGCGGCTAGCGTATGAACAGGTGTGACGCAGGAAGGTAGCTGAGCCAGGCGATGGTATCCGTAAGGTGAACCTGGTGTAAGGATGTAGGGCTGACGATAGGCAAATCCGTCGTCTGTGTGCCTGAGATCCGACGCGTACCCGTAAGGGGAAATCAGTGATCCTATGCTGCCGAGAAAAGCATCGACGCGAGGTTGCAGCCGCCCGTACCCGAAACCGACTCAGGTGGTCAGGTTGAGAATACCAAGGAGATCGAGAGAATCGTGGTTAAGGAACTCGGCAAAATGCCCCCGTAACTTCGGGAGAAGGGGGGCCGGACACGTGATACGACTTCTCGTTGTTGAGCGTTGAAGGCCGCAGAGACCAGTGGGAAGCGACTGTTTACTAAAAACACAGGTCCGTGCGAAGTCGCAAGACGATGTATACGGACTGACGCCTGCCCGGTGCTGGAAGGTTAAGAGGAAGGGTTAGCCTCAGGGCGAAGCTCTGAATTTAAGCCCCAGTAAACGGCGGTGGTAACTATAACCATCCTAAGGTAGCGAAATTCCTTGTCGGGTAAGTTCCGACCTGCACGAATGGCGTAACGACTTCCCAGCTGTCTCAACCGCGAACTCGGCGAAATTGCACTACGAGTAAAGATGCTCGTTACGCGCAGCAGGACGGAAAGACCCCGTGACCTTTACTACAGTTTGGTATTGGTGTTCGGAGTGGCTTGTGTAGGATAGGTGGGAGACTGTGAAGCGGGCACGCTAGTGTTCGTGGAGTCATTGTTGAAATACCACTCTGGTCACTTTGGATGTCTAACGTAGGACCCTGATCGGGTTCATGGACAGTGCCTGATGGGTAGTTTAACTGGGGCGGTTGCCTCCCAAAGAGTAACGGAGGCGCCCAAAGGTTCCCTCAACCTGGTTGGCAATCAGGTGGCGAGTGTAAGTGCACAAGGGAGCTTGACTGTGAGACTGACAGGTCGAGCAGGGACGAAAGTCGGGACTAGTGATCCGGCAGTGGCTTGTGGAAGCGCTGTCGCTCAACGGATAAAAGGTACCTCGGGGATAACAGGCTGATCTTGCCCAAGAGTCCATATCGACGGCATGGTTTGGCACCTCGATGTCGGCTCGTCGCATCCTGGGGCTGGAGTAGGTCCCAAGGGTTGGGCTGTTCGCCCATTAAAGCGGTACGCGAGCTGGGTTTAGAACGTCGTGAGACAGTTCGGTCCCTATCCGCTGCGCGCGTTGGAAATTTGAGAAGATCTATCCCTAGTACGAGAGGACCGGGATGGACGAACCTCTGGTGTGTCAGTTGTTCTGCCAAGAGCACCGCTGATTAGCTACGTTCGGACCGGATAACCGCTGAAAGCATCTAAGCGGGAAGCCGTCTTCGAGATGAGATTTCCATGCACCTTGAGTGTGAGAGGCTCCCAGCAGACTACTGGGTTGATAGGCCGGATGTGGAAGCGGGGACTAACGACCCGTGGAGCTGACCGGTACTAATAAGCCGAAGACTTGACAACACAACTTTTACCGTCGCCCCTTGTGGGTGGCGGGCTCGCGTCCACTTTGTGGTTCCCGACAGACGATCGGGAATCAAACTGAATACTTCAGCAATGCTCTGAAGGAACAATGGTTTGATCCAGGATCTGGGTCGACAGTGTTCCGGTGGTCATAGCGAGAGGGAAACGCCCGGTCACATTCCGAACCCGGAAGCTAAGCCTCTCAGCGCCGATGGTACTGCAAGGGGGACCTTGTGGGAGAGTAGGACGCCGCCGGACTCAACGTAAGTGATGTGGCCATCGGCCCTCCATCGAGAACTCGTAGGGGAGACCCTCGTTCTCGTGGAAGCCGGTGGCCACATCTGTTTCCGCCGTAGGTCGCTCGACTCGCGGTCCGGTTCGTGATGGACTGGGCCCAGCAGTGAGCACGGACGACCGTGCGGCACCCCCCACAACGACACAGCGGACGATCGCCCGGCGCATTCGAGCACGGGCACGCGATGAGGAGCAACGGTGGCGAACGACGACGAGCAGCAGCGCAACGACCGGGATCGCGGGGAACGGCGCGAAGGCAGCCGCTGGTCGTCCGGGCCGCGCGACTTCGAGCGTCGCGAGGGGGATCGTGCGCGACGGGACGGTGACCGTCCAGCCCGCGACGCCGGCCGGAGTGGTCGTGACGACCGTCGGGGCTTCCGCGAGGGCGACCGGTCGTTCGGTGACGGTGGCCGTCGGCCGGCTCGGCAGGGTGACCGCGACGGTGCTGGGCGTCCGCCCCGCGGTGACGGTCCTCGGGGCGCTGACCGCCCGGGCCGTGATGGTGACCGCCGTCCGTTCCGTGGCGGCGACGACCGTCGGCCGCAGCGGGATGGTGATCGTCCCTTCCGTGGTCGCGATGACCGCGCGCCCTTCCGTGGTGGCGACGACCGTCGTCCGCAGCGGGACGGTGGCGACCGTGGTCCGCAGCGTGATGGTGATCGTCCCTTCCGCGGTCGCGATGACCGCGCGCCCTTCCGCGGTCGCGATGACCGCGCGCCCTTCCGTGGTGGCGACGAGCGTCGTCCGCACCGTGACGGTGGCGACGACCGTCGTCCGTTCCGTGGTGGCGATGACCGCCGTCCGGCGCGTGACGGTGGCGACCGTCGTCCGTTCCGTGGTGGTGATGACCGTCGTCCGGCGCGTGACGGTGGTGAGCGTCGTCCGTTCCGTGGTGGCGACGACCGCCGTCCGCAGCGTGACGGTGATGACCGCCGTCCGTTCCGTGGTGGCGATGATCGTCGTCCGCAGCGCGACGGTGGTGAGCGTCGTCCGTTCCGTGGTGGCGACGACCGCCGTCCGCAGCGTGACGGTGATGACCGCCGTCCGTTCCGTGGTGGCGATGATCGTCGTCCGCAGCGCGACGGTGGTGAGCGTCGTCCGTTCCGCGGTGCCGACGACCGCCCCCGCCGCGACGACGACCGGGGCGACCGCCCTCGGTTCGGCGACGGCTCCCGTCATGCCGGCGCACGCTTCGGCGAGGCTGCCCGTGACGACTGGGAGGACCGTGACCCGTACGGCACGCGTTCCGTCCGTCCGCGGCACGAGGACCCCGAGATCGACGAGAGCGTCTCGCCGCGGGACCTCGACCCGGCTGCCCGCGCCGAGCTCAAGACGCTCAGCAAGGACAACGCCGAGTGGGTCGCGAAGCACCTCGTCATGGCGGCGCTGCTCGTCGACGAGGACCCGGAGACGGCCAACCTCCACGCCCTGAGCGCTGCGCGTCGGGCCGGCCGTGTGGCGGTCGTCCGCGAGACCGCGGCGATCACCGCCTACCGGACGGGCGACTTCGCCACGGCGCTCCGGGAGCTGCGCACCTACCGTCGCATCTCCGGCAAGAACGACCAGCTGCCGATGATGGTCGACTGCGAGCGGGGTCTCGGACGTCCGGAGCGGGCGCTCGAGCTCGGCCGGTCGGTGGACCGCGCCGCGCTGGACACGGCGGTGCAGGTGGAGCTCGCGATCGCGATGTCCGGCGCCCGGATCGACCTGGGCAACCCGACGGCCGCGCTCGGCGAGCTCGAGATCCCGCAGCTCGACCCGACCACGGCGTACAGCTGGTCGCCGGCCCTCTACAGTGCTTACGCGGCCACGCTCGAGGAGCTCGGCCGCCAGGACGAGGCCGACGAGTGGTGGGCGCGGGTCGACCGGGCTGCCGCCGCCCTGGCCGAGATCGCCGACGAGAACGCATGGGAGACTGTCGATGTGGTCGAGGAAGAAGTCGAAGGACACGACGAGCACGACGCCGTCGTCGGTGACGAGTCCGTCGCCGGTGACGAGCACGGGACCGGAGCGCTCGACGACACCGACCAGCTCGGCGACGACGTCGACCCCGACGACGACCTCGGCGAGATCGACGACGACAACCCCCGCGACGTCGACGGCTCCGCAGCCGACTGACGTCCCGAGGCCGCCGACGGACGGTGTGGACGTCGTCCTCACCGACCTCGACGGTGTCGTGTACCGCGGACGCAACGCGATCCCGCACGCTGTCGAGGCCCTGACACGGGCGTCGCTGACGGCTCGGGTCGGCTACATCACGAACAACGCCTCTCGTCGGCCGTCCGACGTCGCGGAGCACCTCGAGGGCTACGGCCTCGAGGTGACCGCCGACGACGTCGTGACCTCGTCGCAGGCGGGCGTGCGGCTGCTCGAGACGCTGGTGCCGGCCGGGTCCACCGTGCTGGTCACCGGCGGCCTCGGGCTGACGAGCATCGTCGAGGAGGCGGGCTTCACCGTGACGACGAGCGCCGACGACGCTCCGGCAGCGGTCATCCAGGGGTTCTCGCCGGACCTCGGGTGGACGCACCTGGCCGAGGCCTCCTTCGCCCTCGCCGATCCGGACGTGCCCTGGGTGGCGACGAACATGGACTGGTCGATCCCGGTCGAGCGTGGCATCGCGCCCGGCAACGGCACGCTCGTGTCCGCGGTGCACCAGGCCGTCGGGCGGATGCCGGTGGTGGCGGGCAAGCCGGAGCGACCGATCTTCGACGCCGCGATCGCCCGCTTCGGCGGCGAGCACCCGCTGTTCATCGGCGACCGGCTCGACACGGACATCAAGGGCGCGAACGACGCCGGCATCCCGAGCGTGCTCGTACTGACGGGCATCGACCAGGCGAAGCAGGTGCTCGCGGCCGACCAGCGCTCGCGTCCGACGTACGTCCTGCAGGACCTCCGTGGGCTGTCCGAGCCGTACCCGGTGACGGTGCGGCGGCAGGACCCGGACGGCACCCGGTACGTCACGGTCGGCGGCGCCACGGTCGCGATGCACGGGCACGTCGTCCGGGTGCTCGACAGCGGGACCCCGATCGACCTGCTCCGCGCCGGAGCGGCGCTGATCTGGGAGTCCGGACTGGCGATCTACGGCCTCGACGTCGACCCGAAGCTGTACGGCGGCGAGTAGCGTGACCGACGTGCCCCACCCGCAGCAGCCGCCCGAGCAGGAGCAGGGTGAGCAGCAGCAACCGGGCGAGCAGCAGCAGCCGGGCGAGCACCGACTGCCCGCGCAGCAGCCGGATGGCTTCGCGGAACGCACCGCGGCTGCCGAGGCGCTGCCCCTGCCCGAGCGCGCCGACGCCTTCGCCGCGCTGCACGACGACCTGCGCACCCGCCTCGAGAGCGGCCAGGCACCGCAGGGGCACAGCTCGGGTCGCGCTGCCGGCGCCACGCAGGTGTGGGGGAGCGGACGAGGAGACGGCGGTGCCGGTGCCTGAGCACGACGAGGCCCGCCCGGTCCGGTTGGACGCACTGCTCGCCGCCCGCGGGCTGGTCAGGTCACGGACCGCCGCGGCGAAGCTGGTCCAGGCCGGCCGCGTGACGGTCGGGGGCACGGCGGTCGTGAAGCCGTCGGCCCCGGTCGCGCCGGACGCCGAGCTCGTCGTCGACACCGAGGACGAGTGGGTGTCGCGTGCGGCGCGGAAGCTCGTCCGTGCCCTCGAGGCCTTCGACGTCGACCCGAGCGGGCGCGTCGTGCTCGACGTGGGCGCCAGTACCGGAGGATTCACGCAGGTGCTGCTCCACCACGGAGCCGCCCGCGTCGTCGCCCTCGACGTCGGGCACGGTCAGCTCGACCCGGTGGTCGCCATCGACGAGCGGGTGCGTGTGGTCGAGGGGTGCAACGCCCGTGACCTCACGCCGGACACCTACGCGGCGCTCGACGACGCAGCGCCCCGCACGAGCCTGGTCGTCGGGGACCTGTCCTTCATCTCCCTGCGCATCGTCCTGCCCGTGCTGGCGGCCGCCGTGCCCGCGGACGACTTCGTGCTGCTCGTGAAGCCGCAGTTCGAGGTCGGCCGTGGTGGGGTGCGGGAGGGCATCGTGCGCGACCCCGCCCTGCGGAACGACGCGCTCATGAACGTGCTCTGGTCGGCGTGGGACGCGGGCCTCGGGACGGTCGGGCTGACCGCATCGCCGATCGTCGGCACGCACGGCAACCACGAGTACCTCGCGCACTTCCAGCGTGGTGTCGGGGGTCATCCGGCAGGATGGGGGAACCCGACAGCGTGGATCGGTCGGGCCACCGAACTCACCGAAGGGGCTGCATGAGCGACGACGACCGGCACATCCTGCTCGTCTCCCACACGGGCCGACAGGACTCCATCGACGCCGCCGTCGAGGTCTGCGACCTGCTGCACGCCGCCGGACTCACCCCGGTGATGCCGTTCGACGAGTACGCCGACGTCCGGCGGGCCGAGGCCTCGGTCGGCCAGGTCGACATCCTGGGGGTCGACGTGCAGGCCGACGCCCTCGAGATCGTCATCGTCCTCGGCGGGGACGGCACAATCCTCCGTGCCGCCGAACTCGTGCGGGGGACGCGCGCCCCGATCGTGGGCGTGAACCTCGGACACGTCGGCTTCCTGGCCGAGAGCGAGCGCGACGGGCTGCGGGCCACGGTCGAGCGTGCCCTCGTCGGCGACTACAAGGTCGAGGAGCGTGTGACGCTCCAGGTCGACGTGGTCGTCGGGCACGAGGTCGTCTACTCCTCGTGGGCGCTGAACGAGGCGACGATCGAGAAGGCCTCCCGCGAGCGCATGCTCGAGGTCGTCACCGAGGTCGACGGTCGGCCGCTGTCGTCCTTCGGCTGCGACGGCGTCGTCGTCGCCACCCCCACGGGGTCCACGGCCTACTCGTTCTCGGGCGGCGGCCCGATCGTCTGGCCGGACGTCGACGCCCTGCTCATGGTGCCGCTCAGCGCGCACGCCCTGTTCTCGCGTCCGATCGTCGTCGGGCCGGACTGCACCCTCGCGATCGAGGTACTCCGGCGCACGAGCGGCGTCGGTGTCCTGTGGTGCGACGGCCGTCGCACCCACGACCTGCCGCCGGGTGCCCGGGTCGAGGTCCGTCGATCGCCCGACCCCGTCCGGGTCGCCCGGCTGAAGGACGCGCCCTTCACCGACCGGCTGGTCGCCAAGTTCCAGTTGCCCGTCGCGGGTTGGCGCGGTCCGGCGACCGAGGACGACGCATGATCGAGGAGATCGTCATCTCCGACCTCGGCGTCATCGGCGAGACCACGCTCGAGCTCGGACCCGGCTTCACCGTCGTCACCGGCGAGACCGGTGCGGGCAAGACCATGATCGTCACGGCGCTCGGGCTGCTGCTCGGTGCCCGGGCGGATGCCGGCTCCGTGCGCCGCGGCGCCTCCAGCGCGGTGGTCGAGGGGCGTTGGCACGTCCCGGACCACGCCGCCGTCGCGGAGCGTGTCGAGGACGCGGGCGGGACCGTCGAGGACGGCGAGCTCATCCTGACCCGCACGGTCTCGGCGGAGGGCCGCAGCCGTGCGACGGTCGGTGGCCGCAGTGCCCCGGTCGCGGTGCTCGGCGAGCTCGCCGACCAGCTGGTGACCGTGCACGGGCAGTCGGACCAGATCCGCCTGACGTCGGCCTCGGCGCAGCGCGCCGCCCTCGACGGCTTCGGCGGCAGGGCCGTGCAGCGGGCACTCGGTGCCTACGTCGCCGCCTACGACACCTGGCAGGCGCACGCCGGCGAGCTGGAGACGCTCGTGCGGGACCGCGACGACCGCGTCGCCGAGGCCGAACGCATCCGCGCCGCGTCGGACGAGATCGAGTCGGTCGACCCGCAGCCCGGCGAGGACGTCGAGCTCGCCGAACGCGCCGAACGCCTCGGCAACCTCGAGGAGCTCCGCCTGGCCGCCGGCACCGCCCACGAGGCACTGTCCAGCGAGTCCCTCGACGGGGTCGCCGACGTCGTCGGACTGGTCGAGGCGGCACGCCGGGCCGTCGAGCGCGTCGCCGGGTCCGACCCGGCCCTCCAGCCCGTGCTCGAGCAGCTGACCGAACTCGGGATCCAGGCCTCGGACGCATCCGCCGGCCTGTCCAGCTACCTCGGCTCGTTGGAGCCGGACGCCGGGCACGACCTCGAGCTCGTCAACGAACGCCGGGCACTCCTGGCGAACCTGACGCGCAAGTACGGCGAGACGGTCGACGACGTGATCGCGTACGGCCAGCGGGCGAGCGACCGGTTGCTGGAGCTGGACGGTGACGACGACCGCATCGTCGCGCTGCAGCAGAGCGTCGAGCAGGACGAGCAGGCCCTCGCGCAGACGGCCGCGGCGCTGACCGCGGCCCGCACGAAGGCCGCGGGCGACCTCGCGAAGCGGGTCACCGCGGAACTCCGGACGCTGGCGATGGCCGGCGCGACCCTGGTGGTCGAGGTCACCGACGGCGGCGAGTACCGCCGGCACGGGCGCGACCAGGTCGCGATCCTGCTCCAGCCGCACTCCGGCACCGACCCCCGCCCGATCGGCAAGGGCGCGTCCGGCGGTGAGCTCTCGCGCGTGATGCTCGCGATCGAGGTCGTCATGGCCGGCAGCACGACCGTCCCGACCTTCGTGTTCGACGAGGTGGACGCCGGCGTCGGCGGAGCCGCGGCGATCGAGATCGGTCGGCGGCTCGCGAAGCTCGCCGAGCGGACACAGGTCATCGTCGTCACGCACCTCGCCCAGGTCGCCGCGTTCGCGAACAACCACCTCAACGTCGTCAAGGACGCCAGCGGCGCCGTGACCTCGTCGAGCGTGCGCCGGCTCGAGGGCGAGGACCGGCTCCAGGAGATGGCCCGCCTGCTCTCCGGCCTGGGCGACAGCGCGAGCGGCATCGAGCACGCGCGCGAACTCCTCGACGTCGCCGGCCAGCGCGCCTAGGCAACGTTCCGGCCTGGAGGCACGCCCCGCCCCGTCCCTCCGCCCTCGTCCGCGACACGCAACGAAGGCGGCTCCGCGCAGCGGTACAGCGCTGCGCACAGTCGCCGACGTTGCGTCCTGCGGGGACGGCGGGGGTGACCGGTCGGCGGGCGCAACGCCCGCGGCGAACGCGGGTCGCGCCTCCCGGCAGTTCTGACGTACGATGGAACCCCGTGGCGGACACTCTCAGCGGCGGAACCAATTCTTCGACCTCGACCCCGAAGGTCACGAAGCAGATCTTCGTGACCGGCGGGGTCGTCTCGTCCCTCGGCAAGGGCCTGACGGCGGCCAGCCTCGGCAACCTGCTCACGGCGCGCGGCCTCAAGGTCGTCATGCAGAAGCTGGACCCGTACCTCAACGTGGACCCGGGCACGATGAACCCGTTCCAGCACGGCGAGGTCTTCGTGACCGACGACGGTGCCGAGACGGACCTCGACATCGGGCACTACGAGCGCTTCCTCGACATCAACCTGTCGCAGGCCGCGAACGTCACGACCGGTCAGGTGTACTCCAGCGTGATCGCCAAGGAGCGTCGCGGCGAGTACCTCGGCGACACCGTCCAGGTCATCCCGCACATCACCGACGAGATCAAGCGTCGGATGCGCGAGCAGGCCGAGAACGACCCGCAGCCCGACGTCATCATCACCGAGGTCGGCGGCACGGTCGGTGACATCGAGTCCCAGCCGTTCATCGAGTCCGCCCGCCAGGTCCGCCACGAGCTCGGCCGCAACAACGTGTTCTTCGTGCACGTGTCGCTCGTGCCGTTCATGAGCGCCTCGGGCGAGCAGAAGACCAAGCCGACGCAGCACTCCGTCGCCGCGCTCCGCTCGATCGGCATCCAGCCGGACGCCCTCGTGCTCCGCTCGGACCGCCCGGTGTCGGAGTCGAACAAGCGCAAGATCGCCCTCATGTGCGACGTGGACGAGGACGCCGTGGTGAACGCCGTCGACGTCCCCTCGATCTACGACCTGCCGACGCTGCTGCACGACCAGGGTCTCGACCAGGTCATCATCGACGCGCTGAAGCTCGACGCGCACGACGTCGACTGGTCCGCGTGGAACCCGGTCCTCGACGCGGTACACGAGCCGAAGAAGCACGTCACGATCGCGCTGGTCGGCAAGTACATCGACCTGCCGGACGCCTACCTGTCGGTCACCGAGGCCCTGCGCGCCGGTGGCTTCGCCCACAACGCCAAGGTCACGCTGAAGTGGGTCGTGTCCGACGACTGCACGACGCCCGAGGGCGCCGCGAAGCAGCTCGGTGACGTCGACGGCATCTGCGTCCCCGGCGGCTTCGGAGTCCGCGGCATCGAGGGCAAGCTCGGCGCGCTCAGGTTCGCGCGTGAGCAGGGCATCCCGACGCTCGGCCTGTGCCTCGGCCTGCAGTGCATGGTCATCGAGTACGCCCGCCACGAGGCCGGCCTGACCGACGCGTCGAGCACCGAGTTCGACCCGGAGACCTCGACGCCGGTCATCGCGACCATGGCGGAGCAGGTCGACATCATCGCCGGTGGCGACATGGGCGGCACGATGCGCCTCGGCCTGTACCCGGCGCACTTCACCGACGGGTCGCTCGCGGCCGAGCTCTACGGTGCGTCCGAGGCCTCGGAGCGCCACCGTCACCGCTACGAGGTGAACAACACCTACCGTCAGCAGATCGCGGACGCCGGCCTGGTGTTCTCGGGCACCTCGCCCGACGGCACCCTGGTCGAGTACGTCGAGCTGCCGCGCGACGTGCACCCGTTCTACATCGCCACGCAGGCACACCCGGAGCTGCGCTCGCGTCCGACGAACGCGCACCCGCTGTTCGCCGGGCTGGTGGACGCGGCGATCGCGCGCCACGAGGCGTCCAGCCTGTTCGACCCGGCCGAGGAGTCGGCGGAGGTCGTCGCGTAACGCGCGCTGTCGCTCAACGCGCGTTGTCGCTGACGGGAGGCGCGGTGCCAGCTGGCACCGCGCCTCCCGTCCGTCCCGGGGAGGGCTGACGGAGCCGCGTGCCAGGATGGGCTGGTGACTGCCGCTGACGCACCGATCGCCGACGAACACGCCTCGTACGAGGTCACCGACTCCACCGTCGTGTACGAGGGTGCCGTCTGGGACGTCCGCCGTGACCACGTCGACTACGACGGGCACGACATGGTCCGCGAGTACATCGACCACACGGGCGCCGTCGCCGTCTTCGCGGAGGACGACGAGGGCCGCGTGCTCGTCATCCAGCAGTACCGCCACCCCGTGCAGCTGCGCGACTGGGAGCTGCCGGCCGGGCTCCTCGACCACGAGGGCGAGGACCACCTCACCGCCGCGCAGCGGGAGCTCGGGGAAGAGGCCGACCTCGAGGCGGACCACTGGGAGCCCCTCGTCCGGTACAACACCTCGTCGGGCGGCAGCGACGAGTTCATCCAGGTCTACCGGGCCCGTGGGGTCCGTGCGACGGCGTCCGCGTTCGAGCGTGAGGCCGAGGAGGCGGACATCGTGACCCGATGGGTGCCGCGGGCGGAGCTCGTCGAGGGGATCCTCGCGGGCCGCCTGCAGAACTCGGCGCTCGTCGTCGCGACCCTCGCGGTCGATGCGATCGAGCGGGGCGCGGTCGAGCGCGGCGCGGTCGAGCGGGGCGCGGTCGAGCGGGACGCGACGGCGTGACGGCCGACAGCGGGCTCGGTGCCCTGCTGCGGGACGGGCTCTGGACGCACGAGCCCGTCGCCGTCGAACCCGTCGTCGACCGCGCCGCCCTGCTCGTGACCGCGGAGGAGGGCAGCGATGCCTGGCGGACGACCTCGTACGGGTTCGTCCACGACTCGGAGCACGCGCTCCTCCGACCCACCGACGGCGCGTTCGCCGTGGAGGTCTCGTTCGTCCTCGACTTCGCGGAGCAGTTCGACCAGGCCGGGGTGTTCCTGCGGGTCGACGAGCAGGAGTGGGTGAAGGCGGGCGTGGAGTTCTCCGACGGGCTGCCGCAGGTCGGGGCCGTCGTGACGCACGGGACGTCCGACTGGTCCGTCGCGCCCGTGCCGTCCTGGACCGGGCGGGTCGTGACGGTGCGCGCGAGCCGCTCCGGTGACGCCGTGACGATCCGGGCCTGGGCCGACGGCGAGGAGCCTCGGCTGGTGCGGGTCGCGCACCTCGACCCGGACGCCGTCGTGTCGGCCGGCCTGTTCTGCGCCGCACCCACCCGGGCCGGGCTCACGGTGACCTTCACCGCCTGCCGCTTCGGCGAGCCGGACGCCGGGCTGCACTGACGACCTGCGCAGGGCGGTCCCGCACTAGTTTTGTCGGGTGATCCCCCTCGACCGTGCCACCGACACCTACCTGCGGCACGTCGCCGTCGAGCGGGGACTGTCGCAGCACACGGTGGCGGCCTACC
Organism: Curtobacterium sp. MR_MD2014; assembly: GCF_000772085.1. NCBI lineage: Bacteria > Bacillati > Actinomycetota > Actinomycetes > Micrococcales > Microbacteriaceae > Curtobacterium > Curtobacterium sp. MR_MD2014. Next base: position 2,935,346 of record NZ_CP009755.1, on the reverse strand, counting down.
GGCGGGACCTGGCGGTCTTCGCGGAGTGGCTCGCCTCGACGCCGGCGGTCGACTCCGCGGGCGCGGACCGGGCTGGGGGAGCGGAGGCGCTGACGGACGTCGCACGCCTCGCCCGCGCGGACGTCGCCGGGTTCGTCACGCACCTGACCTCGCGACCGGAGCAACCGCTCGCGCCCCGGTCGGTCGCCCGGATGCTCAGCTCGGTGCGGTCCTTCACCGCGTTCGCGGCCGCCGAGGGCTGGCTGCCGCTCGACCCCGCCACGGCCGTCCGGCCACCGAAGGCGCCGTCACGGCTGCCGAAGGCGATCTCGGTGCACGACATGGAGCGACTGCTCGGCGCCGCGGGTTCGGCGGACGACGACCCCGTGCAGCTGCGGGACCGGGCGCTCCTCGAGCTGCTCTACGCCACGGGCGCGCGCATCTCCGAGGCGGTCGGGTTGTCGGTGGACGACGTCGCGACGCTGTCCGACCCCGAGGACGACGAGGGCGACGGGCTCGCGGTCGTGAAGGTCACCGGCAAGGGGAACAAGCAGCGCATCGTGCCGCTCGGCAGCTTCGCGCGGGCCGCGGTCGACGCGTACCTCGTCCGGGCCCGGCCGGTGTTCGCGGCGCGTGGGCCGTCGACACCGGCGCTGTTCCTCGGCGCTCGGGGCGCACGGCTGTCGCGGCAGAGCGCCTGGCTCGTGATCCAGGCGGCGGCGGAGCGGGCCGGACTGGCGGCGCACGTGTCCCCGCACACGTTCCGGCACTCGTTCGCGACGCACCTGCTCGAGGGCGGCGCGGACGTGCGCGTCGTGCAGGAGCTGCTCGGGCACGCGAGCGTCGCGACGACGCAGATCTACACGCTCGTCACGGCCGACATGCTGCGCGACGTCTACCAGACGGCGCACCCGCGGGCGCGGCGGTAGCGCTGCGCCCGGGCGGGGCCGGGGCCGGCCGGGCGGGGCCGGAGGCGGGGTCGGGGTGACGTGCGGCGCGACGTGCTCGGGCACAACCGGAAGCACGTCGCGCCATGAAGAACCCTGGCGCGACGTGTTTCCCGTGGTGCGGCGCGCCGAGCGCCGCGGGCGCGGCGGTAGCGCTGCGGCCGGCCTGCCTGCCTGCCGGCCTGCCGGCCGGCCGGCCGGGCGGCCGACCGGGGCCGGAGGCGGGGCCGGAGGCAGGGCCGGGGTGACGTGCGGCGCGACGTGCTCGGGCACAACCGGAAGCACGTCGCGCCATGAAGAACCGTGGCGCGACGTGCTTCCCGTAGTGCCGAGCGCCGAGCGCCGCGGGCGCGGCAGCTCCGCCCGCAGCGCTCAGAACAGGTGGAACTGCGCGGACGCAGCGACCACGCCCGTGGCGACCGCGACCACGAGGGCGCTCGCCGCGGCGCTCCGCCACAGCGCCCGCCAGCCGCCGGTCGCGCCGGGACGCACGATCGCGAGGACGCCCGTGACGACGGCCAGCGTGCTCGCGATGCCGACCGGGTTCCAGACGATCGACACGACCGCGAGCAGGACCGCCACGAGCGCCGCCGCCCCGACCCGCTGCACGGACCCGCCGGACGCCCAGGACCCGGTGCGCACCGCTGCGCCCTCGACGGAGAACGACGGCCCGACCGGTGCGACGACGACCGGTGCGACGGGCTCCTGCCGTGCCGGGAGCACCCGCGTCGCCCCGCCCCACGCGTGACCGTCCCACCACCGGAGGCGGTGGGCGTCCTGGGGGTCCGGGAACCAGCCGGCGGCCGGCAGCGTCACGGGGTGCTCCTCGCGGGTGCGGTGGATGGTGCACCTCGACGCTACGCAGCCGGGAGGCACGGCCACAGTCCCACAGCGGGTGTCGGCAACAAGGGGGACCGGTCGCACCTGCGCTACGGTCGTGCGGTGATCACCGCCGACGCCGAGACCCTGTCCGCCTTCTGGGCCGCCCGCCGCGACGAGGCACCGGAGCTGCCCGAGGCCGTGCCGGAGGCGTGGGCGTTCGGCGCGACGCCGGACCACGCCGACGGACTGCTCGACCTGGTGCTCCGCGGGATCAAGGACGGCACGGCGTCGTCGATGTGGGACTACGAGGCGACGGGCGACCCGCTGCCCGAGGTCGGCGAGCTCTCGGTGATCCTGGACGGTCGCGGCGAGCCCCGGGCCGTGATCGAGACGACGGACCTGCGGGTCGTCCCGTTCGACCAGGTCGGCGAGGAGCACGCCCGCGCCGAGGGCGAGGGGGACCGCACCCTCGCGCACTGGCGTGCGGTGCACGAGCGCTACTGGCGTGAGCACTCCGAGAACCCGCGCGGGTACGAACCGGACATGCCGGTGCTGTGCGAGCGCTTCCGCCTGCTCTGGCCGGAAGCGCCCGCGGGGGCGTGAGCCGGACGACCCGACCTACGCGGGGACGGTCGCGGCGTCGACCTCGTCCATGACGGCCTTCGTCGCTGCGAGCAGCCGGGCGTTGAAGTCCACGCCGAGCTGGTTCGGCACGGTGACGAGCACGGTGTCGGCAGCCCGGACCGCGGCGTCGGCGGCGAGTTCGGCGACGAGCTGCTCCGGCTCCCCGATGTAGGACCGACCGAAGCGGGCGAGCCCGCCGTCGAGGTGCCCGACCTGGTCCTGCCCCTCGACCTGTGCCCGCACGCCGAAGTAGTGCCGCGACTCGTCGTCGGTGATCGGGATGATGCTGCGCGACACCGAGACCCGGGGCGTCCGCTCCCAGCCCATCTCGCGCCACGTCGTCCGGAATCGCTCGATCTGCTCGGCCTGCAGCTGGTCGAACGGCACGCCGGTGTCCTCGGTGAGCAGGGTCGACGACATGAGGTTCATGCCCTGCTCGGCCGTCCACTCGGCGGTCGCGCGGGTCCCGGCACCCCACCAGATCCGGTCGGGCAGCGAGTCCGACAGCGGGGACACCGACAGCGACCCGGCCGACCCGGTCATCTGCGGGTTCGCGTGTGCCATCGGCTCGCCGGCGATCGCACGACGGAACACGTCGGTGTGGGAGCGCGCCATGTCGCCGCCGTTGGTGTCGTGCGCCTCGGGCACGTAGCCGAACTGCTGGTACCCGGCGAGGGCGGTCTCGGGTGACCCCCGCGAGACACCGAGCTGCAGTCGGCCTCCCGAGATGAGGTCGGTGGCCGCGGCTTCCTCGGCCATGTAGAGCGGGTTCTCGTAGCGCATGTCGATCACGCCGGTGCCGATCTCGATGCGGCTGGTCCGGGCGGCGATCGCCGAGAGCAGGGGGAACGGCGCCGCCTGCTGCGGAGCGAAGTGGTGCACGCGGAAGTACGCGCCGTCGACGCCCGCTTCCTCGGCCGCGACGGCGAGGTCGATCGCCTGCACGAGGGCCTCGCGGCCGCTGCGCACACGCGAGCCCGGCACGTCGCGCCAGTGCCCGAAGGACAGGAACCCGATCTTCGTCATGCCGATGCGAACGCATGCTGCTGCGGCCGCATTCCGACGCGACTACGGTCGTCGGCATGGACGACCCCCGCACCGCGCTCGCCGACGAACGGCGGCGCAACGAGCGGCTGCTCGCCGACGTCGAGCGCAGCATGCGGGACGTCAGCGACGCGCGCCTGGACGCCAACGCGGACGACGAGCACGACCCCGAGGGTGCGACCCTCGCCTGGGAGCGCGGGTCGCTCGGTGCGGTGCGCGACGACGCCCGGGAACGCATCCGCCTGGTCGACGCCGCGCTCGCGCGGCTCGACGCCGGCACCTACGGGCGGTGCGCCGTCGGCGGCGAACCGATCCCGGAGGCCCGTCTCGCCGCGGTCCCGTGGGCTGCGACGTGCGTCGCTCACGCGTGACGAGCCTCCAGGCCGACGGGGCCCGCTGACGGGGCTGCGGCCGGCGCGACACGGCCCCGACTGCGCGAGACGCCGCGGGGCGCGCAGAACGCCGTTGCATCCGACGCCGTCGCGACGAGACCGCGGCGTCTCGACGGAACGAGGGCTCCGGTGGGCCGAGGCCCGTGACGGCCGGGAGGCGCGGTGTCCGCCCGTCCCACTGCTCACGTGGCGTGGACCGGTTGCGCCGCCGTTTCCCAGCCGCGCGCCCTAGGTTGCCGCCATGGACGACACCCACGAGCGACCCGACGCGGTCGTGCGTGCCGACACCACGGCTCCCGAGACCGACGCCGACGACCGGCACCACCGCTTCCGGTGGTTCCGTCGGATGCGCGCCTGGATCCACGCGCGGCCGGGGTGGCACCTGTTCTACAAGGTGCTCGTCGGGATCGTCGGCGGACTCGTCGTGGTGATCGGGCTCATCCTCGTGCCGCTGCCCGGTCCGGGGTGGCTCGTGGTCTTCATCGGCCTGACGATCCTGGCGAGCGAGTTCCACTTCTTCCACCGCATCATCACGTGGCTGCGCGCGCAGCTCCACCGCTTCTGGGACTGGGCGAAGGCGCACGGACCGCAGTGGCTGCGGAGGGCGGCCGACCGCGGCAAGGCCGACGTCGACGCGGCGCACGCCGACGCACACCGCAGCACCGGGGTCCGCGCACAGCGACCGAACCGGGCGCGGGCCGGGCACTAGCCCTCGCGCGGCGCTACTCGGCGACGGTCCGGACGGAACCGGTCGCGGTGCGCTCGACGGCCTCGGCGGCGCGCTCCTCGACCCCGGCCGCGCTGCGTGACGCGAGCTGCAGCACGAGGGCGATCGCCGCGGCGAGGACGATGAAGGCGCCGTAGCCGGCGAGCACCGGCACGAAGCCGAACGCCGGTTCGACGAGTCCCGCGACGACGGCGGGTACGCCGAACGCCAGGTAGCTGACGATGTAGACCGACGACAGGAGTCCGGCGCGGTGCGTCGGCGCCGCGGTGGCGAGCAGCATCCGCAGGGGTGCCTGGAAGCCCGCGCCGAAGCCGACGCCCGCGATCGCGCTGCCGACGACGAGCCCGGGCAGCGAGTGCGCGAACACGAACGTCACGGTGACGACCGGGCCGACGATGAGCGCGACGAGCCCGAGGAACAGGCTCCGACGTGTGTCGAGGCGCTGGATGGCGAGACCGGTGAGTCCGCCGACGCCGGTGACGACGGCGATGAGAGCCCCGGCTGCGAAGTGGTCGTGGATGCCGAACACCGCGCCGAGGGCCGACGGCACGAGCGACAGGAACAGCCCGCCCAGTGCCCAGCTGGCGACGAGCGCCCCGGCGACGCCGCGGAAGAGCGCCCGCGACGCCCGCGGGACGGACACGGTCGGGCGGAGGGAGCGGAGTGCACCCGGTCGGCGCGTGACCCGCTCGGGCACGACGACCAGGGCGGCGACGAGCAGCAGCAGGAGCGCACCGAAGAGCACGTAGACGAGCTGCTCCGGTGCCGGGCCCCACTCCACGAGGGCGCCGCTCGACACCGCGCCGGTCGCCAGGGCGAAGGGTGGGACGGCACCGTTCAGCACGCCCGCGAGCGAGGGGAAGCGCTCGAGCGAGTTGTCGATGAGCGCTGCACCGAGGGCGCCGATGAGCAGCCCGACCGCGACGCCCTGCACGATCCGGTCGACCACGAGGGCCGTGAACCCGTCGGCGCCGGTGAACAGCACGAGCGACACGACGAGCAGCAGTCCGCCGGCGACGAGCACGGGCTTCCGGCCGACGTGGTCGGACAGCCGACCGGCGACGAGCATGGTGACGAGGAGTCCGGCGACGTAGATCGCGAACACCCCCGTGAGCATGAGCGGCGTGAGGTCCCACTCGGCGGCGTAGACGGGGTAGATCGGCGACGGGACCGAGGACGAGGCCATCGCCACGAAGAGCATGGCGGCGAGGATCCAGAACCCCGCGACTCCGCGTGCTGACTGCATGGTGGCACCTTCCGGCCGGATCGACTGCTGTACGACAGCATTCGTACAGCAGTGCACCAGTACGACGCAAGTCGTACTACTGCGTGCGCGGTGCTACCGTCGTCGCATGCCCGCCGCGCCCGTGGACTCCGTCGTCGCCCCAGAACGCCTGCCGCAGCCGACCGTCGCCGAGATGGACCTGCCCGTCGTGCTCGACGCGCTGAGCGACCCGATCCGGCTGACGATCCTGCACCGCTACCTGGTCGACGCCGCCGGTGGCGTCCGCAGCTGTGGGTGGGTCGGGGTCGACCGACCGAAGTCGACGCTGACGCACCACTTCCGCGTCCTGCGCGAGGCCGGCCTGCTCGAGCAGCACCAGGAGGGACTGACGCGCTCGAGCCGGGTCCGGGTCGAGGACGTGCAGCAGCGCTTCCCCGGGCTCCTCGACCTGGTGGCCGCGTGGCAGGTCCCCGCGACCGTCATGCGCGAGGAGGTCCCCGCGTGACCGGCCGGCCCCGCGGTCCGATCGCCCACGAGCTCCCGACGATCACGACCGTCCCCGCGGTGACGACGGCGCTCGCCGCCGACCTCGACGCCGCGGGCTTCACCGTCGACCGCATCGACGCACTCTGGGGCACCGAGGCCGCTGCATCGCTGCACCGCGGTTCCCGGGTCGCCGCGCTGCGGGCGCTCGCCGCGCGGGACACCACGCCGCTGACCACGCTCGCGACGCTGTTCGTGCTCGGCCTGCCGGTCGACCGGAGCGATGCCGAGCGGGCGTTCCCGACGGCCGGGCTCGACGCGGTGCTCGCGGCCGGTCTGCTCCGGATCGACGACGACACGGACGACGCCGGTGCTCCCGACGCCGACCACCTCCTGGTCCACCCGACCGTCGACCTGCGGCCCTACGCCTTCGTCGACGACCTCGGCGCCGGCAGCTGGTGGATCGTCTCCGACCTCGGGGAGCTCGCACTCGGCACCGCACTGGGCGAGGAACACGTGCTCGGCATCGGCGGCGCGACCACCACGCTCTCCGGGCTCCAGGTCCCGGTGCCGGTCCGACGGGTGCTCGACCTCGGGACCGGGTGCGGGATCCAGGCCATGCACGCCCGTCGCTTCGCCGACGAGGTCGTCGCCACGGACATCTCCCGCCGTGCGCTCGACATCGCCCGGTTCAACGCGGCGCTCAACGGCATCGACGGCATCGAGTTCCGGCTCGGGTCGCTGTACGAGCCGGTGGCGGGCGAGCGGTTCGACCGGATCGTGTCGAACCCGCCGTTCGTCATCACCCCGCGTCGCGACGACGTGCCCTCCTACGAGTACCGCGACGGCGGCATGGTCGGCGACGCGCTCGTCGAGACCGTGCTCCGCGGGCTCGCCGACCACCTCGCACCCGGCGGGACCGCGCAGCTGCTCGGCAACTGGGAGTACCGCTGGGGCGTCGACGGGCTCGACCGGGTGCGCTCGTGGTTCGCGGACGCCGAGGACCTCGACCTGTGGGTCGTCGAGCGGGAGCGCGAGGACCCGCCCGCCTACGCCGAGACCTGGATCCGCGACGGCGGCACGAAGCCCGGCACGGACGGGTTCGACCGGCTCGTGGACGCCTGGCTCGACGACTTCGCGACCCGGCGGGTCACCGGGGTCGGTTTCGGGTACGTGGTCGTCCGGCGTGCGTCGGCGTCGGCAACGGAGATCGGTCGGCCGGGAGGTACGGCTCGCCTCCGCCGCGCCGAGCGGGTCCCCGAGGCGCTCGGTTCCAACCCCGTGGGGCTCGGCGCGACGGTCGCACGGGTGCTCGACGCCACCGGGTGGCTCGAGGCGCACGACGACGAGGCGCTCGCCGCCGCCCATCTGCGGGTCGCCGGTGACGTGACCGAGGAGCGGCACTACTGGCCCGGGAACGACGACCCGACCGTGATCACGCTCGTGCAGGGCGGTGGCTTCGGCCGTCGGGTGGACGCGGACACGGCGCTCGCCGCGTTCGTGGGTGCCTGCGACGGGGAGCTGTCGGTCGCGGCGATCGTCGGCGCCATCGCGCAGATCACCGGCGTGGACGAGGGCGCGCTCGTGGCAGACCTGCTGCCGCGCGTGCGCGACCTGGTGCTGGACGGCCTGCTGCTCGCGCCGACGTCCTGAGGCCGCCCCGCGCCTCCCCTCCGGTCAGCGCGAGCGGTGGTTCCGCCAGGTGTGCTCGGGGGCGTAGCCGAGGAGCTCGCGGGCCTTCTCGCTCGAGAGCAGGGAGCTCGTGCCGTCGATGTCCGCACGGCGCTCGATGTCCGGCACGAAGCGCTCCACGAGCTCGATCGTCGGGGTGTCCATCACGGTGTCGGGGCTCGCGATGACGAACGCCTCGAACCCGGTGAGCTCGGCCTCGAGCGACCGCCGCACGGCCTGCGCCCCGTCGCGCGAGTCGATGTACGACCACAGGTTGAAGGTCTTCGCCTCGGGGGAGGCGTCCCACGGGAACGACGGGTAGTCGGTCTCGTCCATGACGTTCGAGAAGCGCAGCCCGATCATCTTGAGCTCCGGGTCCCAGCGGGTGAAGTGGCGGGCCATCTCCTCCTCGACCGCCTTGCCGAGCGAGTACGAGGACTGCGGGCGGACCGCGAACTCCTCGTCGACGGGCAGGTACGGCGGGTGGTGCTCGCCCATCGGGATGCCGAGCAGGGTCTCGCTCGACGCCCACACGACGTTCTTGATCCGGGCGACACGGGCGGCGTGGAAGACGTTGATCGACGCGGTCACGTTGTTCGTGATGAGAGCGACGTCGGGCACCTGTCCGGGGGCCGGTACGGCGGCGAGGTGCACCACGGCGTCGACGCGGTCGTAGCGGTCGTCGATGCCCGTGAGCGCCCCGAGCACCTGGCCGTAGTCGCTCAGGTCGATGCGGACGAAGGGCACCCGCTCCGGCTTGTCGGGGGAGGGCACCCGGTCGAGCAGGACCACGTCGTACCCGTGCTCGTCGAGGTCGCGGACGACCGCCCGTCCGAGCTTCCCGCTGCCTCCGGTCACCACAACACGCGTCATCGCGTCACTCCACATCGTCGTCGGACGGCCTGGTCGGCCGGACCCCATCCTGCCGTGCGCGCCCGAGCGGGGACCAGGCACTGGCGGTACCTGTCCGGGCGGCGCAGGCGGTGCAGGCGACGCAGGCGATGCGGCCGACGCGGCCCGGGGCCGGAGCGGTCGAGCGCGGCGGGAGCGCGGCGGGCCGGGGTGCCGGCGTCAGGCCGGGGCGGGCGTGACGGACTGCGCGACCGCGAGCCGTGCGACGAGCTCGACGTGGTCGGCCATGTCCCGCGACGGGTCGTACAGCCACTGGATCTGCATGCCGTCGGAGATCGCCAGGAGCACGCTCGCCAGCTGCTCGGTGTCCACGTCGGAGCGGAGCCGGCCGTCCTGCTGCATGGTGCGGAAGTCCCGGGCGAAGTCGTTCCGGCTGCGCTCGTAGCGCTCGCGGAAGTACTCGTGCGCGGGGTGCTCGTCGTCGGTCGCGGCGGCCGCCGACAGGTTGACGAACATCTGCACGAGGCCCGGGACCTCGGTGTTGTGCCGGACGATCGCCGCGAGGAACGCACCGGGGTCCTCGGCCGCGGTGCCCCAGTCGTGCGCCAGGTCGACCTCGTCGCGGCGACGGAGGATCTCCACCCAGAGGTCGTCCTTCGAGTCGAAGTAGTGCAGCAGCCCGGCCTGGGTGAGCCCGACCGCGTCGGCGATGTCCTTGATGCTCGTGCGCCGGAACCCCTGCTGCGCGACGAGGTCGAGCGCGACCGTGAGGATCTCCTCGCGCTTCGCGATCCCCTTCGCGTACGAACCCCGTCGTGCCATGGCGCGAGCGTACAGCGGGTTCGAGACCCAACAAACCTACTTCCGATAGGTTTTGGGTGCTACGCTGCCCGCAGCCGCCGACGATGGCGCGCGGAGGTCATGCCCCGTCGCCTGCGTCGCACAACGAAGGGACCGACCATCGTGACCACCGTGGACGACACCACCCGCGCCTCCCGGCCGACCGCCGCGTCGCCGCTGGACGAGCGCATCGCCGCGCTCGTCGGACAGCTGACGACCGCGGAGAAGGTCCAGCTGCTGACCGGGCGCGACTTCTGGACGACCTGGCCGGTCGAGAAGATCGGGCTGCGCCGCATCCTGATGTCCGACGGTCCGTCCGGCGTCCGCGGCGAGGTCTGGGACGAGCGCGACCCGTCGCTCAACCTGCCGTCCGCCACCGCCCTGTCGGCGAGCTGGGACCGCGCGATCGCGAAGCGCTACGGTGCCGCCGCGGCGGTCGAGGCCCGCCGGAAGGGCGTCGACGTCGTCCTCGGCCCGACGATCAACCTGCACCGCTCGCCCCTCGGTGGTCGCCACTTCGAGGCGTTCAGCGAGGACCCGCTGCTGACCGGCGACCTCGCCGCGTCCTACGTCGACGGCGTGCAGGAGAACGGCGTCGCCGCGACCCCGAAGCACTACATCGCGAACGACTACGAGACCGACCGGTTCACCGCGTCGACGGAGGTGTCGGACCGTGCGCTCCGTGAGCTGTACCTGCTCGCGTTCGAGAAGGCCGTGACCGAGGCGCACGCCTGGGCGGTCATGTCGTCCTACAACGCGATCAACGGCGTCACCGCGTCCGAGAACGACCTGCTCGAGACACCGCTCAACTCGGAGTGGGGCTTCGACGGCATCGTCGTGTCCGACTGGACCGGCGTCCGCTCGGTGGAGTCGGCGAAGGCGTCGCAGGACGTCGCGATGCCCGGGCCGAACCCCTGGTGGAGCGAGGGGCCCCTGCTGCAGGCGGTCGAGTCGGGCGAGGTCCCGATGGAGGCCGTCGACCGCAAGGTCCGCCGCATCCTGACGCTCGCCGCCCGCGTCGGCGCGCTCGAGGGCTTCGAGCCCGTGGCCGCGCAGCCGGTGCACGTCGAGGACGGCGTCGCGTTCGTGCGGACGGCCGAGGCCGAGGGCACCGTCCTCGTCCGCAACACCGGGATCCTGCCGCTCGATGCGTCCGCGGCGTCGCGGATCGCGCTCCTCGGGCACAACGCCGACCAGGCCCGCACGCAGGGCGGCGGTTCGGCGACGGTGGTGCCGGAGCACGTCGTCACGCCCATCGAGGGCATCCGAGCGGCCTTCCCCGGCGCGACGGTCGACCACGCCATCGGCGCCGTGGTGCAGGAGGGCATCGCGGAGTTCCCGCTGTCCAGCATCACGAACCCGGCCACGGGGGAGCCCGGTGCACGGGTGGCGTTCGTCAAGGGCGGCGAGGAGCTGTTCGTCGAGGACCGCCGTGCCACCGCGCTGTTCTGGTTCGGCGGCGACGCCCCGATCCGGGAGTCCGACCGACTCGACGTCACCACGACGTACACCGCCGAGACGACGGGGACCGTGCGGATCGGCATCGGTGCCGCCGGTCGCTCGCGCATGTGGGTCGACGGCGAGCTCCTGCTCGACGAGACCGTGCCGGTCGAGGGGGACCAGCTCGGTGCGGCGTTCCTCAACCCGCCGGCGCGCTCGGTGCCGGTGTCGGTCGAGGCCGGGCAGCAGCTCGCGATCCGGATCGAGCACGACATCGTGCAGGACGAGGCGCTGGGCGGTGTGCTCGCCTACCAGTTCGGTACCGAGCCGAGCGACGCCGACCCCGCCGCACTCGTCGAGGCCGCGGTCGCGACGGCCCGCGACGCCGACGTGGCGATCGTCGTCGTCGGGACGAACAGCAAGGTCGAGTCCGAGGGCTACGACCGCTCGTCGCTCGCGCTGCCGGGCCACCAGGACGAGCTGGTCCGTGCCGTCGCCGCCGTGAACCCGAACACGGTCGTCGTGGTGAACTCCGGTTCGCCGGTCGAGATGCCCTGGCGGAACGACGTCGCCGCGGTGCTCCTGACCTGGTTCGGCGGACAGGAGTACGGCAACGCGCTGGCCGACGTCCTGACCGGTGCCGCGGAGCCCGGCGGGCGCCTGCCCACCACCTGGCCGGCGACCCTCGCCGACGTCCCGGTGCAGGACGTCACGCCGGTCGACGGCAAGGTCGCCTACGACGAGGGCGTGCACGTGGGCTACCGTGCCTGGCTGCGCGCCGGCACCGAGCCCGCCTACCCGTTCGGCCACGGGCTGGGCTACACCACCTGGACGATCGACGGCGTCGCCGCGTCGCCGACCGTGACGGAGGGTGACGCCGCGATCGTCACCGCGACCGTGGCGAACACGGGCGACCGTGCCGGGAAGCACGTCGTGCAGGTCTACGCCTCCCGCACGGAGTCGGCGGTCGACCGTCCCGTTCGCTGGCTCGTCGGCTTCGCGCCCGTCCGGCTCGGGGCAGGGGAGTCCACCGAGGTGTCGATCGAGGTTCCGGCCCGGGCGTTCGCACACTGGGACGGCGCCTGGCGCTACGAGCCCGGGACGTTCGAGCTCCACGTCGGTGCCTCGGTCGCGGACCTGGCCGGTTCCGCGGCCCTCGAACTGGAGTGAGCCGATTTCCGCACGGTCGTGGATGCGTTCAGTAGCATGAATCCGCGCCAGTCGGCTGGTTACCGTCGGCGCGCGCACCACCGAGGGATCGTCGTGTGAGCGAAGCGGCCTCCTGATCCGGCCGTGGAACCCCGTCGATCCCGGTGCGTCCAGAATGCGTCCCCGCGTCCGCGCGGGGGCGCATTCGTCGTCCTGTGGGCAAAGGTACGAGAGCGTACCTTTCCGCTTCTGACCAGGGGTTGTCGTGCGCAACTGGCCATGTGCCCGTTCCCGGGGAAGTGATGATGACAAATCCTTCAGAAAGTGAAAGAGTGATGCCACCATCCCGTACGGATCAGGGACGAGATGGTCATCCGGCCCGGGGCTCGTCGGACCTCACCACCCCGACTCGAGCCCCGGCCGGGTGCCTGTCGTCAGCGGTCGTGCTCAGGGCAGCCGCGGGGCGATCTCCTCGGCGACGACCCGCAGGATGCGTTCGTGCGCCGCGGCGTCGCCGTTCGCCGGCAGGGTGATCACCAGCTCGTCGGTCGCCTGGACCGCGGGGTCGGCTGCCAGGGCGTCGACGATCTCGTCCACACCGCCCGACACGATCCTGCTGAACCGGAACGGCGGACCGCTCAGGGGGCGCCCCTCGTCGTCCATCCCGCTCGCGTACCCGGTGAGGAACTCCTCGTGCACCCGGCGGTCGTGGTCGTCGAGCATCGGGACGACGATCCGACCGACCGCCACCTTCGGCGTGCGGCCGGGGTGCTCGCCGGCGGCCTGCAGCTCGGCGAAGCGGTCGCGGTACGCGGTGAGCTGGTCCGCCTGTGCCTGGGCGAACGGGGCGCCCGTGTCCTCGGTGTTGAGCGTCGAGCAGTGCAGCAGCAGGCCCTTCTCGGCCGTGCGGACCGCGGTGCCCGTGCTGCCGCCGCCCCACCAGACGCGGTCGCGCAGGCCTGGCGACAGCGGCTGGAGGGTCAGGTCGGCACCGGCGGGGATGCTCTCGTAGCCCTTCCCCGCGGTGCCGAGCGGCTCGCCCTGCAGGACCTCGAGCAGCCGCGCCGCGCGCACCTCGGCCTCGTCGCGGAAGCTGCGTTCCGACCCGCCGAACACCGGGTCGAGGATCGGGCCGTACCCGGCGATCCCGGTGCTGATGCCGAGCTGCACCCGACCGTCGCTGAGAAGGTCGACGGTGCTGGCGTCCTCGGCGAGACGGATCGGGTCCTCGTACCGCATGCCGAGGACGGCGGTGCCGAAACCGATGGTGCTCGTGCGCTGGGCGGCCGCCGCGAAGAACGTCATCGGGCTGGTCAGGAAGGGCTCGAAGTGGCGGCCCCGGACCCAGCCGGTGCCGTACCCGAGCGACTCGGCCGTCTCGAACAGGCGGAGACCGTCCTCCAGGGCGGCAGCAGCACCGGCGGTGCCGCCGTGGTTGGGGACGAAGGAGAGGAAGCCGAGTTCGCGCACGGTCTGAGTCTATGCGCGCGCATCGATTCCCGACAGGGCGCCGGACGGGAGGCGCGGCTCGTCTCCGGCCTGCGACCTGCGGTCGGCGCGTGCGGACGCCGGATGCGTGACGGAGCGGCCCCGTGCCTCCCGTCCGCCGCCGGCTCGTCTGCCGGTCACCGCCCACCTGGGAGGATGGGCGCATGACCGACGTCACCACCACCCCGCCGCTCCTCGCCGCCCTGCCGGCGGCGGTCGACGGCGCCGTCGACCCCGACGCGGTCTACCAGGCGTTCGCCGACTGGGCCGAGGCGGGCGGACGACCGCTCTACCCGGCGCAGGACGAAGCGCTCATCGAGCTCGTCTCCGGCGCGAACGTCGTCCTCAGCACGCCGACCGGCACCGGCAAGTCCCTCGTCGCGGCCGGGGCGCACTTCGCCGCGCTCGCCGAGGGCAAGCGCAGCTACTACACGGCGCCCATCAAGGCCCTCGTCTCCGAGAAGTTCTTCCAGCTCGTGGACCTGTTCGGCGCGCAGAACGTCGGCATGGTGACCGGTGACTCGAGCGTCAACGCGGACGCCCCGATCATCTGCTGCACCGCCGAGATCCTCGCGAACACCGCGCTCCGCCAGGGCCCGGACGCCGAGGTCGACGTCGTGGTGATGGACGAGTTCCACTTCTACGGCGACCCCGACCGCGGCTGGGCGTGGCAGGTGCCGCTGCTCGTGCTCGAGCGCGCGCAGTTCCTGCTCATGTCGGCGACGCTCGGCGACGTCACGACCATCGCCGACGACCTGTCGCGCCGGACCGGGCGCCCGACCGCACGGGTCACCGGCGTCTCGCGGCCCGTGCCGTTGTCGTACGAGTACGTGCTGACCCCGGTGCAGGAGACGGTCGAACGTCTGCTCGAGGAGGGGAAGGCGCCGGTCTACATCGTGCACTTCGCCCAGGCCGCTGCGCTCGAACGGGCGCAGGCGCTCATGTCCGTGAAGGTGGCGTCGCGCGAACGCCGGGACGAGATCGCCGCCGCGATCGCCGGGTTCCGCTTCAGCGCCGGGTTCGGGCAGACGCTGTCACGACTCATCCGGGCCGGCATCGGCGTGCACCACGCGGGCATGCTGCCGAAGTACCGCCGGCTCGTCGAGCAGCTCGCCCAGCGCGGCCTGCTGCCGGTGATCTGTGGCACCGACACCCTGGGGGTCGGGATCAACGTGCCGATCCGCTCCGTGCTGCTCACCGGGCTGACGAAGTTCGACGGCTCCCGGATGCGGCAGCTGTCCGCCCGCGAGTTCCACCAGATCGCCGGACGAGCCGGACGAGCCGGCTACGACACCGAGGGCGACGTCGTGGCCGAGGCGCCGGAGCACGAGATCGAGAACGCCCGGGCCGTCGCCAAGGCCGGGGACGACCCGAAGAAGAAGAACAAGGTCAAGAAGAAGAAGGCGCCGGAGGGGTTCGTCTCGTGGGGGCCGGCGTCGTTCGACCGGCTCATCGCCGCCGAGCCCGAGCCGATGGTGTCCCGGATGCGGATCACGCACGCGATGGTGCTCGCCGTCGTCGCCCGCGGGGGTGACGCCTTCGCCGACGTCCGCTCGCTCGTGTTCGAGAACCACGAGCCGCGCTCCCGGCAGCTCGCGATGGCCCGGCGCGCGCTGTCGATCGCCCGCACGCTGATCAACGCCCGCGTGATCGAGAAGGTCGACGGGCGCTACCGCATGACCGTCGACCTGCCCGTGAACTTCGCGCTCAACCAGCCGCTGTCGCCGTTCGCACTCGCCGCCTTCGAACTGCTCGACCCCGAGTCCCCGACGTACGCGCTCGACATGGTGTCGGTCGTCGAGGCGACCCTCGACGACCCGCGCGCCGTCCTCGCGCAGCAGCAGTTCAAGGAGCGCGGCGAGGAGGTCGCCCGGATGAAGCGCGAGGGCATCGAGTACGAGGAGCGGATGGAGCTGCTCGAGGAGGTCACCTGGCCCAAGCCGCTCGACGAACTGCTGACCGCCGCGTACGAGGCCTACGCGGCCGAACAGCCGTGGGTGCTCGACTTCACGCTGTCGCCCAAGGCCGTGGTGCGCGACGTGTACGAGCGGGCGATGACCTTCGGCGACTTCGTGCGGTTCTACCAGCTGACCCGCTCCGAGGGACTCGTGCTCCGGTACCTGTCCGACGCCTACCGCACCATGCGCCAGACCATCTCCGAGGAACAGCGCACGCCCGAGCTCGACGACCTGATCGAGTGGCTCGGCGAGGTCGTGCGGCAGACCGACTCCTCGCTCGTCGACGAGTGGGAGGCGCTGGTCAACGGCTCCGTCGCGGAGGCCGCCGCGGAACACGACGAGATCGCGCCGCCGCAGCCCGCGCGGCTCACCGGCAACCCGCGCGCGTTCCGCGTGCTCGTGCGGAACGCGCTGTTCCAGCGGGTGCTGCTCGCGGCGGCCGACGACGTTGCCGGGCTCGCCGCGCTCGACGGGGCCGCAGGGTTCGGGCAGGAGGAGTGGGACGCCGTGCTCGAGGAGTACTACGAGGAGCACGACGCGATCGGGACCGACGGGGACGCCCGGTCGATGGCGTACCTGGTGCTCGACGAGCACGGGCCGGGTCGGACCTGGCGGGCACGGCAGATCTTCGCCGACCCCGAGGGCGACAAGGACTTCGGGTTCTCGGCGACGATCGACCTGGACGCGTCCGACGAGACCGGCGAAGCCGTGGTGCGCGTCACCGAGATCGGCCGGTTCGACGGCTGGGCCGAGGTCGACGTCGACTGAGGGCGGCCTCGCTCGGCGGTCACACGGAACCTCGCCGCCGCGGTCCGGGTACCTTCGACGCCAGCCCCGGACACCCGGGACGGGGCACCACGGAAGGACCCGTCATGCGCATCGGATCGAGCATCGCCCTGATCGTGATCGGAGCGATCGTCGCCTTCGCGGTCGACTACCAGATCGCCGGCATCGACCTGCGCCTGATCGGCTACATCCTGATGGCAGCCGGGGTCGTGCTGCTCATCATCAGCCTGGCGGTCGGGTTCGGCGGGCGTCGGACCACGACCACCACCCGGTCGGGCGTCGACCCGGCGTCGGGGGAGCAGATCACCCGACAGGACCGTCGCGACGGCACCTACTGAGCGCACGTCCCGAGCGGACGACGGGCCCGGGCGAGGACATCGCCCGGGCCCGTCGTCGTGCGGCCCGTCGTCGTGCGGCCCGACAGGGCGTGTGGCTCGTCAGAACAGGGTGGCGGGCGGTTCGACCTGCACCGGCTCCGGAGCGGGCGGGACGACGGTGTCCGGCCAACCCGGACCGGTCGGTACCTCGGTGCGGTTCTGGAAGGCGGTCGCAGCGCCGCGGGCACGGACGTCCGCGGCCTCGTTCATCTCGTGGCCGACGTGACCGCGGACCCACTCGAAGGTGACCTTGCGGCCCTGCAGCTCGGCGTCGAGCTCCTTGATGATCTCGACGTTCAGCACGGGCTTGCCGTCGGCCTTCCGCCAGCCCTTGCGCTTCCACCCGGCCAGCCACTCCGTGCACGCCTTGATCGCGTACTGGCTGTCGCAGAGGATGTGCAGCGGCTCGCCGGTGTCCTTCGTGGCGCGGAGCAGCTGCAGCACGGCCGTGAGCTCGCCGATGTTGTTCGTCGCCCGCGGCCATCCACCGGCTGCCCAGCGGTCGTCATCGACGTACCAGGCCCAGCCGGCCGGTCCGGGATTGCCGAGGGCGGAGCCGTCTGCGGCGGCGACGATGGTCACGATGTGGCCTCCTGGGTGGTGCGGGGTGCTGGACGAGCGTAACGGACCCGCACCGGGCTCCGTGTCAGCGCGAGGCCGGGTCCAGGTTGATCCAGGAGCCGGCGAGCACCCAGTTGTTGCCACGGGTCTGCATCGTCGGGTTGAGCCACCGCAGCTGGTCCACGGTGATGCCGAAGCGCTTCGCGATGGTGGACTGGTCGTCGCCCTCGTTGACCTTGTAGCTGACCGGGGTGCCGGTCGTCCCGCGGAGGGTCTCGTCGGCGGCGTCGAACGCGTAACCGTACGCACCCGGTCGGGCCGTGCCGAGCGTGACGTGCAGGTCCGGGTCGGGGTTCGGGATCGACCAGGAGAGCTTCCCGATCGCGAGCACCTTGTAGACCCACGGGCGGGCGCTGTCGTCGCCGTCGGACTGCGGGACGAGGACGACCGTGTGCAGCCAGTCCGGGTAGGGGCCGCCGTCGCTCAGGCTGACCGTCGCGGGCGGCTGGGCGTCGGCGTCCCACTGCGTCGTGGCGACCGCTTCGGTGTCACCACCGTCGCCGTACTGCGCCGTGCGCCGGAACTGCACGGACATCGGCTGCGGCTGCGTGGTGCGGTAGTCCGACAGCTGCGCGTCGAACGTGCCGTGGTCGTTCGCGACGACCCGGACGTGGATCGACGTGTCGCCGGTCTTCGACACCGCGTCGGTCTCCGCGACCACCGTGCCGGCCGGCACCGCCTGCGGCGCCGCGACGGGCTGGGCGGTGTCGTCCGCGGCAGCCGACCCGCCGACGGGCCCCGGCGTCGCGGAGGCGCTCGGCGCAGCGTGGCCGGTCGGCGCCGGCAGCGGGGCGTCGTCGCCGAACAGCGAGCAGCCAGCCAACAGCAGCGTGCTCATCCCCACCAGTGCGACGGCCGCCGTGCCCCGTGCCCTCGTCCGACCCATCGTCCGACCCCCTTCGTCGGGACGACGGTACCCGAGCGCGAACCGGATCACGGCCGTCGTGACCGAACCGGTACCAGGAGCCCCGGCCTACTGTGCGGGGCATGAGCGACAGCATCCCGAACGTGCCCGGCCCCGACGAGTCCGACGACCGCGCCCGCAACGACGAACTCCGCGACGCGGCGCACAGCGACGACGTCGACGGCGTGAGCGACCGCGAGCAGCGTGCCGCCGACACGTCCTACAGCCCGTCGAGCGAACGGGAGACGGTCGCGTCCCAGACGCAGCAGCGCAGCCGCGAGGACCTCGAGCAGGACGGCATCGACCCGTCCCGCGTGGTGGCGGCACCCGGCACCGGCGGTGCGGACGACGCGGGCGACGTCGAGCCCGAGCCGGGCGACCTGAACCTGCCGTGGCAGTCCGAGGAGGACCGCCGGGGCTAGGGCGTGTCTCCTGAAGATCAGGTAGTGCGCTGGCGCGCTGTAGTGGTGACATGATTCCAGCTGCTCTCCGATGCTCAGTGGTCTTCGATCCAGTCGTTCATGCCGGGTCCGACAGGCAAACGTGGCCGTCCGTTTGCGGACGCTCGGAGCATGGTCGAGGGGATCGTGTACCGGTATCGGACCGGGATCGCGTGGCGTGACCTGCCCGAGGTGTTCGGGCCGTGGCAGACGGTGTGGAAGTGGCATCGCCGGATGGCAGGCGACGGCACGTGGGACAGGGTCCTCGCCGCGGTGACAGCGTCCGCGGACCAGGCTGGGGCGGTGGACCGGTCGTTGTCAGTGGACTCCACGATCGCTCGCGCGCATCAGCACGCCACGAACATCGCCCGCACCACAGGGGGAACCATCGAATCACACGGATTCGGGACTCGAGCCGCCTGATCACGGATTCGGCCGCTCCCGCGGCGGCCTGTCCACGAAGGTCCACCAGCTCGTCGACGGCCACGGGCTGCCCCTGGTCACCCTGATCACGCCCGGACAAGCCGGCGACTCACCGATGCTGCTGCCGCTGCTGGCAGCGCTCGAAGTGGCCCGTCCGGTCGGCAGGCCGCGGACCCGACCGGACCGGCTCCGCGGTGACAAGGCGTACTCATCCAACGCGATCCGGCAACACCTGCGCGACCGCGGTATCGAGTCCGTGATCCCCGAGCCTCGCGACCAGCAAGGACACCGGAAACGGCGTGGTTCCCGCGGCGGGAGACCCGTGACCTACGACCGCATCGACTACAGGAACCGGAACGTCGTCGAGCGTGGCTTCTGTCGCCTCAAGCAATGGCGAGCCCTGGCGACGAGGTACGACGACCTCGCGATCGTCTACCGCTCAGCCGTCGTGCTCAACGCCGTCATCGCCTGGACCCACCATTCAGGAGACACGCTCTAGGTCCCTCCCGCTCCGCCCATCATCCCCGATCGACCCAGGAGCAGGAACCATGATCACCACGACACGCACCACCAAGACCGCGGCCCGCCGTCCGGCCGAGAAGACCTCGACGCCCCGCCGCACCATCGAGGAGAAGAAGGCGCAGGCCGCCGCACTCCACGAGTCGATCGCGACGCAGGTTGAGAGCTTGCGCGACGCGGAACGGTGGACGGCGTTCCTCGCGTGCGCGTCCGCGTTCCACGCCTACAGCCTGGGCAACGTGTTGTTGATCCTCGGTCAGCGCCCCGACGCGTCGCGCGTCGCCGGGTTCCGCAAGTGGCAGGGACTCGGCCGAGGATGATCCCGCACACGATCGGTGCAGCTGACGGCAGGCCTGTCGGGGGGGCTCACCATTCTTGCTGCGGCAGGTGAGCACGCGCACATCGCACCCTGATCGAGGACGGACATCGACCGGTCAGCGCCTGTCGTGATCCGGCAGCGGTTCAGTCCAGGACGAAAGCGGCGCGCCGCCGCCGGTCGATCGCATGGATGGTCAGAGCAATGACCGCGCCCAGCAGTGCTCCGACGGTGTTCATGAACCAGTCGTTGGTGTCGCATCGCCGGCCGAGTGCCGGTGCGAGGGCCTGCACGACCTCGATGGCGACGGAGAGGGCGACCGTGCCGGCGAGGACGGTGAGTGGCCGGTTCGTCGCCACGCTGAGGAAGAGCGCGAGCGGCAGCAGCAGCGCGATGTTGGCGAGGGTGTCGATGCCCTGGAACGGGACCGAGAACTGCACGGTGCAGGTGACGCCGCCAGAGCGGGCACCGTCGGGGAGCAGGGTGAGCACGAGGGCGGCGACGAACGACAGGCCGGAGAGGCCGAGCAGGACGCCGCGGAGCCGCAGACGGTGGAGCAGCCAGGCGACCCCCGTGGCGACGGCGAGGGCGACCCAGAACCCGATGGGGACGAGGGGGGCGTGTTCGGCGAGGAACGTGGAGATCATCGGGTGCCTTCGTGGTCCTGGTGGTGGTCGGTTTCGTGGCCGTGGTCGGCCTCGTGGTCGGCCTCGTGGTCGGCCTCGTGGTCGAGTCGGTCGAGCCAGATCCGCATGAGTGCGGTCTCCTCGGGGAGCAACGCGTCCGACCCGTCGTCGTCGAGCCGGGCGCGGAGCTGGCGACGAGCAGCCGCGTCGAGGTCGTCCTGGTCGCGGGCGGACGCCTCGATGAGGACGGCGTCGAGGACCGCGTCCCGGAGTGCGTCGTCGTCGGCAGTGTCCGGAGCCGTCGTGGTCATCTGGTGGAGTGCGAGTCCGACGTTGGCGGCGAGCAGCATGGTCGCTGCGACGGGGACGTCGACGCGGAGCAGGCCCGCGGCCGCGCACCGGGTCAGCGTCCGTTCGAGCAGCGCGGTCAGGCCGTCCCGCGCGGAACTGCTCGCCCACGGCCGTGGGGCGAACATCAGCCGGTAGAGGGCGGCGTGTTCCCGAGCGAACGCGAGGTGGTCGTCCCATCCGTGGCGCAGGTCCGCTGCCGGGTCGTCGGACACCTCGAGCTCGGCCTTCCGAGCGGTGTACCGCTGCAGGCCCGTCTCGGCGAGGGCGTCGAGGAGCCCGCGCTTGTCGCCGAAGATCCGGTAGAGCACGGGCTGGGTCACGCCGGCCGCTTCGCAGACCGCTCGGGTGGCGACGTCCCCGTCGGGGGCAGTGACCAGCTGGTCCTCCGCTGCGCGGAGCAGGGCGCTGCGGAGCGCTTCGTCAGATCGGGCCATGCAGTGATCGTAGCGCAGGTTGTATCGATGATCGTAACCGTGCTACGTTCTGCCGTAGCGCCGAAATGCTCTGCGCGTATCACTGAAAGGACAGACGATGAGCACCACTCCTCGCCGCGTCGCCCTGGTCACCGGCGGCTCTCGCGGCATCGGCCGCGCCGTCTCGATCCGGCTCGCCGCGGACGGCTTCACGGTCGTCGTCAACCACGCCAGCGGGACGGCCGCCGCCGAGGACACCGTCGCCGAGATCGAGCGGACGGGCGGCCGTGGCGTCGCCGTGCAGGCCGACGTCGCGGACGAGCACGCCGTGGCCGCGATGTTCGACCGGGTCGAGGCCGAACACGGCGGCGTCGACGTCGTCGTGCACTCCGCCGGCCGCCTTGCGCTGTCGACGATCGCCGACCAGGACCTCGACGTCCTCGACGCACTGCACCGGACGAACATCCGCGGCACCTTCGTCGTCGCGCAGCAGGCTGCCCGTCGTCTCCGGGCCGGCGGGGCGTTCGTCGGCATGTCGACGTCGGTCGTGGGGACGCAGTTCCCGACCTACGGCGCCTACGTCGCGAGCAAGAGCGCGGTCGAGGGCATGACGATGATCCTCGCGAAGGAGCTCCGCGGCCGGGACGTCACGGCGAACGTGGTGGCCCCGGGGCCGACGGCGACCGAGCTGTTCCTCGACGGCAAGACGCAGGACCAGATCGACACCCTGGCGAAGGTCCCGCCCCTCGAACGGCTCGGCATGCCGGAGGACATCGCCGGTGTCGTCGCGTTCCTCGCCGGGCCCGACGGGCACTGGGTCAACGGCCAGACCATCCGCGCCAACGGCGGGATGGTCTGATGCCGACGCCGCGGGTCGTCCTCGTCACGGGCGCGTCGAGCGGCTTCGGCCGGCTGACGGCGGAGTCGCTCGCGCGGGCGGGGCACGTCGTCGTCGCCGGGATGCGTGCGGTCGACGGCCGGAACGCGCCCGCCCGTGCCGCGCTCGACGACCTCGCCGTGCGCGAGGGCCTGCAGCTCGGCGCGGTCGAGCTCGACGTGCAGTCGGAGCAGTCCGTCGACGAGGCGGTCAGCACCGTGATCCGTGCGCACGGGCGCATCGACGTGCTGGTGCAGAACGCCGGCCACATGGCCTACGGTCCGGCCGAGGCGTTCACGCCGGAACAGTTCGCCGCCCTGTACGACGTCAACGTCGTCGGCGCCCAGCGCGTCGCACGTGCCGTCCTGCCACACCTGCGGGCGCGCCGGTCCGGACTCGTCGTCTGGGTCGGCAGCTCGGCCACCCGCGGCGGCCACCCGCCGTTCCTGGCGCCGTACTTCGCGGCGAAGGCCGGCATGGACGCCCTGGCCGAGAGCTACGCGGCGGAACTGATCCGCTTCGGCATCGACACCACGATCGTGGTCCCGGGCGCCTTCACCTCGGGCACGAACCACTTCACGAACGCCGCCGTCCCGACGGACACCGCCCGCGTCGACGAACACGACACGGAGTACGGGGCGCTCCGGCGCGACCTGACCGACCGCCTCGCCGCGATCGTGCCGGCCGACGCCGACGTGCAGGACGTCGCCGACGAGATCGTGCGCGTGGTCGGCCTGGCCGACGGCGCCCGCCCGTTCCGGACCCACGTCGACCCCTCCCGTGACGGCAGCGAGGTCGTCTCGGCGGTCGCCGACCGCATCCGATCCGAGTTCTACCACCGCGTCGGCATCGAGGACCTCCTGTCCCCGAACGCCGCGCTCTGACCCCCGGAACGTCCGGGACACCCCACCGAGAGGAACACCATGCCCTTCGCCAACATCAAGGTCCCCGCTGACACCCTGACCCCGGAGTCGAAGAAGAAGCTGCAGGACGCCGTCACCGACGCCATCGTCGACGTCTACGGCGAGCGAGCCCGACCCACGACGCTCGTCATCCTCGACGAGGTCGCCGACGGCGGCTGGATGCTCGGCGGCACCATCCTCAACGAGGCGATGCTCGGCCGCGTCTGACCATCTCCGGGCGCGGCGGGGACCGACAGCACGGCCCCGCCGCGCCCCGCACCGGGAGTCGATCCGCGCTCCCTCGTCCTGCACATGCTCGCGTCCACCGACGACGGTGTGGCGCCCTCCCCGAAGGAACCCCGTGCACCTCACGTCTCGAGCACGCCGCACCATCGCCCTCGCCGTCGTCCCGACGGCTGTCCTGGCCTCCGGCCTCGTCATCGCCCAGGCGTCCTACGCCGCCTTCTCGGCCACGACGAGCAACGCCCCGAACACCTGGTCTGCCGGGTCCGTCTCGCTCAGTGACGACGATTCCGACACCGCGCTCTTCACGGCCTCCGGGCTGCAGCCCGGTGACACGCGGACATCGTGCATCGTCGTCACGTCGACCGGCTCACTCCCCTCGACGGTGAAGCTGTACGGCACGGACCCGGCGACCACCAACGCACTGTCGAGCTCCTTGCACGTCACCGTCACCGAGGGCACCGGCGGGTCCTTCGGCAAGTGCAGCGGCTTCACCCCGCTCTCGCCCGCCGCGGTCTGGTCGGGCTCCCTCGCCGACCTCGGATCGACCGCCACGAGGTTCTCGAACGGCATCGGCACCTGGCGCACCGCCGGCGGTTCCTCCGAGTCGCGCACGTACCAGGTGACGGTCGCGCTCGACGCCGCGACGCCGAACTCTGCCCAGAACGGGACCGCGCGCATCGGTCTCACCTGGGAAGCGCAGAGTTCCTGAGCCCGGCCGTGGCCGACGTCACCCTGCGTCCGGACGGACGACGCGAACAGCCCTCGGCTGTCGCGGTGACACGATCCGGGCACGCCTCCGCCTCGACCTGGGTGGTGTTCGCTGCGGCACTGCTCGGCCGCACGGTCCTCGTGGTCACCGTGAGCCTCCTGCTCTGGGCAGCGCTGCCTGCGTCATGGGCGTGGACCCCCACGACGGTGGTGTCGGGATCCATGGCGCCGAAGATCCTCCCAGGTGACGTGGTCGTCGCGATGCCGGTCCACGATCGGGAGGTGACGATCGGGCAGGTGCTGCTGGTCGAGGACCCCGACCACCCGGAAGCGCTGCTGCTGCACCGACTCGTCGCGCGGACGCCGTCGGGTTCCCTGCAACTCCGCGGTGACGCGAACCCCACGCCCGATGCCCGGACGGTGGAGCCGGAGGACGTCCGCGGGGTCGGTGTGCTCCGGGTCCCGCTGGTCGGTCTCCCTGCACTGTGGGTCCGCGAGCACGACGTCGGCAGGCTCGCCGCGGCGACGCTCGGACTCGGGGGCGCCCTCGTGCTCTCGTCCCGCCTGGGCAGCCCAGGCGGACCCGAGGTGACCCGTGCGGTCGGGCACGGTCGGCGACGACGGCGGTCCGTCCGCGCGGAACGTGCCCGGAGCGTGGTCTTCGTCGGTGCACTCGCCGCCGTCCTCGCCGTGGTGATCGTGGTGGACGATGCCGCTCGCGCAGCGTTCACGGCCACCGCGGCGAACACGGGTACCCGGCTCGCCACCGCGACGTTCCCGTGTCTGCAGCGAGCGCCGTTCGCACACACGTACCTGACCTACCGGTTCGACGACGCCCCCGGCACCTCCGCGGCCGACGGATCCGGGAACGGTCGCCACGGCACCCTCACCTCGGGAGTCTCGCTCGCCCCGGGCACCTGCCGAGCCGGGGACAGTCCGTCCCTGCTGACGGGCGGGGTGCGGGGGCAGGTGATCACGGACGCGGCGGTCGATGCACCGCAGATCTTCGCGATCGAAACGTGGTTCCGGACCACGACGACGACCGGCGGGATGCTCCTCGGCTTCGGCAACCTCCGCTCGGACCAGTCCACCAAGTACGACCGACAGCTCTACCTCTCCGACGAGGGCGCCGTGCACTTCGGCGCCTACAACGGCACCAACATCGCGATCAGCTCCGCAGCCGGCCTGAACGACGGCGTCTGGCACCTCGCCACCGCGACCATGGACGCGTCGGGCATGCGGCTGTACGTCGACGGCGAACAGGTCGCCGCGAGCTCGAACGCCAGAGCAGAGGTCAGCACCGGGTGGTGGCGGATCGGCTTCGACAACCTCAACGGCTGGCCCGGCAACCACACGACATTCCACTTCAAGGGCAACCTCGACAACGTCGCCGTATATGAAGACACGCTGCCGGCGGCCGCGGTGCAGGAACACTTTGCCGTCGGCAGATGACCGGCAGGACGCCGAAGCAGTAGGCACGCAGGCCCTGGTCACTCGGGAACGGGGCCCGCCCGCCGAGCCGGGAGTCAAGCGCATGTTCAAACCGAGTCGTCGGCAGATCAGTCCGGTGCGATTTCTCTGGACCCCAGCCGAACGGACGCGCGTACCACTGGCATCTCCGTTGGTGAAGAAGTCTTGGTAGGTCGGACCGATCCTGTCTGTAGCGCCGGCGGCGTCGACTGGCCGTCCGCTCGGGTGCGGGTGCAGCGACGATCGCCGTTGCACAACGGCGTTGATGTCGTCGGGTGACGGGTCCGACTTTCGCCCACTCGGGGCTGCCGCGTGTGGCGTCGTGAACGCGGGTTCGGCCAGCAGACCTCGCTTCAACGAAGTTCGCTGACCGGAAGGAGCTCTTGTCAGGGGACGCGGAGGCGCGGCCCGATACGGCACGTCAACATACGTTGACAGGTGACGAAACGGCGGTTGGCTCGACTCGTGGAGCACAACGCCGGCCCCGACGGCACACGCCGCACGGAGGGTGTCCGCACAGGGCAGCTCTGCCCTGTGCCCACTCCGCGTTGCAGGTCACACCGCGTAGGCCGACCAACCGGAGATTGCGGTGCGGCATCTCTGTCTCTGGGACGCCCTCCTGAGCTCATCAACTTCGGCGCTCCTGGGAACCCTGCCCCGCGCTCGTAGGTGACGCGGTCGGCAAGGCGCCACACCGCGGGTTCTCTGTGTTCGACCGTCAACCCTGGCGAGCAGTCTCGACGGTCAGGCGTCGCGGATGTGCAGCTGCTCGCCCTGTGCGCTGAAGAGGGTCAGGACCTCGACCGGGTTCGTCGTGCCGCTGGCCATGCCGTGCGGCGCTGCCGTGTCGAACTCGGCCACCTCTCCAGCATCGAGCACCGTGAGTGTCGAGCCGATCTGCAGGTGCAGCGTCCCAGTGAGAACGAACACCCACTCGTAGCCGACATGGGTCTTCTGGCAGATCCGCGCGTCCGGCTCACGACCCGGCAGGATCACCTTGAAGGCCTGAACCCCGATCGGCCTCGTGGTGAGGGGAAGGTAGATCATCCCGTGGCGACGGACCGGTTTGGGGTGCACACGTGGATCACCGGATGCGGGCGCGCCGACGAGCTCGTCGAGAGGAACCTGGAAGACGCGGGCGATCTTCAGCAGCACGTCGAGGCTTGGAGCGCGGACCCCTGATTCGAGCCTGGACAGGATGCTGATCGAGACTCCCGTGATCTCGCTCACGTCGGCGAGCCGGAGGCCCCGTCTCGTCCGCTGCTCCCTCAGCCGCGCGCCGAGCCCGTCCATCACCGCATCGAGGTCGTCGTGTCCCATACCGTACAGCCTCTCCCGCCTTTGCGATTCTCGCAAATCAGTTTGAGGTTCTGGTCACCGTGTTGCAGGGTCATCACGTGAGCAGATTCGAGTGGGATGTCGTGGTACTCGGTGGCGGTAGTGCTGGCCTCAGCGCAGCGCTGATGCTCGGACGTGCGCGCCGCAAGGTGCTTGTGCTCGATGCGGGGGCACCCCGGAACAGGTTCGCCGCCCACATGCACGGTGTCCTCGGTCATGACGGGAAACCTCCGCTGGAGCTTCTCGCGGTAGGTCGGGCCGAAGTCGAAGCCCACGGCGGTGCCATCTGGGACACTCCGGCTGTGACGACCCGTCACGAGGGCGACGGGTTCGCGGTGGAGACCGATGACTCCCGGACCGTGCTGGCGCGGGCGCTCCTTGTGGCGACGGGTGCCAGCGATGAACTGCCTGACGTCGATGGCCTCGCCGAGCGTTGGGGCAGCGGTGTCGCGGCGTGCCCGTACTGCGACGGGTACGAAGTGCGCGACCGACGGATCGGGATCCTGGCTACCGGCCCCGGCAGCATCTTCCAAGCGCAACTGTTGCGACAGTGGTCCGACCAGATCATCTACCTCGCACACGACACGGATGCGCCGACCGGTGAGGACCAGGCGGCGTTCGACGCCCGCGGCATCCAGATCGAGGATGGGCGAGTCACGCGTGTGCT
This sequence comes from Curtobacterium sp. MR_MD2014, assembly GCF_000772085.1. Taxonomy (NCBI): domain Bacteria; kingdom Bacillati; phylum Actinomycetota; class Actinomycetes; order Micrococcales; family Microbacteriaceae; genus Curtobacterium; species Curtobacterium sp. MR_MD2014. Next base: position 2,907,721 of record NZ_CP009755.1, on the reverse strand, counting down.
GTCCCGAGGTGACCAGCTGTCCGGCGTGGAGTTCGACGATGGACGGACCATCGAGCTCGACGCGATCTTCACCGCACCGCGTCTGATCCCACAGGACGCGGCACTGCGACAGCTGGAGGTCGAGCGCACTGAACACCCCTGGGGGTCCTTCGCCACCGTCGACCCCAGCGGGAGGACGAGCGTCGACGGGGTGTGGGCGGCCGGGAACGTGGTCAACGCGATGGCCAACGTCCCTGTCTCCATCGGCACCGCGGCCCTCGCCGCAGGCGCGGTGAACCACGCTCTCGTCCTCGACGACGTCCGCCTCGCACTCCGCGGCAGCGCGAAGGCGGAGACGCGATGAGCGAGGACACCACGCCGAGCGAGCGGTTCTGGGAATCCCACTACCAGGGCATGGACCCGTCTTGGGGGACCCGGCCGAACGCAGTCCTCGCTGCAGTCCTGGATGACCTGGCTCCTGTCCCGGCTCGTGCTCTGGACCTCGGATGCGGACACGGTGGGGATGCGCTCTGGCTCGCCTCCAACGGCTGGCACGTCACTGCGGTAGACGTCTCCGCGACCGCCATTGCACGCGTCACCGACGCAGCGCAGCGCAGTGAGTTGGGCCCGCGCCTGAGTGCCTTCCGGAAGGATCTTGCTCGAGACATCCCCGCCGGCCCGTTCGACCTGGTGTACGCCTGTTACTTCCACACGCCAGTGGACATCGACCGGAACGCGATCATCGGTCGCACATCCGAAGTCCTGTCCCCGGGCGGGTACCTCGTCGTCATCGACCACGCGTCATCGGCACCATGGTCCTGGGGTGCCCACGACCAGGAGTTCCCCACCGCGAACGAGGCGGTGACCCGGCTGGGCCTCGGTGAAGACCTGCGCATCGTGCGGCAGGAGACCGCGTGGCGTGAGGCGTCCGGCCCTGACGGGCAGCGCGCCGACGTCGCTGACAACGTCATCTTCGCCCAGCGTCCTTGACCGACCAACCGAAGCCGGTTCGTGCTTCGTGCTTGCCCCACCCTCCCCGTCACCTCGGGCCTCCTTGGCCTGCCCGAAAGTAGTGGACCACCACGTGTCAGATTCACCCGTCACCGCCCCGCCGCCGTCCGCACCGGAGAACCCACGGAAGTGGTTCGCCCTCGTCGCGATCACACTGGCCAGCCTCATGGTCGTGCTCGACGCCTCCATCATCAACATCGTCTTGCCGGAGGCGCAGCAGGAACTCGGGATCTCGGACGCTGACCGCGTCTGGGCCGTGACCGCCTACGCCATCACCTTCGGCGGGCTCCTGATGCTCGGCGGTCGGATCGCGGACATCGTCGGGCGCAAGAAGACCCTGGTCATCTCGCTCATCGGCTTCGCGATCGTGTCCGCCATCGGTGGTCTCTCTTCAACGCCAGAGATGCTGTTCGCCGCTCGCGCCGCCCAGGGTGTGTTCGCCGCAGCCCTCGCACCCGCAGCCTTGTCCTTGCTGAACGTCACGTTCACCAACCCGCGTGAGCGAGCACGGGCGTTTGCCGCGTACGGGGCCGTTCAGGGGGCTGGCGGTGCAGTCGGTCTGCTCCTCGGCGGGGTCCTGACCGAATTCGTCAACTGGCGCTGGACGCTGTTCATCAACGTGCCGATCTCCCTCGTCGCCGTGATCACGGCGATGTGGGCCGTTCGGGAGAGCCACGCCGGGAGCTCGCGCCGCCTGGACGTTCTCGGCGCGGTGCTCGTCACCGCCGGATCCGCTCTCCTCGTCGTCGGGTTCACCTACGCCGCCGAACCCGGCGCGGGCTGGACCAGCGCCGTCACGATCGCCTCGCTCATCGGCGCCGTCGTGCTTCTCGCAGCCTTCGTGTTCGTGCAGGCGAAGGTGAAGAACCCGATGCTCCCACTACGGATCCTGACGAACCGCACCCGCGCCAGCGCGCTCTCTGCCGGCTTCCTTGCCAACGCGGCGGTGTTCGGTATGTTCCTGTTCCTCACCTACTACCTGCAGCTCTCCCTCGGCTTCACACCGCTGCAGACCGGCTTTGCGTTCCTCCCCTTCAGCATCGGCATCGTCGCGAGTGCCACGCTGTCCTCATCCCTCTTGCCCCGCATCGGAGCCAAGCCCCTCATCGTCGGCGGCCTCATCCTCGCTACCGCAGGCATGGCGTGGCTGACCACGATCGGCCCGTCATCCTGGATCACCGTTGTGCTGCCCTCCCAGATCCTGATGGGCCTCGGACTCGGTGTGACGTACGTTGCGATCAACAACGCCGCGCTGAACGGCGTCACGGACGCTGACTCCGGAGTCGCCAGCGCCACGATCAACACGACGCAGCAGCTGGGCGGAGCTCTCGGCGTCGCGCTGCTGAACACCGTCTACGCCACTGCTCTCCTCACAGAGGGTTCGGGAACACCGACAGGTGCGACGACGCTTGCCGCCTACCAGACCGCTTTCCTGGTGTCCGCCGCGCTCTTCCTCGCCGCGACGATCGCCGGTCTCCTGACCCGGAATTCCGGCAAGCGAGCGCAGAGCGAAGACCCCACATCGGAAGAAGCCCACGCCAGTACTCCCGCTGCAACGCACTAGGGCGTGTCTGCTGAAGATCAGGTAGAGCGCTGGCGCGCTGTAGTGGTGACATGATTCCAGCTGCTCTCCGATGCTCAGTGGTCTTCGATCCAGTCGTTCATGCCGAGTCCGACAGGCAAACGTGGCCGTCCGGTTGCGGACGCTCGAGCCGCCTGATCACGGATGCGGCCGCTCCCGCGGCGGCCTGTCCACGAAGGTCCACCAGCTCGTCGACGGCCACGGGCTGCCCCTGGTCACCCTGATCACGCCCGGACAAGCCGGCGACTCACCGATGCTGCTGCCGCTGCTGGCAGCGCTCGAAGTGGCCCGTCCGGTCGGCAGGCCGCGGACCCGACCGGACCGGCTCCGCGGTGACAAGGCGTACTCATCCAACGCGATCCGGCAACACCTGCGCGACCGCGGTATCGAGTCCGTGATCCCCGAGCCTCGCGACCAGCAAGGACACCGGAAACGGCGTGGTTCCCGCGGCGGGAGACCCGTGACCTACGACCGCATCGACTACAGGAACCGGAACGTCGTCGAGCGTGGCTTCTGTCGCCTCAAGCAATGGCGAGCCCTGGCGACGAGGTACGACGACCTCGCGATCGTCTACCGCTCAGCCGTCGTGCTCAACGCCGTCATCGCCTGGACCCACCATTCAGGAGACACGCTCTAGATCCCCGGCGACGGCGACGGCGACGGCATCAGGACACCGAGTCCGGGTGCGACCCGGTCCGCTGTCCGTTCTCGAGACCGGCGATCGCGGTCAGGTCCTCGTCGGTCAGCTCGAACCCGTCGACGTCGATGTTCGCCCGGATGCGCGACGGCGTCACCGACTTCGGCAGCACGACGACCCCCTGCTGCACGTTCCACCGCACGAGCACCTGCGCCACGCTCACCCCGTGCGCGTCCGCGATCCGCGTGAGCACCGGGTCGTCGACGAGCCGCCCACGTCCGAGCGGCGACCACGCCTCGGTCCGGATGCCGTGCTCCTCGTGGAACTCGATCAGCTCGCGCTGCGGCAGCCACGGGTGGCGCTCGACCTGGTTGACGGCCGGCACCTCGCCCGTCTCGTCGACCACCCGCTGCAGGTGCGGCACCTGGAAGTTCGAGACGCCCACGCTCCGCGCCCGACCCTGCTCGCGCAGCTCGACGAGCGTCCGCCACGTCTCGACGTACCGGCCGTTCGCCGCCGCCGGCCAGTGGATGAGGTACAGGTCGACGGCGTCGAGTCCGAGCCGCTCGAGGCTCGCGTCGAACGCCCGCAGGGTCGCGTCGCGCCCCTGGTGGTCGTTCCACACCTTGGTGGTCACGAAGACGTCGTCGCGGTCCAGCCGGGAGGCACGGATCGCCTTCCCGACGCCGGCTTCGTTGCCGTACATCTCGGCCGTGTCGACGTGGCGGTACCCGGCGTCGAGCGCCAGGCGGACGGCGGTCTCCGCCTCGGCGTCGTCGACCTTGTAGACGCCGAACCCGATCGCGGGGATCGACCGGCCGTCGCGGAGGGGGAAGGAGGTGACCATGCACCCATCCTGCCCATCGGGGCGGGGGTGCGTCGTGCCTCCCGGCCGTCAGCTCGGCAGCGTGACCGGCTCGGTGTCGGGGAGGGGGCTCGCGTCGCGGCCGCGCAGGTCGGGCAACCACCGCTTCGTCACGAGCGGCAGGACGACCCCCGCCGCCGCCATCACCGCTCCGACGGTCATGCCGCCGGTCGGGCCGTTCGCGTCGATGAGGAAGCCCGCGACGGCGGACCCGCCCGCGGCGCCGATGAGCTGGCCGGTGCCCATCCAGCCGTAGGCCTCGGCCGTGTCGGAGAACTTGACCGTCGCGGACACCGAGCCGAACATGACCGCGAGTGCCGGTGCGATGCCGGCGCCGGCGATGACGAGGGCCAGGCAGAGCCACCAGAAGTCGGTGCCGCCGACCGCGAGCGCGAGCCCGACGAAGACGATCGACATGCGCGCCCAGAGCGTGTTCTTCGAGATCGGTCGGTGCCCGAGCGCGAGGCCGCCGGCGAGCGACCCGACCGCGAACACCGCGAGGACGATGCCGGCGTTCGGACTGCCCTCTCCGAAGACGCTGGTGACGCTCGCCTCGACCGCCGAGCACGCGCCGATGAGCAGCAGGCCGGTCAGCGTCGCGACGATCACCGACGGCCGCTTCAGCACGACACCGAACGCCCGCTTCGACCGGGGGATGCGGACGCGACCGAGCTCGGGGGAGGCGATGAACCACACGCCGCCCACGACCAGGAACACCATGGCGACGACGATCGCCTGCACCGTGCCGACCTGCGTCGCGACGAACGTGGTGATGACCGGGCCGGCGACCCAGATGAGCTCCTGCGCACTGGCGTCGAGCGAGAACAGGGGGGTGAGCTGCGACGAGGTCACCATCTTCGGGTAGATGGTGCGCACCGCGGGCTGCACGGGCGGGACCGCCAGCCCGCCGAGGAACCCGACGACGACGTACCCCCAGAGCGGCATCGTGACGAACGCGATCACGACCATGCTCGCCAGGGCGACGGCGCTCGTCAGGACCAGCACCGGCCGCATGCCCCAGCTGCCCATCCAGCGGCTGGTGAGAGGACCGGCGATCGCCTGGCCGATGCTCGTCGTCGCGAGGACGAGCCCCGCGGCGCCGTAGGAGTGGAACACGTGCTCGACGTGCAGCAGGTAGGCGAGCGACAGCATGCCGAACGGGAAGCGTGCGGTGAGCTGTGCTGCGATGACGCGACCGACTCCGGGGGTCTTCAGCAGGGGTCCGTAGGCGCTCACGGGACGAGCGTACCGACCGGACGGAACGTGCCGTCACCCGTCCGGGGGTGCTGTGGACAGACCGGGTGCCCACGGTGCTCGGCACGGGCTGCCGCGACACGCCGACGCGTCGATTCCACACCTGTGGATCGAGGCTCTCCACGAGTGTGGGGAAGTGTCGGTGGTCGGCCGCAGAATGGCGGAACCGCGGGCCTCCCCGAGCTGTGCACACTGTGGAAGGGCTTGTGGAGAACTACACTGCTGTAACACTTCCTCTAGTGGTCGGTGCGGCAGTCAGCCACTAGATGTAGTGTGGAGACATCGCAGCGGCCCCTTCCCGGACACGTCTGCGCAGCTACCTGCACCACCTGCACACGTGGCATCAGCACCACCTCCACAGCAAGCACGACACCAGCAAGAACCAGGGGAGATCATGGCCGTCACCGTCTACACCAAGCCGTCCTGCGTCCAGTGCACCGCGACGTACCGCGCGCTCGACAACAAGGGCATCCAGTACGAGGTGCTCGACGTCTCCGCCGACGAAGCAGCGCTCGAGCACGTCAAGAGCCTCGGCTACATGCAGGCCCCCGTCGTCGTGACCGACGACGACCACTGGTCGGGCTTCCGTCCCGACAAGATCGCGACGCTCAGCGCCGAACTCGCGTGAGCCGTGCGGGTCCCGTCACCGGGGCCCGCAGCTCCGCCGGCCCGGAGGCGCGCAGCACCTCCGACGGGCCACCCCTGATCTGCTGTCCGCACCTCTCACAAGGAGCGCGCACATGAGTCGCCTCGTCTACTTCTCGAGCGTGTCCGGCTACACGGCCCGCTTCGTCGAGAAGCTCGGCCGTGACGCGGACCGCATCCCGCTCCTCCCGAGCGACCCGTTCCTCCACGCGGACGAGCCGTACGTGCTCGTGCTGCCCACCTACGGTGGCGGCAACGGTCAGGGCGCGGTCCCCAAGCAGGTCATCAAGTTCCTCAACGACGAACGCAACCGCTCGCTCATCCGCGGTGTGATCGTCGGAGGGAACACGAACTTCGGCGAGGCCTACGGGCTCGCCGGGGACGTCATCGCCGAGAAGTGCGGCGTCCCGCTCTTGTACCGCTTCGAACTCTTCGGAACGCCTGACGACGTGCAGGCGGTCAACTCAGGATTGGATGCATTTTGGACGCAGCAGTTGCAGACGTCGATCTGACGTCGCCGCAGACGGGGATGGACTACCACTCCCTCAACGCGATGCTCAACCTCTACGACGCGGACGGGAACATCCAGTTCGACAAGGATCGTGAGGCCGCCAAGCAGTTCTTCCTGCAGCACGTCAACCAGAACACCGTCTTCTTCCACAACCTGAAGGAGCGGCTCGACTACCTGGTCGAGAACGAGTACTACGAAGCCGCGACGATCGAGCAGTACTCGCTCGACTTCATCCAGCAGCTCAACGACCTGGCGTACTCGAAGAAGTTCCGGTTCCAGACGTTCCTCGGTGCGTTCAAGTACTACACGAGCTACACGCTCAAGACGTTCGACGGCAAGCGCTACCTCGAGCGCTTCGAGGACCGCGTCGTGATGACCGCCCTCGGCCTGGCGCAGGGCAACGAGCAGCTCGCGATCGACCTCGTCGAGGAGATCATCGCCGGCCGATTCCAGCCCGCGACCCCGACGTTCCTCAACACCGCGAAGGCCCAGCGCGGCGAGCTCGTCTCCTGCTTCCTCCTCCGCATCGAGGACAACATGGAGTCGATCTCGCGCGGGATCAACTCGTCGCTGCAGCTCTCGAAGCGCGGCGGTGGCGTGGCCCTGCTGCTCTCCAACATCCGCGAGGCCGGCGCCCCGATCAAGCAGATCGAGAACCAGTCGTCGGGCATCATCCCCGTGATGAAGCTGCTGGAAGACTCCTTCTCGTACGCGAACCAGCTCGGCGCGCGTCAGGGTGCCGGTGCCGTCTACCTGTCGGCGCACCACCCCGACATCATGAAGTTCCTCGACACCAAGCGCGAGAACGCGGACGAGAAGATCCGCATCAAGACGCTGTCGCTCGGTGTCGTCGTGCCGGACATCACGTTCGAGCTCGCGAAGAACAACGAGGACATGTACCTGTTCTCGCCGTACGACGTCGAGAAGGTCTACGGGATGCCCTTCGGCGACGTCCCGATCTCCGAGAACTACCGCGCGATGGTCGACGACTCGCGCATCAAGAAGACGAAGATCAAGGCGCGTGACTTCTTCACGACCATCGCCGAGATCCAGTTCGAGTCGGGCTACCCGTACATCGTGTTCGAGGACACGGTGAACAAGGCCAACCCGATCAAGGGTCGGATCAACATGTCCAACCTGTGCTCGGAGATCCTGCAGGTCAACACGCCGACGACCTTCAACGAGGACCTGTCCTACAAGGAGATCGGCAAGGACATCTCCTGCAACCTCGGCTCGCTGAACATCGCGCTGACGATGGACTCGCCGGACTTCGGCAAGACCATCGAGACCGCGATCCGCGGCCTGACCTCGGTCTCGCAGATGTCGCACATCTCGTCGGTCCGCTCCGTCGAGGACGGCAACGACAAGTCGCACGCCATCGGCCTCGGCCAGATGAACCTGCACGGCTACCTCGCTCGTGAGCGCGTGTTCTACGGCTCCGACGAGGGCATCGACTTCACGAACATCTACTTCTACACGGTGCTGTTCCACGCCCTGCGCGCCTCGAACAACATCGCGATCGAGACGGGGGAGACGTTCGACGGCTTCCGCGACTCGAAGTACGCGTCGGGCGAGTTCTTCGACAAGTACACCGACCAGACCTGGACGCCGGCGACCCAGCGCGTCGCCTCGCTGTTCGACGACGCGAACATCACGATCCCGACGCAGGACGACTGGAAGGCGCTGAAGGCGTCCATCCAGGAGCACGGCATCTACAACCAGAACCTGCAGGCCGTCCCGCCGACCGGGTCGATCTCGTACATCAACCACTCGACGTCGTCGATCCACCCGATCGCGTCGAAGATCGAGATCCGCAAGGAAGGCAAGCTCGGTCGCGTCTACTACCCGGCGCCGTTCATGACGAACGACAACCTGGACTACTACCAGGACGCGTACGAGATCGGTGCCGAGAAGATCATCGACACCTACGCGGCTGCCACCCAGCACGTCGACCAGGGCCTGTCGCTGACGCTGTTCTTCAAGGACACCGCCACCACGCGCGACATCAACAAGGCCCAGATCTACGCATGGCGCAAGGGCATCAAGACGATCTACTACATCCGTCTGCGCCAGCTCGCCCTCGAGGGCACCGAGGTCGAGGGCTGCGTCAGCTGCATGCTGTAGAGCTGCTGCTCTCTTCCTGGAGGCGCGGGGCGGGCCCCGCCCTGCGCCTCCAGTCCGTCCGATCGTCCTGTCCACCACCACCCGGAAGAAAGCCATGACCCTCACCGACCCGGTCCACGCCACGGGCAAGTCCATCCCGCTGATCAGCGCGGTCAGTGCCATCAACTGGAACCGCATCCAGGACGACAAGGACGTCGAGGTCTGGAACCGGCTGGTCAACAACTTCTGGCTGCCCGAGAAGGTGCCGCTGTCGAACGACGTGCAGTCGTGGAACACGCTCACGCCGGAGGAGCAGCAGCTCACCATGCGGGTCTTCACCGGCCTGACGCTGCTCGACACGATCCAGGGCACCGTCGGCGCGATCAGCCTGATCCCCGACGCGATCACCCCGCACGAAGAGGCCGTCTACACGAACATCGCGTTCATGGAGTCGGTGCACGCGAAGAGCTACTCGTCGATCTTCTCGACGCTCGCCTCGACGCCCGAGATCGACGACGCCTTCCGCTGGTCCACGGAGAACCCGAACCTGCAGAAGAAGGCCCAGATCGTCCTCGACTACTACACGGGTGACGACCCCCTGAAGCGCAAGGTCGCCTCGACGCTGCTCGAGTCGTTCCTGTTCTACTCCGGCTTCTACCTGCCGATGTACTGGTCCAGCCGGGCGAAGCTCACCAACACCGCCGACCTGATCCGCCTGATCATCCGCGACGAGGCCGTGCACGGGTACTACATCGGGTACAAGTTCCAGAAGGGCCTTGAGGGCGCCTCCGAGGAGCGCAAGCAGGAGATCAAGGACTACACGTTCAACCTGCTCTTCGAGCTCTACGAGAACGAGGTGCAGTACACGCAGGACCTCTACGACGGTGTCGGGCTGACCGAGGACGTCAAGAAGTTCCTGCACTACAACGCCAACAAGGCGCTGATGAACCTGGGCTACGAGCCGATGTTCCCCAAGGAGACGACGGACGTGAACCCGGCGATCCTGTCGGCGCTGTCGCCGAACGCGGACGAGAACCACGACTTCTTCTCGGGGTCTGGCTCGTCGTACGTCATCGGCAAGGCCGTCGTGACGGAGGACGAGGACTGGGACTTCTGATCCCGGTCTGACTCGTGGGGGCGCCCCGCTGGCTTCGGCCAGCGGGGCGCCTTCTCTTTAGTGACCGTGACTTAGGTGTCGGGTAGGCTGAACGCTTATGGGGTGGCATGAGGATTCGTATGGGCACGAGCGATTCCGAGCGTCTTGGGATCGAGCCATCCGACGCGGCGAGGTGCTCACGACGTGGGATGATGCGCTGCGACTTGCAATCGAGAAGCGGAACCACCTCCGCGCGCAGATCCGCCGGGCCGAGCGACTCACCAATGTGAGCATCACATCCGCGCTCGAACTCGCCCATAAAGAAAGCGAGGACGTTGCGACAAAGGAGCTGGACAGGTTTCTTGACGAAGTGCGCGGACAAGTTCAATCCAGACTTGAAGCAAATGACCGTTGGGTGCTGACCGAGGGCATAACTCTCAATGGTAAAAGAACCTGGCACACCGACCGCAAGATGAACGCTGCCTCCTATTTCGAGGAGCGCATTGCCGAACGAGCACTTCGTTCTTCGTTTGACATCTCATCGCCAAGCCGGGCGCATGTTTCTGACGCTCTCAAAACCGTTCTGACCGACGGGTCGCCAAAGTTTGTGTATAGAACGGACATTAGGGGGTGCTTCGAAAGCATTCCGCACGCCGGGTTACTCGAGATGCTTGAAGCTAATCGCGAACTTCCGCGACGAGTGGTCAAGCAAGTGAGGAATCTGCTGTCCGATTACAGCGCAATTGTCGGAAGTGCAGTTGGGTTACCGCGAGGGGTTGGTATCAGCAGTGTGCTAACGGAGGTGTATTTGTCGGCACTCGATCGACAGATCGAGGAGCAGTTGTTACCAGCTTTCTGGTGTCGATACGTCGACGACATAGTGGTGGTGACGTCCGCCGAGCGCGGCCGGGACGCGTCGAAGGTCATTAAGTCCGCTGTGAAAAATCTGTCGCTAGCTCTGAATGCGTCGAAAACAATCTCCTTCGCTAGTGGCACTCCTCGCACTTTCACATTTTTGGGCTATCAATACTCGTGGCCCTCAGGGTCACTGCTAGTACAAATGTCCAGCAAGCGATCTAAAAGGATGCGGCTTCGTTTGGAACGGGCATTCGACGCCTACTCCTCATCGACCTCGCCGGCACGCGGTGATTTGTTAATCAAGCGTGTCCGCTTTTTGACCCGTAATGTGCGTCTGAGCAACAACAAACGAAACGCCTTGACGGGGATCTACTTTTCAAACTCGCAATTAGACACGCCGTCGCGGCAGTTGCAAGCTTTAGATAGACGATTGAGCGCGCTCACGAAGCAGCGCGTGAGCGAACCGGGCATTTTTCAACTCATCCATCAGGAGAGCTTTGCAGGGGGTTTTGTCAGCAAGCGTTTTTTAGTCCTGACGCCGGAAGAAATGACCAGAGTAACTGCGATTTGGATCGACCTTGAGTAAATCACGTAGAGGTATCAAGCATGGCCCAGGACGAGTTGTTCTCTCAGATACTCTGCCGTTCGAGTTGCCAGTGGGATTCGACAATAGCGCCTGGTATTCGTTTCTCAATCTTGCTAAATTCGAATGGGATGCCGACGGCTATAAGTTCCGAGCAGACAAAGACGGGCTTCATGAACTCGTTCTGAAAATCGTATTCGGCGGAGTGGCTGAAGTGAGCGTTGCGTCAGCTGAGCGCTTAGAGGTCAGGTTCTTCAAGCGGCCTAGTCCCACCGTTCCTTTCCAGTTTGTAATCAACACTCGGAATGGCAGGGGTCGACTGCTGTCGGTGCCTCATCCGGCTATCCAGCTCCGCATCGCTCGCTTCTACGATAAGTACCGCGCCCTTATTCTTCACCACTCACGTAGGAGCAACTTCTCGCTGAGGGCCCCGAGTCGAGTTGCACGCTACACTACTGTTCGCGATTCTCTTTTCGCCGCCGATCGTGATCGATCGACTCGAGAGACCGTCGAGGTGAGGGATAGGGAGTCTCGCGCTCTTCACTCATACTTTGTGTATCGGGAAGTGGCTAGTCTTCACCGCTTCTACGAGTCCCGCAGCTACCGGGAGGCCGAAAAGCACTATTCGATGCTTACTCGCCTCGATCTTTCTCGCTGCTTCGATAGTATCTATACTCATTCGATTGCTTGGGCTTTGCACGAGCGTGAAGTTGTCAAGCGAAGTGTTGCATCGCACAAGATGACATTCGCGGGCGAGTTCGACGCCTTGATGCAACTGATGAATGATAACGAGACTAACGGCATTCTTATTGGCCCGGAGGTCTCTCGCATATTCGCAGAGATGATCCTCCAGGGTGCGGATCGCTCACTTGAGCGGGTGCTGCGCTCGCGAGAAGTCGTTCACGGCCGTGACTATCAAGTACTCCGGTATGTTGACGATTACTTCATTTTCCACAACGACCCGGCTGTGGAGCGTGTCATTGTGTCAGAGCTTGAGAACGAGTTGCGGCCTTATAAGATGAACTTGAACTCAGCCAAAGAAGAGCGACTGAGTGCGCCATATATTTCACCGATGTCGAGCGCGAAACGAGCATTGAATCGCGCCATATCTAGGCAGCTGCCACTACCAGCGACGGACTCAAATATTGTCACGGGCGAATATGTTGTCCGAAATTTGCTTCATGAGTTCAAGACGGTAGTCCTGCAAAGCGGACTTTCTGCGGCCGATCTCGCAAATTACTCGACGGCTGTGGTCGAGTTACGTCTTGAGGAGGTCCTGCGAGCCGCCGCTCATGGAGCCGATCCAGAACTCAGCGCGCTTTCGTCCGCAACTTCGGCGCACCTCCTTGCGCTGGTGTCGGGGTCGATGGAGTTTTTGTTCTACGTGTATGGTTCGACACCGCTCGTGTCGGGCGCCGTCAAGTTGGCTCGGGCAGTCGCTATGGTGCGTCGCTTCATGTCCGAATGGAACTTTCCTTACTCATCGCGGTTGCTTGTCGATGAATTGATTGGACGCGAATGCTCCCGGCTACTCCGGCGCATGAAGCTCGAGGCAGGGGTTGAATCCGTCTACCTTCTAGACGTTCTAGCGGAGCTCCCGCGGGACTTCGACCTTTCCGAAGCGGAGTTCAGGCATGTCACCGGCGGTCTCTCTTTCGAAGCGAATACCGGTGAACTTGCACTACTGGAGGTTTTCGGTGTTTTGCGATACGCAGGGCCAAGGGCCCATCTTCAGCCGTTCGTTCTTGCATCAGAGCGTTGGTTGAAAACTCGCGCTGCCGAGCTTCAGAAGTTGCAGCGTCCTAGTTCCGAGTTGGTTCTATTGGTTTTGGATGCAATTGCGTCTCCCTGGGTGGACGATGCAGTGAAGGGGCACCTCTTGCGGCTCTTTGTTCCGAAGGCGAGCAACTCCAAAGCGGTGGAGCTGGCCGCGCTCCAAGAGGGCTGGTTCGGCCGTTGGCGTTGGGACGATCTGTATGCGGAGTTGCGTTTGAAGCGCGTTCATGAGGTATATTGACCGAGCGCCTCGCCGGCCTCTAGGTCACACACCAGCGCCTTGGCGGTATCGAGTACCCCGCCTCCCAAAATCATCAAGGTCACATCGGTTCAGATCTAATCACTTGCCGCATGGTTCGGTGTCCTCCTGCTGCAGAGGAGAGTGCGTGCCTTTTTCAGCGCGATGATCAGCCGGTTCTTCGACTGAGTCACCGCTGGCGTGACTCGGCCTGCCGTACGCCGGCTAGGGGCAAGCGAGCCGGCGGGGTTGAACCGAGATCCGAGTGTTTGTCTGCCTTCCACGCGAGGAAGGCCCACACCTCGGGGCGATACCTGTGACACCTTCAAGGGGAGTGCCTGTGCCGGATCCCTTTCCACGTGCTGTCGAGAATCGCTAGTAGGCCGCGCGGCCCTCGAGGCTCTGGCGTTGGCCTTCGGGAAGAGGTTGTGTAGGCTGTGGCCGTTGGGTGGCGCCTTCGAACTAATCGTGGCGGCGATACTGGCCAGGGAAGCTGGCGCAGGCGATGCTGCTGCCGCCGTCGATGAGGAGCTCGCTTCCCGTCATCCCCGAGCTCTGGTCGGACACGAGGAAGAGCACCGTGGCGGCGACCTCCTCGGGACGGAGGAGTCGACAGAACGGCAGACCGCTCGCCATCTGCTGGAGCATCGCGTCCGGACTGCCCGTAGCGGGTCCCGCGAGCCCCGGCGTCCCTGTCGGCCCGGGGACGACGGTGTTGATCCAGACGCCGCGCGGTGCGAGCTCGGCCGCCCACGTGCATGCCCCGACCGCGCAAGTTCGACGAGGCCGAAGTGGTCGAGCGCGCCCGGCGCACGTTCGCGGAGTCCGGGTTCGACGGCACGTCGCTCGACGACCTGCTGGCAGCGACGGGGCTCGGTCGGCAGAGCCAGTACAACACGTTCGGAGGCAAGAAGGAACTCTTCATGCGCGCGTTCCTCAGCGACACCGCCGACGCCGTCGAGGTCGTGCAGTCCGTCCTGCGGAGCGCCGAGCACCCGATCGCGCGGATCCGGACGCAGCTGGTCTCCGCTGCGGTCGAGCACGGGGCGGCGCAGGGTCCGCCGTCACTGCTGCTCCGCGCGGCGGTGGAGCTGTCCGCTCGGGATCCCGAGGTGGCCGCGACCGTGACCGAGGCCTTCGACACCATCCGCGCTGGCTACACGGCCTGCATCGTGGACGCGCAGGCAGCCGGCGAGGTCGAGGCTGCCGCCGACGCCGAGGCGCTCGGCACCTACTTCTGCGCGGTCATCGAGGGGATGGGGGCGATCGGACGCGTCGGGACCTCACGAGCGGCGCTCCTGCAGGTGGGGATCGCGAGCCTCGCGGCACTGCCGATCACACCGCTGGGTGCAGAGCACCTCGGAACCGCGGACGGTCCCTGGGACTGATCGTCGCCCAGTACCAGGGCGACACCGCGACGACGCGAGCGGCGGGACGGACCGGCACCGCGCCTCCAGTCCGGATCTGGAGGCGCGCATCCCGCAGGCGCGACGGCATCCGCCCGTCGCATGGAACATCACCGTTGCGTCGATGAAGCCGGTCCTCGCCATGATGCGAACACCGCAGCCGGGCGTTCCGATCCATCAGGACGGTTCCCTCGAGGGTCAGCGGCACGGACGACAAGCCTGCGCTAGCTTCGAGTGAGATGACACGGTATCTACGGGGGACACAACGGTGACAGGATCGACAGACCTGACCGCGTACGTGCTGCCAGACTTGACGTCCTTTCCCTCGGGACTTGCGACGTGGATGCGAGGGTCGTGTCGAAGGGCGACGGGACCGCCGTGGTCGAGTACACGGCACCGAACGAGACCACGCTCGGCTCGGCCCTGCGGATCCCCGGGCTCGACCACGACGCGGTGAACCGAGCCGCTGGGAGACCACGGGCCGTTCTCGCGGGTGACGGAGCGGTTCACGTGGAAGGAGAAGGTGAAGTGGTGGCGAAACATCCGGCGGGTATAGCGACGTCGATCGCGGTGCTGACGCTGTTGATGACCGGTTGCGCCGTCACGGCACAGCCCGAGCCGGAGGACTACACCGGCACCTGGGTGCTCGAGGGAGCGGACGGTGATCGAGCGACGGAGTTCACCGTGTCGGCGGACCGGACGTACACAGCGCGCAACATCCCGATCGACCTCGCGTGCCGAACCGGCAACGCTGCGACGGGCCCTCCGGGTTGTGCGAACGGCGAGGACTCGGCGAGCTTCTCCGGACGATGGAAGGTGGCCGACGGTGACTCGCCCGGCATCCGGTTCTACTTCGATGGCCAATTAGTGCGCCAGGGCTACGCGACCAATGGAGCACTCGGTTTCTACAGCGGATCACTCGATGTGCCACGTCCCGACTACCTCTTCGTCCGTTCGTCGTCGGCCTGACCGGAAGCCTCCTCCACAGCCCGCCCGGTGACCGTCCCGACGGGGACCGCGACGACAATCGGGGAGTCGTGGCGGCGCGGATCTGTGGGACGCCCTACCGGTGGGGCCCGTGGCTCGTGTCGGCTCCCACCCGTGCTGCACGAGACGCACAGCCGGTCCGTTCGACGGCCGCTCCACCACCGGGCGCGGTTCGGCTCAGGCGACGTGCGTCCGATCGTCGCTCCGCTTCGCGCTCACCCACATCGGGAGGTCCTCCTGCAGGGCGGCGACGCGCGGGTCGGAGGTGGTGCGACCGCCACTCCTGGGGAGGTCGAGGTAGCTGCGTCGGACCACGTGCGAGAAGGGTTCGCCGCAACTGTCGTCGCTGTGATGGCGAAGCTGCCACCGCTGAGGATGCCGTCGCAACGACGCTGCGTCGGCACGGGTCGCGGCGCTGGAGAGGAGCACTGACCACAGTTCGTCGTCGGTCATGCCGGCCAACTCGGTCGGTTCGAGGGCTCCCGTGTCGAAGAGGCGGCTCACCAGGCCCCGCACGACGGCGACGGGCACGAGGTTCGCCGCGCTCCTCTGGGCAAGTGCTTCGCTGATCGCGAGGTCCGCCAGTTCGACAGCATCGACCGGATCGGCATCGACGGCACCGTCGCTCAGATGCAGCCGTCGCAGGAGTTCGTGCGGTGCTGATCGTGTGCGCCCGTGGGCCTGTCCGCTGCGGAGGAACGAGTCGAGGTGGTCCAGCTTCAGGCCGCCGTGCGACGCCGTGAGCGGCGAAGGGATGCTTCCGTCGTCGAGTGCGATGATCGTCTCGGCATCGCCAGCGAGTGCCGCATCGGTGGCGAACAACGCGGTGATCCGCTGTCGGGTGAGGTCGTGGTGGTCGAGGCCTGCGAGACCCTCGAGCGTGTGGCTGAACGGGAGGTGGCCGACGTCGTGCAGCAACGCAGCGGTGCGCGCGGGCTGGTGCTCGGGCGCGAAGTGGGCCACGAGTGCGAGTACCCCGAGCGAGTGCTCGAGGCGAGAGTACGTCTGCACCGTCGTGATCGACGCGGCTCCTGCGTGGGCGATGAAGGCGAGACGCCGCACCGGCCAGGTGCGGAGGAGACGCTGTTCGGTCGCCGTGAGGCGCACCTCGATCCGCCACAGTGGGTCGAAGTACACCCCGTCGTTCCCCAACGTGTCGACCGCTTCTCGGTGCACTCTGGCCTCCCCGTCGTCCGCACCGACAGTAGCGGAGCGGACGGCCGCTCCAGGAAGTTCGTCCCGTGCCGCGCGAGCGACGACCGCAGGGATCAGGACGGGTCGGCGATCTCCTGGAGCGCTGCGAGGTGCGCACGCCACGCCGTCCGACCCTCGCGTGTGACGGTGAGCGACGTCCGGGGGGTCTTCCCCGTGAAGGCCTTCCCGACGGCGACGTACCCCGCCGTCTCGAGGAGCGCGACCTGCTTGCTCAGCGCCGAGTCGGTGACCTCGACGGCGTCGCGGACCTCGCGGAACCCCAGCGTGGTGGCACGGTCGAGTGCGGCCATGATCGAGAAGCGGACCGGATTCAGCAAGTGACCGTCGAGCCGGTGACGGGGATGGACCGGTGCCTGGTTCGTCGACGTCATCGTCGTGCCTCGTACGACGCGCAGGCCATCGTGACCGCCAGGATCGCTCCGGAAGTGATCCCGGACCACAGGACGGATCCGTGCGCCCAGGCGACGACGGCGATTGCAGCCCCGTAGGTGACGAACCAGCTCGCGATGTAGATCGTCCATCGACGGCTCCGCGCGAAGGCCGCTCGCCCGCGGATGGACACCGCGAAGAACACGATCAACGCGAAGAAGGCGGCGAGTGTGCCGACGTAGGTGAGGCCGAAGGCCGAGCCGGTCGTCAGACCCATCCCGAGGGTCCCGAACGAGGTCACCATGCCGAGCGCGAGGATGAACGTCACGTACGGCCACCGGGTGGACTCGTGCGCTCGTCGACTGAGGCGATCGGCGGTGTCGAGGAGCGTCCGCGCCTCTGCCGGGCTGATGCTGTTCTGGTTGTCCATGGTGTTCCCCTCTCGGGTTCCAGCCTGGCACAGACTTGCCATGTAGGCAAGTGCTTGCCGATCGGCCAAACCTACCGCGACACGGGCGACGGACGGCTGCGGGTGGTCATGGCCGCGGCTGAGCGTCGTGGGCGTGATGCGGATCCGATGCGAAGGCTCGTTCGTAGATCTCGTGGACGACAGCGGCCTTCGCGTCGTTGTAGCGCAGGCCGTTGCCGGCGTTCACGGCCGCTGCCTTCGCGTCCGCGTACACCTGCCGGTCCTCGGGGTGGGATCGCAACCACTCCACGAACAGGCGATGCCGTTGCGGCTCCGCTGCCCCCGGCTGCCACACGTGCAGGTTGGTGTTGGGATCGCCGAGGGTGAGCTGCCGGTGCGGGTCACCGGCGATCACGTCGCGGAAGACCAGACGGAACCCGACGGCCTCGAGCTCCGGGAGCCAGGTGCGTTCATCACCGAGGTCGGGCACGAGCAGGTCGGCGTCGATGACCGGCTTGGCGATCATCCCGGGAACGGCAGTCGAGCCGACGTGCGCGATGGTGTGATCGGCGCCGAGCGCACCTGCGACGAGGTCCCGTACGCGCGCGAACGCATCGGCCCAACGTGGGTCGTGGTCCTGGAGGCTGCCAGGGTCGACCTGTCGGAACGCGACACGCTGCGACTGACGGGCTGCGTTGCCGTCTGCGGTGAACGGCCGCCAGAGCGGGTGTGTGGCCACAGCCACATCATGGACCCTCGACGCGTCCGCTGGGCGAGGGATGTCGGGGGAGGGCCGAGAGCACTGCCCCGTGGTGGTGTGAGCACGACGTTCGCACGGTCGGCGCGTGACCACCGCGGACGAGTGCCGGTCAGGCGCGGAGCGTCAACCCGTGAGGGTGGGTGCTCAACGTCACGGCGACCACCCGACCGAACGGGTCCCCGTCGAGTTGTACCTGTTCCGGTTCGTCGAACGCGAGGCGGAGTCGTCGCGCTCGGGTGGTCGGGAGCACCCGGGAACGCGGCAGCAACCGAGCGAAGAGCCGACCGAACCCGGTGCGCGAGAAGAAGCGGTTGAGCGTGAGGGTGGAGCCGATCTTCGTCCAGCCGAACCAGCCGTTCGGTCGGAACGCGACGGCGTCGAGGATGCCGTCGTCGGGCTCGGCGCGCGGCAGGAGGAGCACGCCGGCGGTGAGGGTGCCGCAGTTGCCGACGATGATGGTGTGTGCGTGCATCGTCCTGGTCGGGGCGCCGTCGATGTCGTAGCGGACGGGGATCTGACGGTTCCCGACGATGGACCTGGCGATCGGGTCCGAGTACGCGACCCAACCGAACCGCTTCTTGACCCACGCGTTCGTGTCCGCCGCCATGCTCGCGTCGAGTCCGACACCGGCCATGACGAGGAACGCGTGGGTGGTCGTTGATCCATCGACGTCGGTCAGTTCGGCGAGCCCGACGTCGATCGGCCGGTCGGCGCCGGTGAAGGCGTCGTGGACGGCACTGTCGACATCGTTGCGGGTCAGACCGAGGTTGCGGGCGAACAGGTTCCCGGTACCGCTGGGCAGGAGCGCGACCGGGACACCGGTGCCGCGGAGTTCCTCGGCGACGACACGGAGGGTCCCGTCGCCGCCGGCGACGAGGACGACGTCCGGCTTCGACTCGGCTGCTTCGCGTGCGGCTGCGCGACCGTCGTCGTCCGCAGCGGTCTCGAACCATCGGGTGGGTGCCCACCCGTTGCGGGACGCTTCGGCGTCCACGAGGGTGCGCAGCCGTGTCGGGTCGGTCTTGACCGGGTTGATGACGACGGCTGCGGTTCGCTGCCGTGAGGGATCCTGCACTGGTCCGTCCCGATCAGTCGGTGCGCTGGGCCGTGTTCCCGGAGCGGCGGATCGCCCCGAAGACCACGGTTCCGACGAACAGGACGATGCCGATGATCGCGAGCCAGAGCAGGCCCTTCAGCGCGAAGCCGACGACGGCGAGGATCAGCCAGAGGGTGAGGAGGACGATGACGGTCTTCATGGTGGTGCTTCCTGTCAGGGAGGGGGAGATGCCGGCGGTCCGCTCGACGTCGACGACCTCGTCGCCGGTGCGGCAGGAGGGTCCGCGGCCGTTCCGCGGACCTGGCCACCACACCGGTGGCGGTCCGGGGCGGCTGCGTGTCAGATGCGGCTCGTGCGACGACGGTGCCGGACGATCAGCGTGATCGCCGTGCCGGCTGCCAGGAGCACTCCGGCGATGCCGAGGGGCAGCGCCGGGTCGCTCCCGGTGAAGGCCAGTTCACCGGTCGGGGTGTTCCCGCCCGGTGCCGCTCCGCCGGTCGGGCTCCCTGAGGGGGTGCCGGTGGGAGCGGTCGGGGTGTTCCCGCCCGTAGCTGCTCCGCCTGTCGGGGTCCCAGCGGGGGTGCTGGCGGGGGCGGTCGGCGACGCAGTGGGTGTGGGAGTCGACGAAGCAGCCGGTCGCACGGTGATCGTCACGGTCTGCACGTCAGCGGGCGGCGTGCCGTTCGACGCGGTGATCGTCACCGTGGACGTGCCGGGTGTGGTCGGCGTGCCGGAGACGACGCCGCTGGTGCCGTTGATCGTCAGGCCGGCGGGCAGTCCGGTCGCCGTGTAGGTCGGGGTGGGCGTACCCGTCGCGGTCACCGTGTACGAGTACGGCGTCCCGGCGGTCGCGGCGGCGGGTGCGTCGGAGGTGATGACCGGTGCGGGCGTCTCGGTCGGAGTCCCCGGGGCGGGGCAGCCGGTCGAGGCAGTGATGGTGTTCGTGTCGAGGGTCACAGCGCCGGTGCGGGCGAGCAGGCGTCCCACGACGGTGGCGCCGGTGGTGGCGGTCACGGACTGCTGCGCCAGCACGGTCCCCTGGAACTGGGCACCGGTGCCGATGGTGGCGGAGCTGCCGACCTGCCAGAACACGTTGCACGAACTCGCACCACCGGTGATCGTGATCCGGCTGGCGGAACCGATGGTCAGCGTCGATGCGGCCTGGAACACCCACACCGAGTCCGCGCTGCCGGCGAGGGTCAACGCACCGTTGTCCGCGAGCTGGAGCGCCCCGCCGGAGTACACCCCGGGTGAGAGGGAGAGGCCGTTCAGCTCGGTGAGGCCGGTCTGCGTCGGAGACAGTGACGCAGCGACGTCGTACGCCGTCGTGGTGTCCCGCTGCGCCTGCGCGGCCGCGGCGTCGGTCTGGTGCGTGGTGCCGTTGACGGTTCCGTTCGGCGCACCGCCGAAGCCGGTGATCGAGGTGCCGGGAGAGAGCCCCAGGTCGCCGTTGACGACTGACGGGCCTGTGTTCGTCACGGCGCTCGCGCCGAGGACACCGTAGGTCGACGCGGTGCCGAGGTTCACCGGGCCGTCGATCACGGTCGCGGCCGATGCCGCAGAGGTCGACATCATCGCCATCGAAGCGGCGAGGCCGATGCCGGTCAGGGCGAAGGCGGTGCGGCGGAGGATACGGGACGTGGCCATGCGAGGCCCCTGTCTGAGTGGGAGAGCCACAAGGCGAGCGTCGACGACGCGAACATGATCTCCGGTCCCTGCAGTATGCGCCTGCTCGACGCAGAACGGTGCGGCTCGTCGGATCGGCAGGCCGATGGTCAGGAACGGTGTCGTCGACCGGGCCCCTCCCACGGCACGGACCTCGCGGCCGAACCGAGGACGGACACCACACGCGACCCGGCCGGAGACGTTCCGCCGGAGGCCCTCAGCAGGACGCCAGTCCGAGTCGGGATGCTGCTCGCGAGACGACCGGTCCGCGGCTGCGTCGCGCGTCTGCAACGGCTCGTCGCACTTGCTCGGCGTCCGCTTCCGGACGCGTCGGTGATCCAGCGTCGAACGGCGGGTGCGGGTCGTACTCCACGGCCAGTTGGACAGCGCGGGCTGCGGCATCGTCGTAGACCTCAGCGGCGACCGTGAGGGCGAAGTCGACACCACTGGTCACCCCGCCTCCCGTGATGATCCGACCGTCGCGGACCACCCGCGCCTGCTCGGGTACGGCTCCGATGGTCTCGAGCAGGTCGAAGGCACCTTGCCCTCCGGGGACCATGAGGACGTCCGCCTGCGGGGCCTCGTCGAAGGTCACCGTCGGCATGATCGCGAAGCCCGCATCGGTGCCCACCGGCTCTCGGTCGTGCCAGGCGAGGTCGATGGTCGCCGGGGAGCCTGGAGAAGAGCTGTACCGGGCCGGTCAGGTCGAGCTGTGTCACGTTCGGGAACAACAGCGCAACGAACCTGACGGGTCTGTTCATCCGTACATCGTCGCGGAATCGCGAGGATCCCGGTAGCCGGTAGCCGGTAGCCGGTAGCCGGTAGCCGGTAGCCGGTGGTCGGTGAACCGCGCGACCGTCGTCGGACTCACACCTCCCAGTCCGACAGGGAGGTCCTGTCGCGGAGGAGACCGGCGAGTTCGGCGTGCACCGTCATGGTCTTCTCCAGACGCGCTGCCCTGTCGACGGAGAGCGTCCCCGCTTCCCAGTCCCGCTCCGCGATGTACGCCGTGTACGGGTTGACGACGCACTTGAAGTCGAGCATCAGGGACTGCGCGAGCGCGCCCGTCGCCATGTAGCTGTGCGGGAGCCCGGCAGCGCACACGAAGGTGACCACCTTGTCGAACCATGCAGCACGCCGGCCTTCCCCCGTCGCACCGGTGGCTTCGATGAGCGACTTGACCGCCGATGACGGCGCCCAGTTGTAGATCGGGAACGCCAGCACCACGCCGTCGGACTCCCGGATGACATCGTGCAGCGCACCGAACGCGTCACTGTCGAAGACCTGGTCGTTGTCGAACGCCGGCAGCGGTGCCGTTGCCAGGTCGACGACCTCTGACCCGTGACCGTTCGCCCTCAGGAGCGACGCCGACCGCTCGGCCAGCCGGCGACTGGTGCTGACGGGATCGAGGCTGCACGAGATGACCGGCAGACGCAGGGGAGTCACCCCTGCACGGTACCGATTCAGGTGCGGCGGAGCGTGGTGCGACCGGTCCGTGGCAGGTCGTCCTCGTGCCGGTCGGGGCCACCAGCTGGCGCGCGACCACCCGTAGCTGGCATCCTCCGGACAGCCAGCCGTCCGTCCGGCCGAGCCCCGCTCATCCGTCGATGTCGGTCGGCTCCGTTCCCTGGACCCGTTGTGGCAGGTCGCGGACCGCTCCGTGCCAGGCCCAGGCAGCGCCGAGGAACACACCAGTGGCGATGAGCCACAGCAGCCAGGGCATCCGCGAGTCCAGCAGTCCGAGGGTGAGCGGGAAGAGTGCCATCCCGATCGAGCTCGCGGTCTGGAACACCCCGATGGCTCGGCCACGGATGCGTGGGTGCGGCGCTGCAGCCATGACCGCGTTCGCCGCGGGCAGGGAGATCATGTCCGCCGCGGCCAGCACGACCGCGACCACGACGACGTAGGACCACGCGGCCGGTCCGTGCAGCGGAGGAAGGACGATCAACGGTGCCGTCGTCGCAGCGGTCAGGACGGCGCCGAGCGCGATGAGCGTCCCGCGCCGTCGCCCGGCGACCCACCGGGTGACGGATGTCTGGAAGAGTGCGCACAGGCCTGTGGCGATGGCGAACTGGACGGGTGCGACCGCCGGGGACACGCCCCACCGCTCGATGAACAGGACGGCGAACGCGACGTTCGGCAGCAGCATGGCGGGACCGATCAGGAACTGGCCGAGCGCGATGAGACGCATCGACCGGTCGGCGACGAAGGCGCGGAGCAGCCCGGAGGCATCGGCTGGTCCCGCTCCCGTCGGTGCCGCTGCCTGCGGGGCTCGATGGCCGGTGCGTTGCGTGGCGAACACGACGGCCGCTGCGACGCTGGTGACGACGTTGGCGAGGACCAGCCACCGCAACCCGTCCTGGTGTCCGTGCGCGAGGGTGACCGCAGCGACGATCGCGCCTGCCCCGAGGGCGGCGGCCTTCGTCGCTTCGAGGAAGGCGAACCAGCGCTCGAACGGGCGGCCCGCCGCGAGGTCGTGGACGTACGCGGTCCACGAGGTCCAGTAGAGCCGTTCGGATGCGTTGGCGAGGAAGATCGCCGCGAAGATCACCACCGGATCGTGGGCGGAGAGGTAGAGCGTGAAGCCCGCTGCGGAGAGCAGGTTGTTGAGGACCATCGACGCCCTGGCACCGAACCGGTCGGTGAGGACGCCGCCGACGAGTCCGATCGGGAGGGCCACCAGCGATGCGACGGTGGAGAGGACACCGATCACCGCCAGGGACACGTCGGTGGTGATCGTGAAGTAGACGATCGTCAGCGGCAGCGTGAGGCCGGCGCCGATGGTGTCGGTCAGGACCGCGAACGTGACGAAGCGGTGCTCGTGGAGGCTCGCGAGCGGAGCCCGGAGCCGGGCAGGGGTGAAGCGCATGGAGGTGTTCCCGTGAGGTCGTCGCACCGCCGCCGAGCGGCGACAAGGGCGTGCAGGAGCACACGAGCAGAACGCTCGCGGCGAGGAGGGCTGACCGTGTCGGTCAGCTCAGTGCTGCGTTGCCATGACTCCGGGAGGGACGGGCCGCGGTCCGACGAGCTCGGGGGCGGCTTTCGTGGGGAACAGTCCACGAGGGGCACTGAGCGGCATCGTCGCCACCTTCCCCGTCGTCGGACCAGACCGACGAACGTTAGCAGCGTCCACGTCGACCGAGCAACGGTTGGTGCAGCACACCGTTCGGGTCAGCGGCGCTCGCGCGCCTCCGGTCCGGGCCGGGAGGCGCGGGTCCTGCGGGTGCAGCGGCGCCCGCCCGTCACTTCGTTCGCTGGTAGACCGTTGCGACGACCGACCCGTACAGCGCGAAGGCGGCGATGCCGCCGGGGAACATCGCGAGGACGGCCGCGGGTACCGCCCACACCTGGTGCACCCAGGGGTGACCTGCTGGCTCCGTGGTGGTCATCGCGGCGAACGAGCACGCGGAGACGAGCACGGCCCACGCCGCCGTCATGCAGATGATCGGCAGGAAGTGCCACCCGAGGCCGAGCAGCGGGTAGACGAGCGGGAGGAGGAACATCGCCGGCGCGATGATGAAGCCGGTCCTGGCCGTGATGCGGAAGGCCTTCCGGCTGCTGTTGACCTGCGCGATGGTGCGCTGGTCGTCGACCTCCGACTCCGGCCATGAGTCGTACGGGAGGCCTGAGCGCGTGTCCTTGTGGTCCATCTACGGCAGCCCCGGCCAGGACACCGCGGGCCACTCGAGCTGCCCGGCCGTCGCTCGTTCCCGATGATCTGTGGTCACGGTTCCCCCTCGCGTTCCCCTGACGGCAGCGTACTGCTCTCGATCTGATCTGCCGCCGCCGGACCTGCCCCCCCGCCTCCCGCTTCAGCCGACGTGCTCCCACGACGACAGCGCCGTCCAGTCCTGCGGGTCGAAGGCGAAGGAGCTGCCCATCGCGGGCTGGTCGAGTGCGCGGCTGATGGGCTCGCGTCGGAGGCTCGCCAGCAGGAGTGCGCCGACCCCGCCGTGAGCGATGAACGCGATGCCCCGCTCGGGCGTCTGTGCCGCGATGCGTCGGACCGCGCGCTCGACACGGCTCTGGGCGTCGATCGCGCGTTCCCAACCACGGGCGGACCGGTGCGGTTCGGCGAAGAACGCGTCGACGGTCGGTTCGAACTCACGCGGGTCGAGGTAACCGGTCGCGCTGCGGTCCATCTCACCGAGGTCCTCGTCGACCTCGAACTCCGAGCCCCACTGTCCGGCGATGATCCCGGCGGTGTCCAGGGCCTTCCGCTCGCTGCTGCTGACGATGCGGAGGGGCTGGGGGAACAGCGTCGCGATGTGTGCGGCGCGGGCCCGTCCGACCGGCGACAGACCCCAGTCCTGGATCCGGACGGTCGGGTCGACTGTCACCTCGGGATGGGACACCCACGTGCACAGCATCATCCGACCGTATCGGCGTCGTCAGTGTCCCTCTCACTCGAGACGGGCGACGGGGTCGCGGGGGAGCCATCGGGGTGAGAACCGTCGCCTCCAGCCTCGGGCAACGCTCGTCGTACGGCGCGGTGGGCGGCCGGGATGGACAGGAGTGCTCCACCGACGAGGAGACCAGCGGCGACGAGGACGGCGGCAGGAGTGTGGAGTGCTGGAACTCCGATGCTGATCGCGCACCACGCCGTCACGAGGAGGCCGGAGACGATCGTCGGGCGCAGCGCTGCACGATGGCCGATCCGCCAGGCCGCCTCGCTCGACATCGTGACCGACGTCCGGACGCCGGCGAGGCTGTTCCGTGGCAGCGAGCCGTTGGCGGCCCTCCACGTCAGCCACGTGACCAGCGCAGCCGCCCCGATCTCGAGGGCCATCGGGAACACCACCGCACCGTCCATGCCGACGACGCTAGCGTCCCCGGCGGAGAACAGCGAAGTATCAGTGTCACCTACGTGTCGTCGAACCCGGCACGGTCTCAGCCGGCCTCTGTCCGGACGCGTACCTGCGGCGCACCGTCGGTGTTCCAGCGGAACAACACGAGGTGCCAGAGGCCCGGGCGCTTCCTCGACGGATCGATCAGGCCGTCGGCGCCGAGTGCCACCAGGCGGTCTCGGACCTGCCACGAGGCCGGGACGCCACCGTCTGCGACGACCTGCTGCCACGGAGCGGTCGCGTCCTCGAGGTCGACCACGGCTTCGGAACGAGCGGCCCGGTCGCGGAGGTCGACGATCCGGGACGCCACCACGTCCACCTCGACGATCATCGGCTCCGTGGCGCGCGTGTCCGGATGCGCCACCAGTGCGGCCTCCACACCCTCGACCGACGAGCTGAGGTACAGCGTGGGCTCGTCAGCACGTGAGTACCGGCCTGCGGACCGTGACCCTGCGATGGCGGATGCGCGGAAGCGCGGGTCCACCGCGCGGAAGAAGGTGCCGCGCACCTCCGGTGCGAAGATGTCTCGGTCGTCGCTCACAAGAGCATCCTGGTGCGGCTCACGCCGGCGGCGTCGCTCCCGCGCCCTCGGTGTCGTCAGCGCCCGCCGGACCGGTACCGGCCTGGTCGAGGTTCTCGTGCGGGTCGCCCATGTCGCCGGTCGCCTTGCCTGCCGGGGACAGCCCGAAGTGCTTGCGGACGGCATCCGCCTGGGTGTCGGTCACGGTGTTCCCGGCTCCTGGGGAAGGGGCATCCTTGATCGCGCTCTTCAAGTAGCCGACGTGCAGGTCGTTACCGTCGAACGTTGCGTCCTCGACCGGGACGAGCACGGTGTGACCCCCGAGGAGTCCCGTTGCGACGCTGATGAACGCGGCACTGCCGTCCTCGGCGGAGGGGAAGACCTGCGCGACCTTGCCGACGGATGCGCCGTCGCGGTCCTTCACAGGAGCGTTCTCGATCTCGTGGATCTTCGCCTTGGTGATCATGTGCGTAGTCAACGCCCTGTGCCTGATGCTCCGCGGGTCTGTCACTCGCCGTTCCGCTGGAGCTCCTCTGCATTGCCAGCGGTGCAGACGGAAACGGCGTCGAGGCTGTACCCGCGTTCGTCGGCGAGGAAGTCGATGCTCGTGGCCGGGCCGCCCGTTCCCCGGACGCCCTGCGTCGGGTCGGTGCCTCCGCTCTCGTGGCGTTCGGTCGAGAGGCCCTTGTCCTTCCACAGCCGTTCGACCGTGGCGACGTCGTCGGCGGGATCTCCTGCACGCTGTTCGCGCATCTCCGTCAACAAGTAGGCGGCACCACGTGCACCGTTGTCGCGCATGCAGCCTTGGACCGCCGGACCGCTCGCGACCGACCAAGTGCCGCCGACTGCGCCGGCGGTGTCGTCGACGATCGTGACGACGGTGTCCTTCGCCTGGTCGGGGGCTGCTCGTTCTCCGAGGAGGGCCCTCCGGAGCACCCCATCAGTGCGAGCGCCGCAGCAGCGACGGACACCGCGGAGCCGGTGATCCTGTCGGCCTGCAGGCGACGTGCCGTCTTCATGTCCGCCCTGATCCTCACGCCTCGACACTAGCGAGACGGGCGGAACGACGGAGTCCGAGGCGGTCGGAGTGCTCGACCTCTGGGCGATCGCAGCCGCCTTGTCCGTGTTCGACGTGCGGTCCGCCGTCCGCCTCGCCGCGACGCAGTCGCTCCTGCCGTGGATCGCGCCTCGACCGCTGCTCCTTGCTCGAATGCTCGAGTGGACCAGAGGGATGCTGCAGCGCAGACCGTGGGGCCACCGAGCGCTCGGTCACCAGGAGGAACGTCACCTGTTCGACTGGACCGCCTCAGGATGAGGGGCCAGCGGACGGCAGACGCGTCGTGTCCTGGTGCTCGTACGCGTACTGCTCGTCGTTCAGTACGTTCACGTCGCCTTGCGCGCAGGGCGTCTGCGCTTGGATGCTCGACCCGTACTCCGTGATCCCGATCTCCACGAAGAAGCCATCATCGAAGACTCCGCCGGCCGGGT
Source organism: Curtobacterium sp. MR_MD2014 (assembly GCF_000772085.1). Taxonomy (NCBI): domain Bacteria; kingdom Bacillati; phylum Actinomycetota; class Actinomycetes; order Micrococcales; family Microbacteriaceae; genus Curtobacterium; species Curtobacterium sp. MR_MD2014. Next base: position 2,879,860 of record NZ_CP009755.1, on the reverse strand, counting down.
AGCGGAGCTGCAGTCCGGGTGCATCACCGCCGAACGTGCTCCGTGTCGGCTCCCAACCGTTGTCCTTCCACGCAGTCTCGATCCGGGCGATGATCCGCGTTCGGTCGTCGGCGCTCGCACCCGGACCCAGTCGGGTGATGCCCCACTGCGCCCCGGAGGTCCCGCATGCTGACGCGCCGGAGTCCGACGCCTCCCACTCGCCCGGGACCATCAACTGGGTCGACTCGATCCGCTCGTTCAGGTCGTCCCAGGCGGCTTTCGCGTCCGTCGCGCGTGGCTCTGATCGGGCGGAAGGGCGGTTCACGTTCGGCTCCTCGTCGGGGCGACTGGTCGAACAGCCGGCGATCATCAGCACTGCTGCCCCGGTAGCACCCAGGATGAGCAGGGACCGGGCCACTGTTCTCATGAGATCCGTTTTTCGCCCGGGGTGTACCCGATGCTCGTGGAGGCGGTGTTGCGAAGGGACGAAGTACGCGAGAAGGTATGCGCTCCCCCGTCGGAGTCTGCCTGGTTCGACCCTGCGGAGCTGTGAACGCGAGCGAGGACGCCGAGCCGCATCGGCTGGTCGTGTCGCTAGCGGCCCGCCGGTACCGCGACGTTCGCGAGCTCGGCCCGCACGATGTCCGCGCCGGCGGACAGCGCGCCGAGCTTCTGCAGGGCCGCCCCGCGCGCCAGCGGCGCCATGCCGCAGTTGGTGCTCGGGATGAGCTTGTCGGCATCGACGTGGTCGAGTGCCCGGCGGAGGACCGCGGCGACCTCCTCGGGCGTCTCGACCTGCTCGGTGGCGACGTCGATCGCGCCGAGTATGACCTTCCTGCCGCGGACGAGCTCGACGAGTTCAAGCGGGACGTTTCCAAGGGTTAACCATCGCACTTGCAAGGTAGACAGCACACCAGAGGTGCCGGTATTGATGTATCAATCGACAAGAAGGGGTTGCATCATGAACCGGAAAACGATTGTGGCGCTCGCAAGTGGTTTCGTCGCCCTGGGGGCGATCGTCGCCCTCGCGGCGCCCGCAGAGGCCGATTCGTACAGCGAAACGAGCGCCATGGCGCAGGCAGTGGAGGCTGGCTCTTCGCAGACTGCGGCGGCCGAAGCGAGTCCGCGAGGGGTGGGGGGCGTCGCCAAGGCGCTGTGGGCGGGGTTCAAGGCCGCTCATGCGCCGCGAGCTGCGGGCAACGTCGCGCGCATGGCGAGCGTGCTCGGGTACGCCGCAGACACCCCCCAGGGGTCGTCGGAGGCAGAGAAGGCGTACTTCGATCGATGACCAGGTCAGGCGGGTCCGGTATCAGCGCTGGACCCGCCTCCGTCGGAGGGACAGCAATGAGACGGACGGTGCTTGCTGCACTCGGCCTCACTCTGGTCGCCACCTTCGGAGCCATGGCGATGGTTCTGGCGGGGCCGTTGACACCGATCAAGTTCGACGTCGGTGGTGCCGCTTCGATGTTGAACCCGTACTTCTCCCAGAACTGGCAGTTGTTCGCTCCTGATCCGGTCAGTGATGAACGGGGGGTCATTGCGCGGTTCGAATGCAACGGCAATGCGACGGACTGGAGGGACATCACCTCGCAGGCAATCGTTCGTACTCAAGGGAGCCGCTTCTTCCCACCGCGCGAGAGTCGAATCGTGAGCAGTGCGGTGCTGCAGCGGTTCGCAGAAGACGACCTGACCGAGCGATTGTTGAAGAAGCACAACGCGGACCTGGCGCCGCCGGATGAACGCGTTCGGCGTCAGGCGGAGGAAGTGCTCGCTCGTTACGCGGCTTTGACTGTCGGTTGTGGACGCGACGATCAGCGGCCGACCGCGGTGCAGCTCCGTTTCGTGACCAAGGCGTTGCCTCCGTGGTCGCAGCGAGGGTCAGCACCTCGCGACGCTCAGCCGAGCACCATCGACTCGGCGTGGATCCGACTGTGACGCATCTCTTGTGGCGTCGACTGGTCAGCGTCATCGAGTGGATGACGGACGCGCCTCGAGCGCTCGAGGCCCTGAGTCTCCTCCGTGCTGTGCTCGGACTGGTATCCGTGTCGATCTACGTCGGGCAGTACAGCGACCGTCTTCTGCTCTTCGGTCCTGACGGTGTGTACGGCACTGCGGGCATCCGAGATTCCGCCGCAAGCATCGGAACGTGGAGCCTGTACGGCTTGTCCGAGGATCCGTGGGTCTTCGAGCTTCTCTTTCATGCGGGTCTTGTCATCGCGGTGCTCGTCATGCTCGGCGTCGGAGGTCGCGCGCTCCTTGCGGTGCACTGGGTCCTGATCTGGCCGCTGTACATGGCGAATCCGGGGCTCATGGACGGCGGCGACGCGCTCGCCTCAACGGCGACTTGCTTCCTCCTCCTCACGCGGTGCTACTCCGCCTTCACCGTTCGTCGAATCCGTTCCGAGCCCGTCGGGGTGATCGCGAGCGTGTGCAACAACACCGGACTCCTCCTGCTCGTGACGCAGGTCGTGGTCGTGTACCTCATGGCGGGCCTGTACAAGGTCCAGGGTCAGCTGTGGCAGGACGGAATCGCGCTGTACTACATCCTGAGCGTTCCGGAGTTCTTCCTGCCCGGCGTGACGCCGTTCGTCCTGCAATCGGATTGGGTTCTCGTCATCGGCGCGTACGCGACCGTGCTCGCATCGGTGTTCTTCCCAGTGCTCGTGCTCTTCCGCCAAGGAAGACCGTTGGCTGTTGCGGTGATGCTGACGTTCCATCTGGCGATTGCAGTGCTGATGGGGCTCACGTCGTTCGCGCTCGTCATGGCGGCGTACGACCTTCTCTTCGTGAACCATCACGTGGTGCGCTTGCGCCGCCGGGCGGCCCTGCTACGCCGCGCATTGGCCGGCTGTCGAGAGGAGACAGTTGATGAGAGATCTGTTGAGAGTACGGCGACACTGGCGGGCGAGCATCGGCGACGAGTGGGGCTGGCGTTCTGTGCGTCCCGCCAGCGGGCCGTACGCAAGGGCTGCTCTGGTCGAGTGGGGAAGTATCACCAAGGGACTCGTGGGGACCGCTGCGACGATGGTGCTTCCGCTTGATCGCGAGGTCCGTCAGTTCGCGCCCTGGTTCCCGGGGGCTGACTTCACCGTCCAAGACCTGATTGAGCACACCTCGGGACTCCCTCGCCTGCACGTCGGTATGGGACTGGTGCCGTTCCGCGATCCGTACCTTCCGACGATCGGAGCCCCTCTGGATCCGGACAGCGTCGTTCGCAGCGGAGACCGCGGACAGTTTGCGTACTCGAACCTCGGCTACGCCCTGCTCGGTGAGTTACTCGACGACGTCGACGGCAACTGGTTCCGAACGGTACGGAAGCAGGTCCTCGAGCCAGCGGGCATCACCACGGCCACGACAGCTCCACTGGAGACAGCCAGAGTCGTGCCGCGGAGGCTTGGTCGGCCCGTCGAGCCGTGGACGATGACCGGGTCGCCCTATGCAGCTGCAGGGGGCGTCTGGTCGACGTTCGAGGACCTCTGCCGATATGCGGACTGGGCTCTGGGAGACCTGGACGACCCGGCGCGGACGGTTGCTTGGCAACGACGGGATGCGACGATCTGGATCAACGGACAGGTACGTGCTGCAGGTGCTGCCATCGTGTCTGCGGGTGGCGTGACGGCGGTCGTACATGCCTTGGCGCAGCGGCTCTTCACTCCGGACCGCATCGCCTCAGCCGTCATCGAACGGGAGCTCGCAGGGCGTGGCGAGCGACGTCGATGAGATGAGCCGCGGCGGTCAGGAGGTGACCAACTCGAGCTGGCTGGCGGCCAGCCCCGCGCCGACGCGCAGGTGCCCACACATGTGACCGACCCGCCAGGAGCGACCCCTGCCTCCAGGCCGGATCGAGACCAGCGCAGGCGGGGACACGGCGGTCGGCTCGCCCGGTTGTTGGGGCGAGCCGTCCTGCGGAGCAGGGGACTACCGCGCTGCCGGTACCGCGACGTTCGCGAGCTCGGCGCGCACGATGTCCGCACCCGCGGAGAGCGCACCGAGCTTCTGCAGAGCCGCCCCGCGCGCCAGCGGCGCCATGCCGCAGTTCGTGCTCGGGATGAGCTTGTCGGCGTCGACGTGGTCGAGGGCGCGGCGGAGGACCGCGGCGACCTCTTCCGGCGTCTCGACCTGCTCGGTGGCGACGTCGATCGCGCCGAGCATGACCTTCTTGCCGCGGATGAGTTCGACGAGTTCGAGCGGGACGTGGGAGTGGATGCACTCGAGGGAGACGATGTCGATCGAGGACTGCTTCAGGAGCGGGAACGACTGCTCGTACTGCCGCCACTCGGCGCCGAGGGTCTCCTTCCACCGGTTGTTCGCCTCGATGCCGTAGCCGTAGCAGATGTGCACGGCGGTCTCGGCGCGCAGGCCCTCGGCGGCGCGCTCGAGTGCGGCGACGCCCCAGTCCTGCACCTCGTCGTGGAAGACGGTGAAGGCTGGCTCGTCGAACTGGATGACGTCCACGCCGGCCTCCTGGAGCTCGAGTGCCTCCTGGTTGAGGATCGTCGCGAACTCCCACGCCAGCTTCTCGCGGCTCTTGTAGTGCTGGTCGGAGAGGGTGTCGATCATGGTCATCGGGCCGGGGAGTGCCCACTTGATCGGCCGGTCGGTCTGGGCGCGGAGGAACCTCGCGTCCTCGACGAACACCGGCTCCGGGCGGCTCACCGCGCCGACGACCGTGGGCACGGCGGCGTCGTAGCGGTCGCGGATGCGCACGGTCTCCTTGCGCTCCTGGTCGATGCCGTCCAGGTGCTCGATGAAGGTGGTGACGAAGTGCTGCCGGGTCTGCTCGCCGTCGCTGACGATGTCGATGCCGTTGCGCTCCTGCTCGTGGACAGCGGAGCGGAGCGCGTCCTGCTTGCCCTCGACGAGGGCGTCACCCTCGAGCAGCCAGGGGGACCAGAGTCGCTCGGGCTCGGCGAGCCAGGAGGGCTTCGGCAGGCTGCCGACGATCGCGGTGGGGAGGAGCGTGCTCATGCGCGTGGGGGTCCAGTCGGTCAGTGGGTGAGGGCAGCGGGGGCGGCGGGAAGAGCCTGGCCGGCGTGTGCGGTCTGCTCGGCGAGCCAGCGGTCGAGGAAGTCGCGGTGCGGTGTGACGAGGTGCTCCTCGGTCCACCGGCCCTGCGTGACGCCGAGGCGGCTGCGTTCCTCGCGGTCGTAGGCGATGCCGGTCGACGTCCAGTCGTCGTGCTCGAGGGTCGGGCGGAACGTGCTCGGCGCGACCTCGTTCGCGTTGTAGATCTCCGGCCGGTAGATCTTCTGGAACGTCTCCATGGTGGCGATCGTGCCGATGAGCTGCAGGTCCGAGTAGTCGGTCAGGACGTCGCCGCGCGAGTAGAAGGCGAGCGGTGCCTTGGACCCCGGCGGCATGCAGTACCGGACCTGCATGCCCATGCGACCGAAGTAGTCGTCGGTGAGCGACGAGTGCTCGTGCTCGTACTCCGCACCGAGGACCGGGTGGACGACGCCCGTCTGCCGGTAGGTCTGGCTCGTCGAGACGCTGATGCAGACGACCGGCTCCGCGTCGAACTCCGACCCGAACGCGTCCGATCGCAGGAAGTGCTGGAAGAGCTGCCCGTGCAGCAGCCCGAAGTCGGCGGGGAGCGAGGGAGCCGACGGCAGGCGGACGGCGAAGTCGTGGTCCCGCAGGTACGACGAGAAGTTGTTGCCGACGATGCCCTGGTGGCGATCGCCGGAGTGCTGGTCGACGATCGTGACGTCGAGCACCTCGATCAAGGGGAAGCGCTCGACCAGACCGCCGTCCTCGAACTGCATCGTCACCGACACGATGTCGAGCTCGACGCGGTAGCGATCCGCGTCCGGGTGACCGGCCAGGTCGTTGCAGCGCCCGTCGATGAGCGCGAGCGCGTTGCGGAGGTTCTGCTGGCGGTGCTCCCCGCGGGCCAGGTTCGCGAAGTTCGTCGTCAGGCGGGAGCTCTCGGCGGGGGAGTAGTCCTCGTCGAAGCGTGTCCTGCTGATGCTGAAGGTGATGTCGTTCGCCATGGTCCGGAGTCCGGTCGTCGAGCGCCCGCGGGCACTGTGGGAAGGGTCCTCCGATCATGACGGGAGGCGCGGGTCATCAGGTAATACCGAGACGCTATGCGGTCGCATAGCCTGTTCCTATGGCTCGCGTTGCGAACGACATCACCCTGCAGCAGCTGCGGTACTTCATCGAGGTCGCCTCCGAAGGATCGATCAGCGCGGCCGCAGACCTGCTCTACGTCTCGCAGCCGACCATGTCGGCCGCGATGAAGGACCTGGAGGCTCGCATCGGCCGGCCGCTCTTCACCCGGTCCGCACGTGGGGTCGTGCTCACCGTCGACGGCGTCGAGTTCCTCGGGTACGCCCGCCAGGTCGTCGAGCAGGTGTCGTTGCTCGAGCAGCGGTACGTCGGGCGCCAGGCGTCGCGCCGGCTGCTCGGGGTGTCGGCCCAGCACTACTCCTTCGCGGTCGAGGCCTTCGTGCGGATGGTCGAGGGTGCCGACGCCGACCAGTACGAGTTCTCGCTGCGCGAGACCCGCACGTGGGACATCATCGAGGACGTCCGGACGCTGCGGAGCGAGCTCGGCATCCTCTACCGCAACGACTTCAACCGGCAGGTCCTCGGCAAGCTCATGCGGGACGCCGGGGTCGTGTTCACGCCGCTGTTCGTCGCACAGCCGCACGTCTTCGTCGCCCGGCGGAACCCGTTGGCGTCGCAGGAGCGGGCGACGCTCGACGACCTCGCCGAGCTGCCGCGGTTGACGTTCGACCAGGGCGCGAACAACTCCTTCTACCTGGCCGAGGAGATCCTGTCGACGATGTCGAGCAAGCGGGAGATCCGGGTGTCGGACCGGGCGACGATCTTCAACCTCATGATCGGGCTCGGCGGGTACACGATCTCGACCGGGCTCATCAGTGACGACCTCGACCCGGAGATCGTCGCCATCCCGCTCGACGTCGACGAGCGCATCGAGATCGGGTGGATCGCGCACTCCTCGGTGCCCCTGACGGAGCAGGCGCAGACGTACCTGGAGGAGTTGCGGGCGGTCGTCGTCAGCTACGGGGTCGAGCTGCTCGGGCCGCACTGATCCGTCGAGGATCTCCGCCGCTCGTCACTCGCCGTTGCGCTGCATCTCGACGGCGTCCCCGTCAGCACACTCGGACGTTGCTGAGACCGTGTACCGACGGGTGTCCGCCAGGAAGCTGATGGACGTGGTCGGGCCTCCTGCGCCGCGGAGACCGAGGATCGGGTCGTCGCCCCCGCTCTCGTACGGCTGCGTGGTGATCCCGGTTTCCTCCCACAGCTTCTCGACGACGGCGATGTCCGTTTCGGGTTCACCGGTCGGCTTCGCGAGAGCCTTGATGTACCTGTAGGCAGCGCCGTCGCTGCCGTCGCTCTTGCTGCACTGCTCGACCGAGGGCCCGCTGTAGACCTCCCAGTCGCCCTCGAGTGAGGAGGCAGTCCGGTCGACGATGTCCTGCACGGACTGCCGGGCCTCGGCAGTGCTCACGGCCCCGTTGCTCTCCGAGTCCACGCGGCTTCCTCCACTGCAACCGGTGATGACGACGATCGCTGTCGCCGCAGTGACGACGGCGATCACCGCACGGACGTGTTCCCTCACCGTCCGCATCGGTCAGGGATCCGCTCCGAGGACGATCCCGAGGACGATCCCGAGGCCGGCCTCGAGAGGTGGTACGCGGTCATCTCGACTCCTTGTCCCGTGGCGGCGTGAGCGACGACACGACGCCATCCTGCGCCTCGTCGCACCGAGCGAGCCGGGAGCCGAGTACGGGGCGGCCACGTCCCGTCCGCCGCGTGACGATCCCGGTGCACGGATGCCGCGGTTCGTGCACCGGGATCGTCACGGACGTGGACCCGATCTCGGTCTCGGGCACGGAGCGGCTGACGGCTGCGGACCGCGGTGCCGCCGGACGGGAGGCGCGGGGCGCGCGCACCACGCGCCTCCGGGCCGGCGCTGGGCGCGATCGCACGTCCGCCCGCAGCCCGTCACAGGACGCTGCGGTCGCGCCGTCAGCGGATGCCGCTCCCGCGCAGCGGAGCGGGGTCCGGCGCCTGGTCCGCCTGGACGGCGAACTGGGTCCGGTGCAGCTCCTCGTACCGGCCGCCCGCGGCGAGGAGTTCCTCGTGCGTGCCGCGCTCGACGACGGAGCCGTCCTCGATGACCAGGATGAGGTCCGCGCTCCGGATGGTAGACAGCCGGTGCGCGATGACCATCGCCGTGCGACCGTCGAGCGCCTCGCTCAGGGCGGCCTGCACGGCGGCCTCGGACGTCGAGTCGAGCGCGGCGGTCGCCTCGTCGAGGATCACGACGCGGGGCTGCGCGAGCAGGAGCCGGGCGATCGTCATGCGCTGGCGCTCGCCGCCGGACAGTCGGTAGCCCCGCTCGCCGACCATGGTGTCGAGCTGGTCGGGCAGCGACCGGATCAGCGGCTCGAGGCGTGCGCGTCGCACGGCGTCCCACACCTCGTCGTCGGTGGCCTCGGGGCGGGCGAGGCGCAGGTTGGCGCCGATGGTCTCGTGGAACAGGTGCCCGTCCTGGGTGACCATGCCCATCGTGTGCCGCAACGACGCGAAGGTGACGTCGCGGACGTCCGTGCCGGCGAGTCGGACGGCGCCGCTGTCGACGTCGTACAGGCGGGAGAGCAGCTGCGCGATCGTGGACTTGCCCGCGCCGGAGGACCCGACCAGGGCGACGGTCTGCCCGGGCTCGATCCGGAACGAGACGCCGTGCAGGACCTCGTCACCGCCGCGGGTGTCGAGCGTGGAGACCTCCTCCAGCGAGGCCAGCGAGACCTTGTCGGCGGACGGGTAGGCGAAGCGGACGTCGTCGAACTCGACCGCGACGGGACCGTCGGGCAGGGTGACGGCGTCGGGCTTCTCCTGGATGAGCGGCCGGAGGTCGAGCACCTCGAAGACGCGCTCGAAGCTCACGACGGCGCTCATGATCTCGACGCGGGCGTTCGCCAGGCTCGTGAGCGGTGCGTAGAGGCGGGTGAGCAGGAGTGCGAGGGTGACGACGTCGCCCGTGTTCAGCTGGCCACCGAGGGCGAGCGTGCCGCCGAGCCCGTACACGAGTGCGAGCGCGAGCGCCGAGACGAGCATGAGCGCGGTGACGAAGACGAACTGCAGCATCGCGGTGCGGACGCCGATGTCCCGCACGCGGGCGGCGCGGACGCGGAACTCCTCGGCCTCTTCGTCGGGGCGTCCGAACAGCTTGACGAGCGTCGCGCCGGGCGCGGAGAACCGCTCGGTCATCTGCGTGCTCATCGCGGAGTTGTGGTCGGCGGCCTCGCGGCGGAGTGCGGCGAGGCGGCTGCCCATCCGGCGTGCGGGGACGAGGAACACCGGGAGCATGACGACGGCGATGACCGTCACCAGCCACGAGGTGCTGAGCATGACGACGAGGGTCAGCACGAGTGCCACGGAGTTCGTGACGACGCCGGAGAGCGTCCCGCTGAAGGCCTGCTGCGCGCCGATGACGTCGTTGTTGAGCCGGCTGACCAGGGCGCCGGTGCGGGTGCGGGTGAAGAACGCGATCGGCATCTTCTGCACGTGGTTGAACACCGCGGTGCGGAGGTCGAGGATGACGCCCTCGCCGATCCGCGCGGAGTACCAGCGGGTCAGCAGCGACGACGCGGCGTCGGCGACGGCCACGAGCGCGATGACCAGGGCCAACCAGACGATCGTCGACACGGCGCCGCGGGCGGCGATGACGTCGACGACCTGGCCGGCGAGCACCGGCGTCGCGACCGCGAGGAACGCCCCCACGACGGACAGCGCGATGAACACCACGAGCTGGACCTTGTAGGGCACGGCGAACGTCATGATCCGCCGGAGCGACTCGCGGGAGAAGCCCCGCCCGGCGTCCTTCGCGGACGAGATCTTGTACAGCGAGCTCCAGGCAGCGCCTTCCATGCTCATGCAGCCAGGATACGTCGGGACCACCGACGCCCCGCGCCCCGGTCTGCGACGATCGGAGCATGCCCTCCGACGACCGGCCCCTCGAGCGCCTCGGCTTCCTGACCATCGGCTCGTTCGACCCCGTGCGCCCGGCCGACGGCCACGAGGAGACGCTCCGCGTGATCGAGCGAGCCGAGGCCCTCGGCTTCGACAGTGCCTGGCTCCGGCACCGCCACCTGCAGCACGGCATCTCGTCACCCGTGGCGATCACGGCCGCCGCCTCGCAGCGCACCTCGCGGATCGCCCTCGGCACCGCGGTCACCCCGATCGGCGCCGAGAACCCGTTCCGCCTCGCCGAGGACCTCGGCACCGTGGACGTGCTGCTCGGCGGTCGGCTGCAGCCCGGCTTCTCCGTGGGGACGCCCATGCACTACGACCTCTACCGCGACGCGATCCACCCGGACACCGCCGAGCACGAGGACCTCGGCAACGACCGACTCCTGCGCTTCCGGGACCTCGTGCGCGGCGACCCCGTCACGGCGACCGTGGAGCGCCGGGGGATCGAGGAGTTCGCCACGACCGTCCAACCGCAGAGCCCGGGGCTCGCCGACCGGATCTGGTACGGCACCGGCAGCACGCGGTCCGCGGTGTGGGCGGCCGAGCACGGCTTCCACCTGCTCACCTCGAGCGTGACCCGGAGCGAGGTCGGCACGGACTTCGCCGCGAACCAGCGCGCGCAGGTCGACGCCTACCTCGACGCGCACCCGGACCCTGCTGCGGCGCGGGTCTCGCAGGGCCTCGTGGTCATCCCGACCGACTCGGCGACGCCGGAGCAGGTCGAGCGGTACCGGGCCTACGCCGCGGCGCGAGCCGGTCGGGTCGGGGTCCCGCAGGGGCCGGGGAAGCTGCTGTTCGCCGCCGACCTGGTCGGGAGCTCGGCCGAGATCGCCGATCGACTCCGCGCCGACGCCGGGTACCAGGTGGCGACGGAGGTGGCCTTCGCGCTGCCGTTCTCGTTCGCACCCGACGACTACGCGCAGATCATCGAGGACATGGCCGGTCGGCTCGGCCCCGAGCTCGGCTGGACCCCGGCCACGAGCGCCAGGTGACCGCCAGTCCCGAGTGGCAGGTTGGACGGGTGCACACCACCATCGACTCCGCGACCGAGGTCGTCTCCGGCATCCGCTTCCCCGAGGGCAACCGCTGGCACGACGGCCGGCTCTGGTACTCCGACATGCACACGGGCGAGGTCTTCTCGGTCGACCCCGGTGCGGCGGACGCGCGACCACGCCTCGAGACGACCATCGACGGCCAGTCGTCCGGCCTCGGGTGGCTCGCCGACGGTCGGCTGATCGTCAGTGCCATGAACGCCCGGACGATCCAGGTCGTGCGTCCCGACGGCTCGAACGAGCCGTTCGCCGACCTGTCGTCGACCGAACCGTCGCTCCTCAACGACCTGGTCGTCGACGAGGCGACCGGCCGGACGTACGTCGGCGCGTTCGGCTACGACCTGTACGGCGGTGAAGAACTGCGCCCGGGACCGCTCTACGTCGTCGACCAGGACGGCTCCGCCCGGCTCGCCGCCGACGGCCTGGTGTTCCCGAACAGCGCGAACGTGCTCCCCGGCACGCGGACCCTGGTGGTCAGCGAGACCTGGGGTGGTCGACTGACCGCGTTCGACATCGAGCCGGACGGGTCGCTCACCGGCCGCCGCGAGTGGGCGACGCTGCCCGGGGGCGTCACGCCGGACGGCAGCACGGTCGATGCCGAGGGCGCGATCTGGGTCTGCTCGGTGGACACGGGGGAGTTCCTCCGCGTCGTCGAGGGCGGCGAGGTCACCGACCGCATCGACGCCCCCGGCCTGTGCGCGATCGACTGCGCGCTCGGCGGCGAGGACGGTCGCACCCTCTACCTCGCCACCGCCGACAGCTACGACCCGGACACCACGGCGCGCACGCGCGCCGGGCGGATCAGCGCCGTCCGCGTCACCGTCCCCGGGCCGTGACCCCACGACCGACCTGAGCAGTCGACGGCGGGGCGCAGCTGACGGACGGGAGGCGCGGTGCGGGCCGGCAGCGTGCCTCCCGTCCGACGGCTCCCGCGTGGTCAGGGGGTGGTGAGTCGGGCGCGCAACCGTGCGCGCAGGTCGTCGTCGGCACCGACGGCGGCGAACGCCGCGTCGACGTCGGCGGCGACGTCCTCGACGATCGGTGTGACGGTGGCGAGCCACTCGGTCACCTGGTCGGCATCCCAGGTCGCCTGGCGGTCACCCGGAGCGTGGGTCCCGGTGCCGGCCATCGCGCGGACGGAAGCCGCGTGGTCCTCGGCGACGGCCGTCGGCGGGACGCCGGCGTTCGCGAGCAGCAGCGTGCTGATCATGCCCGTCCGGTCGCGCCCCGCACTGCAGTGCACGAGCACCCCGGACGGCGCGTCCGCGATCGCCCGCAGCGCACCGAGCACCAGGTCGGGCAGGATCCGCCAGTTGTGCCGCCAGTACTCGGGGGAGTCGAGGATCGGGAAGCACACCCCGCGGAACTCCGGGTCGTCCTGGTCCTCGGTCGGGGCCGCGACGACGGTGATGTCGGTGAGGGCGTCCGGAGCGACGAGGGGATCGCCCTCGCGACGCCCCACCTCGTCGGCGCACCGCAGGTCGACCACCGACCGGAGCCCCCACACGCGTGCGTCCTGCCAGCCTCGGTCAGTGAGCAGTTCGCGGCGCGGACCGCGTGCGATCCGGCCGAGTTGCGTCGCACCGGTCGGGGACGACGGGGTGGGGAGCCCGCCGAGGTCCCGCACGTTCCGGTAGCCGTCCCAGTCGAGTTCCCGCACCCTCCCACCGTACGACGGGTCCTGTCCGTTCGGCGCGTGCCCCCGGACGGGGGGAAACCGAGAGCAGGCTGCATGTCTACCGTCAAAGGCAACCGAGCGTGACACGCGTCACGTCCCCGACCGGAACCACGACCCGGTCCTCGCACACAAGGAGAGACCACATGTCCAGCGCAGCAACCCCCCGTACCGGTTCGACCCTCGTCCAGAAGGGCGCACTGCTCTTCGGGATCGTCTTCCTCATCGTCGGCATCGCCGGCTTCATCCCCGGACTCACGATGGACATGGGCACGCTGTCCTTCGCGGGCAACAGCTCGATGGCCATGCTCCTCGGCCTGTTCCAGGTGTCGGTGCTCCACAACATCGTGCACCTGCTGTTCGGCATCGTCGGCCTGCTCGCCGCCCGTTCGGCCGCGGGCTCGCGCTCGTACCTGCTCATCGGCGGCATCGTCTACGCCGTGCTGTTCGTCTTCGGCCTCTTCGTCGCCGGCATGGCCGGGGCTGCGAACTTCGTCCCGCTGAACAGCGCCGACAACGTCCTGCACGCCTTCCTCGCCGTCGCGATGATCGTCCTCGGCGTGCTCCTGCCCCGCGCCGGACGCACCACCCGCTGACACCCAGCCCAGCGCAGACAGGAGCGCGTCGGTCCTCGGACCGGCGCGCTCCTGTCGTCCGTGGGCAACGGGCGTGCGCCGGGACGGACGGGAGGCTCGTGGTCGACCCGCACCGTGCCTCCCGTCCGCCGGGTCGCGCGGTCCGCACCGGCGGTGCCAGGATGCCGTCAGCACCGGTCGCGGACCGGGCGGATCGGTGAGGGAGACGGGCATGGCCGAGGTGTTCAGCGACGCGGAGCGAGCCGCGATGCAGCAGGCAGCAGCGGAACGGAAGGCGACGCGCGGGCTGAAGGGCGCCGCGAAGCGCGAGGCCGAGCGCGAGGCGTGCACGGCCGCGATCGAGGCACTCGAGGGCTTCGACCAGGTCCTGGCCGCGCGCTACCACGTGCTCGTGACCGAGGTCGCTCCGGAGCTCGATCCGAAGACCTGGTACGGGTTCCCGTCGTACGCGCGGGACGGCAAGGTCGTCACCTTCGTGCAGCCGGCCTCGAAGTTCGGTGCGCGCTACGCGACCGTCGGGTTCCAGGAGGACGCCACGCTCGACGACGGCGCGATGTGGGCGACCTCGTTCGCCGTCGTCGAGTGGACCGACGAGGTCGAGCAGCGGCTCCGGGAGCTCGTGCGTCGGGCGGCCGGCTGACCCCGCGACACCCCCCCGGCCCCGTCGGGCGCTACTCGTACCGGAGCGCGGTCACCGGGGCCGCCCGCACGGCTCGTGCCGCCGGGCCGAGCGCAGCGGCGAGCCCGGTGCCCGCAGCGCCGACCACCACGACGACCACGAGCCAGAGCGGCACGACGGGCGCGATGAGTTCCGCACCCTTCGTCGCGCCGAGCAGGGTGTACGCCCCGGCCCAGCCGTACGCGGTGCCGAGCAGCCCGCCGAGCACGACCGCGACCGCGACCGTGATCGCCGTCTCCGCGAGGACGAGCGCGCGGACCTGCTGCCGCGTCGCGCCCACCACCCGGAGCAGTCCGAGCTCACGTCCCCGCTGCGCGGTCGTCAGGGCCGTGACGGCGACGACCCCGGCGGCCGCGATGACCCCCGCGGCACCGACGAGGCCGGTGAACATGACCGCGAGCTGGTCGAACTGCTCCTGGATGCCGCGGTAGTACTCGGGGTCGTCCGCGGCCTGGCCCTGGAGCATGCTGGCGTAGGTCGAGAACCCGACGGCGAACGTGGCCATGAGCGTCACCGCGATGAGCAGCCCCACCGTCGCGCGGGCGGTGCGCTTCGGCGCCCGGAGCGAGTTCCGTGCGGCCATCGCCGGCACGACCGACCGGGCGGACGCGGCGGCCGCGATCCGCAGGACGGCGGGGAGCAGCACCGGGGCGGCGACCACGACGCCCGTGAACGACAGGGCACCGCAGGCCACCGCGAGCAGCAGGGAGTCGACGCTCGTCGCGCCGAGCACCACGGCGACGCCGAGCCCCGCCGTGCCGAGCAGGGAGAGCGTGCTCGCGGTCACCGTGCGGCCGACGGAACGGGTCGTGCCGGGAGCGGCCTCGACGCCGGCCTCGAGCGCGCGGAGCGGGGAGATGGTGAGGACGGCGCGGGAGCCGATGCGGAACGCGACCGTCGTGATGACCGCGACCAGGAGCCCGATCGGGACCAGGGACGGCGGGGCGACGACGCCGAGCGACGGGAGCACGTCCGCGGCCGCGGTGACGGCGAGCGCGGCGTCCGCGACGACCGCGCCGAGGACGGTGCCGACGGCGGCGCCGACGATCCCGCAGGTCGCCCCGGTCCGGGTGACCTGCCAGCGGAGCTGCTGACCGGTGGCACCGAGGACACGTTGCAGTCCGAGCGAGCGGGTGCGGCCGGCGATGACGGTCGCGCAGGTGTTGGACGCGACCACGGCGCTGACGTACAGGGCGATCCCGATGAAGACCCACGCCACGACGGGCAGGATCGCGGCCACCGTTGCGCTCGACCCGGTGCGTTCGCCGAGCTCGACGATCCGGTGCGCGGCCTCGGCGCCGGTGACGACGAGGGCGCCGAGGCCGGCGGAGAGGGCCGCGACGGCGACCGTGGCGCGGTGCTCGCCGAACGGACGGGCGCGCCGCGTCCTCGTGCGTCGGTGGCGGCCGCGGGGACGGGGCACGTCAGGACCCGCCGTCGCCCGGGTTCGGCGTCCAGGCGACCCAGCGGTCACCCGTCGACGTCATCGACCACGGGCCGCACCGCAGCACCGAGGTGGCCTTGTACACGTCCGGCGCACCGTCGACGTCCATCGTCGGCGCGGACTGCCGGGGCGTCGTGCTGCAGGCGTCGTCGGTGACACCGTCGGTGCTCGTGAAGACCAGCGTGGTCGGGGTCGTGTCGGAGCCCTTCCCGCCGGTGCCTGCGACCGAGGTGATGTCGCTGGCGTCCGAGGGCAGCCAGTCGGGTGCGGAGTCGAGGTCGGCGCGGCTCGAGGCCTCGGAGGTCACCCGGTCGTGGGCGAGGTCGCCGAGGGCCGAGCAGCCGGTGAGCGTCAGGGCGCCGAGGGCGAGCACGCCGACGGCGAGGGGAGCGGTGATCGTGGAGCGGGGCATGTCGAGCCTTTCGTGTCTGGGACGATCACAGCGCACCGCGGCCCACGGCGGGATCGGCACAGCGGAGGACCGACGTGCTCCTCCGGGATGACATCCGGTGCCGCGCCTAATCGAACATCGCCCGCAGGTCGGCGTACGGATCGCCGTCGTGCACGTGCGCCGACGGCGGCTCCGGCCAGTGCGTCGTGCCGTCGTCCGGCCAGCAGGGCACCACGTGGAAGTGCAGGTGCGGCACGCTCTGCCCGGCGTCGGTGCCGGAGGCCTGCAGGAGGACGGTCCCGGTCGCGCCGAGGGCACCCCGCAGGGCGAGGCCGACCCGTCGCGCCAGCGCCGTGCAGGCTGCGAGCGAGGTGGGGTCGGCGCTGAGCAGGTCCGCGGTGTGGGCGACCGGGACGACCAGCGTGTGCCCGGGCGCCAGCGCCGACGCCGGGAGCGGGGCGAAGGCGACGGCGTGCTCCTCGCGTTCGACCCAGGTGACCGGTTCCCCGCCGGCGATGATGCTGCAGAACGTGCACGACTCCATCGCTCCAGTCTGGTCGACGCCGACCAGGGGGGAGTGAGGTCGTCCTCGCGGAGGACGCGACCGACACGGGGCGCGTCCTAGCGTGGGACCTCCGACGACGAAGGAGGACGACGTGTTCGAGAACCTCGCTGGTGCCCACGTGCTGGTGCTCGTGCTGCTGCTGACCCTGGACGTGCTGGCGCTGGTGCAGGTCTGGCGCGACCGACGCCGGAGCGACGCGGTGAAGATCGTCTGGACGCTCGTCATCGTCCTGGTGCCGGTCGTCGGCGTGCTCGGTTGGGCGGTCAACTGGCTCCTGGGGAGGGCGGCGGACGGCCTGCAGCGCACGGGGCGCTGACCCTCCGGCCCCTCCGGCCCGTCCGGCCCGTCCGGGGCGTCCGGGGCGTCCGCTGTGTCCGAGGTGTCCTCGGCGTCCGCGGGTCGGATCGGGGGACAAGAACCGCACAGCCTGCGGATCGCCCCGAGGGCCCGGCCTAGCGTGGCATCGTCATGGCAGCCGAACACCGCAGACCCGTCGAGCCCGATGCGGCTCCCACCGTCGCGCACCACACCGCGCACCACGCCGCGAGCGCCGAGCAGCCCTCGGGACCGCAGGCCGAGCAACACCCCGAGCAGCACCCCGACCAGCAGCAGCCGACCGGCGGACGACCGGCGCAGCAGCAGGACGACGCCCCGGACCCGAACCGGTGGAAGGCACTCGTCATCTGCCTGCTCGGCGGCGGCATCGTCCTGCTCGACGTGTCGATCGTCAACGTCGCACTCCAGTCCATCTCGAGCGGCCTGAGCGGCGCGACCCCCGAGGCCGTCCAGTGGATCCTGTCCGGGTACGCCCTGGCGTTCGGACTGCTGCTCGTGCCCGGCGGTCGGCTCGGTGACGCCGTCGGCCGTCGCCGCATGTTCGTCGTCGGTGTCGCACTCTTCACGGTGGCGAGCGCGCTCTGCGGCTTCGCCCCGAACGGGTTCGTGCTCGTGGTCGCCCGCCTGGTGCAGGGCCTGGCCGGCGGTCTGCTCACCCCGCAGGTCACCGCGCTCATCCAGCAGCTGTTCCGCGGCAAGGAGCGCGGCACCGCCTTCGGCCTGTTCGGCGCGACCGTCGGCATCGCCACCGCGATCGGTCCGCTGGTGGGCGGCCTGCTCATCACGGCGTTCGGCACCGAGAACGGGTGGCGCTTCGTCTTCTTCGTGAACCTGCCCGTCGGGCTCGTCACGATCCTGCTCGCCTTCCGCTACCTGCCCACCACGCCGAAGGCGGAGCGCGGCCAGAAGCACGACTTCGACCCGGTCGGGATCGTCCTGCTCGGCGCCGCGGTCGTCGCGCTGCTGCTGCCCTTCGTGCAGTCGGAGCAGTGGAAGAGCAACGCCAAGTGGTGGCTCGTCGTCGCCGCGGTGGTGTTCGCGGTGCTGTTCGTGCTCTGGGAGCGCCGCTACGGCCGGGACCACGAGCCCGTGGTCGACCTGCGGCTGTTCCGCCGTCGGTCGTTCTCGCTCGGGGTCGGTCTCGCCACGGTCTACTTCGCCGGGTTCACCCCGCTGTTCTTCGTCCTCACCCTGGCGCTGCAGTCGGGCCTGCAGTACTCCGCGCTGCTCGCGGGCGTCGCGTCGGTGCCGTTCGCCATCGGCTCGGGCATCGCGTCGACCGTCGGCGGCCGGATCGTGCACCGCTTCGGTCGGCAGCTCATCGTGGTCGGCACCGTGCTGGTGCTCATCGGCCTCGGCGCGGTCGTCTGGGTCGTCGCGGAACACTACGGCCCGGACCTCGGCTGGTGGCTCGTGCTGCCGCTGCTCGTCGCCGGCATCGGGTCGGGTCTCACCATCTCGCCGAACCAGACGCTCACGCTCTCCGAGGTACCGGTCCAGCAGGGCGGGTCCGCAGGTGGTCTCATCCAGGTGGGGGCCCGCGTCGGCTCGGCGATCGGCATCGCCGCGGTCGGCAGCGTGTTCTACTCGTCGCTGGCGAGCACGAAGGGCGACTACTCGCAGGGCCTGCCGCTCGGGCTCGGGGTCTCCCTGGTCTTCGTCGCGGCGGCGCTCATCGCCGGGATCGTCGACGTCGTGGTGGGGAAGGTCCGCGGGACGGAGGCGTCCGTCTGAACGGGCGCGACCGTTGCGCGGCGACCAGCTGACGGACGGGAGGCGCGGTGCCAGCGGGCACCGCGCCTCCCGTCCGTAGTCTCCGGAGCAATCCTCGCGGTTGGCTTGTCTTCCGGCCGGAGGTCCGGCAGCATGTCCCCAGAAGAGCGGACAGCCGCCGACGGGGGACCTCACCAGCTCCCGCCGTGTCGGACCGGCCCACCACCGGCGTCCGCGTGCACGGATCAGGAGCAACGATGTCAGGACAGTCCAGCGCGCCCGCTTCGCGGCGCACCAGGGCCGCGGCGCTCGTCGCCGGCGGCGCCCTCGTCGTCGGCGGGGTCGGGTACACGCTCGCGTCGTGGACGGACACCGAGTGGGTGTTCGGCGGGAACGGGACCGGAGGGCCGGGGATCGGGACCTCCACCTTCGAGGTGGAGCAGAACGTCACCGCGGCGCTCGACTCCGGGTGGACGCAGGCCGAGGAGAACCCCGGCCAGGAGATGACCTTCGGCCTCGACGGCATCGCGCTCTCGCCGGGCGACGCGACGTACGCCGGTGTCCGACTCCGGACGGTGGCGGGCTCGATCGCGGGCGACGTGCGGATGGCGGCGGCGGAGACCGCGACCGGGGTGACGACCTCCGACCCCGGCGAGCTGCTCTGGCAAGCCCTGCAGGTCCGCGTCGCGACGACGGCCGACGGCGTCCCGTGCGGTGCGACGGCCTTCACCACCGGCACCGTCATCGCCGACGGGTCCCTTGCGTCGACCGGAGCCGCCGCGAGCCAGGCGCTCGCGGCGGACGCCGGTTCGGAGCAGGCGTACTGCTTCGAGGTGTCGCTCCCGACCACGCCGTCGCTGCCCGCCGGGGTCGCGCTCGACGCACTGCAGGGACGGACCGCGGCGCCGGCATGGATGTTCGCAGCCACCTCGAGGTGACCGGGGTCGTTCCGGTGCAGGACAGCGCGGCAGTGGTTTCGACCGCCGCTGCACGCCGTCGCGGCGTGCTGCACCGCCTGCGAGCCGTCGTCGTCGCCGTGGCGGGGGTCGTCGGTGTCCTCTGCGTCGCGTGGTGGGTCGTCGCCACGACGACGGGGCTGTCGCTCGTGGTCGTGACCACCGGGTCGATGAGCCCGACGATCCCCGCCGGGGCGGTCGTCGTGTCCGAGCGGATCGCAGCGGCTGACGTGCGACCGGGGCAGGTCGTCACGGTCCCGCGACCGGGATCCGAGCTGCCGGTGACCCACCGCGTGGTCGCCGTCGATCGGGTGCCGGGTGACCCGGAGGCGAGGTCGCTGACGATGCGGGGCGACGCGAACGACACGATCGACCGTGATCCCTCGGTCGTCCGCGAGGCCCGGCTCACCGTCGCCAGCGCCCCCGGGCTCGGGCACGTGCTGCAGTGGTCCTCGACCCCCGTTGCCCGCGGGCTGGCGGTGGCGACGGTCGGCCTGCTCGTCGTGTGGTCGTTCTGGCCAGCACGACGGACCGCTCGGGACGACGACACCGGAGCGCGAGCATGAGTCGTACGGCGGGCGCTCGTGCGGGAGTCACCGCGGCCGGAGCGGTCATCTGCGCCGTCCTCGGGCTCGCCAGCGGCGGTGCGGCCGTCGCAGCGGGGTGGCACGTCGTTCCCGAGACCGGAGTACCGGGCGGTCTCGTGCTCGAGGCATCGCCGTACCCGCTGCGCGCACCCGAGCTGCAGCCCGGTCGACCGGTCCACTGGCAGGTGCGCACCAGTGTCGACCGACCAGGGCTGATCGCGACGGAGGTGCAACTCCGTCGGGACGGAGCGCTCGCCGAGCACCCGGACGGCCTCCGGGTCGCCGTGTCGGCGTGCGAGCGGCCCTGGCGAGGACTCGATGCCGTGCCGGTCTGCGACGGCGGGCAGCGGGTCCTGTCGGTCGGTCCGGGAGAGCCCGACACCCTCCGTGTGCCGGTCTCCGATCCCGACGGCGACGGTGCGACCTGGCTGCTCGTCGAGCTCGCCGTCGCCGACACCGCGGGAGCCTCGGCCGACGACGGGCTCATGGGACTCCGAGCGACCGTGGGGCTCGGGGTGACCGCGAGCGCGGACGACGCGGTCGCGGGGCCACCGGTGTCGCCGACGGCGTCGTCCACCTCGCTGGCCTCCACCGGTGCGGCCTTCGTGGCGCCGCTGTTCGTCGCGGCGGCGCTCGTGCTCGCCGGGGTGGTGGTCCGGGTGTGGCGGACAGCGGCGTCGAGCGACGGGTGCGCCCGGTGATCCCGCGCACGAGCCCCCGCCAGCGACCGCGCCACCGTGCCCGTCACCGCCCGGCGGTGCTCGGCATGCTGCGCCGTGGTCGTGGCGCCGTGCTGGTCGGGATCGTGGCGGTGGTCGGGGCGACCGCAGCGGTGACGGTCCCCGGACCCGCCCCGTCGACCGCGACGTGGCAGGACTCGGAGTGGGTGCACGGTGACGGTGCTCTGGGGACCTCGTCGTTCTCGTGCGGCGAGGACGTCGGCTACACGGCGAACTCCTCGAGCCGGTTCCTCGCCGGGAGCGTGGCGGGGCAGGACCTCGGGGCGGTCGCGGACCTGCGCGGGCTCGACGTGACGAAGACCGGCACGCAGGGCGTCTCGGTCAGCCCGGCGACCGCGCCCGAGATCACCCGCACGGAGACCACCGCCGCGTACGGCAACCCCCTCGACGTCGGCGTCCTGGGCAGTGTCGCCGGACTCGACCTGACCGGCCTCGGCACCGGACTGCCCGGAGGATCGGCCGGAGCGGTCAACCAGGTCGCGACGTCCGTCGCCACGGGCAGGTCGGTCGCCGCTTCCGGCCTGGTCAGTGACTCCGGGGGCGTGCTCGTCACCGACACCACGCCGACCGAGGCGCTGCCCGAGCCGGCGACGCTCGACCTCGGGCAGGCCCTGGCAGGGGTCGTCGACCTGCGGAACGTCTCGGACGTCGGGCTCGAGGTCGGGGCCGTGGGATCCTCGGCGCAGCTCGACGGCTGCGACCTGCTCGAGGACGAGGTGTGGGGGACCGCGGGTCCCACCGCGGCCGGTGCAGGTGCTGACGCGCCCACCGTCCGACCTGCGTTGCTCGCGGCGACGGGGACCACGACGGCTCCCGTTGCGGCTGCCGCTGCCGACGGGTCGCGGCGGGTGACGCGCGACTACGGGATCGCCGGGCTCGACCTGCGGATCGACAGTCCGCTCGTCTCGTCGCTCACGAGCTCGGTGGACAGCACGGTGCGGACGCTCGACGGCGCGGTGGCCCAGCTCGCCGGTCCGGGCGGGCTGCTCGCGAACGCCGTCAGGGCCGAGATCGGCGCGGAGTTGCTCGGCGGCACGCTCCGCGTCGGGACCGTGCGCGGCAGCGTGACCCTGCAGGGAGCCGACCTCGGGACCGCGATCGCCCCGATCACCCGGGAGCCGCTGACCGACGGCGTCGTCACGGTCGACCTCGCGTCCGGCAGCGTCCACGTCGACCTCGCACGGCTCGTCGGTGGTCGGTCCTCGGGGTTGAACGGCCTGCCCCCGAACACCGAGATCGTCCTCGACGCCGGTCTCGTGGACCAGCTCACGGCCAGGGTCACGGCGATGCTGGACGCCTGGACGCAACGCATCGCGGCGGTCCTGACCTCGACGCTCGAGGCGTTGCGCCTGCAGGTCGCGCTCGACGTCCAGCTGCTCGGCCTGCTCGGGACACCGGTCGTCGAACTGGACATCCGCACGGACAGCGGGCTCGGGACCGCCGCCGGCGGGAGCGGGACCGTGACCGTCGGGTCGAAGCTGCTCGGGCTCGACCTCGGACTGGGCGGTCTCGTCAGCCTGCTCGTCAGCGGCCTCACGGAGGACCTCCCGGGAGTCGTCCAGGGTGTGGCGAGGGGACTCCTGGCCCAGGTCACCACCGCGGGCAGCACCCTGGCAGCGGCGACGGGGCCGCTCGTGGCCGCGGTCACACCGGTGCTCCGGGCGCTCCCCGCGCTGCTGTCGGTGCAGGTCAACGTGCAGCGCGACCTCCCCGGTTCCCGTGACGGTCGGTACGCGAGGACGGGCGCGTACTCGGTGACGGCGATCCGCATCGGTGTCCTCGGACCGGGCGGAGGCACACCCCTCGCCCGGGTCGACCTGGCGTCGTCGACGGTCGGGCCGAACCTGGTCGACCTCGGTACCCCGCGGTCCTGAGGGCCTCCGCCGCCGCGCTGACACGGAGCGGGTCGTCTCCTAGGGCTGCCGTCGGCGTCTCGACTCCGCTACCGTCGCGGTACGCGGGCGACGAGTCCGTGAGCGACCGGAGGGGGCACCGTGACGACGGACGACCGCGCGCAGGACAGCGACCGACCGCTGCGACGACCGACGGTGGTCACCGCGGCCCTGGCGATCTGGGCGGTCGTGCTGCTGGTACGGGTCACCACGGTCTCGGTGGCAGCGGTGCAGCTGGCGCAGGACGAGTCCGGTGGTCCGCTCATCGCGGTGATCGGTGGGGTGCTCGGCATCGGGATCTGCGCGTTGCTCGCCTGGGCGACCCTGCTCGTGTGGCGTGGTTCCGGCACCGCGCGGGTGTGGCTCGGGGTGCTGGGTGCCTTCGCCCTGGTGAACGTCGTGATCGCCGTGGCCGTCGGGAGCGCGGACCGGCCCACGCTCGAGCCGGTCGCTGTCGTCGCCGCTGCCGTGCTGCTGTACCTGCCGTCGGCACGCCCGTGGTTCCCTCGCTGGGAGCGACGCCCGCGTGCGCAGGAACCGAGGACCATCGGCTGGGACCCGCAGACCGGGGAGCGGATCACGGAGCCGCGCGAGGCCGCCGACCAGCGCTGAACACGCCGCGCCCGCGCGCGACACGCCGAGCCGGGAACCGATCGCGTCGGTGCGGACACCACCTGACATGAACCAGATCACGGGGGACCGGGCCGACTGGGCCCTGAGCCTCGCGGGGGACGGGCAGGCCTTCGGCAGGGTCTTCGACCGGCACGCCGCGAGGCTCCGGCGACATGCCGTCGGCCTCGTCCCGGCAGCAGCACCGGCCGACGCGGACGACGTCGTCGCGATGACCTTCCTCGAGGCCTGGCGGCGCCGTGACCACGTCCGCTTCGTCGACGACTCGCTCCTGCCGTGGCTCCTCGTCACGGCGACGAACACCGCGCACAACGTCACCCGGTCGGCGCACCGGCACCGGGCGTTCCTCGGCCGGTTCCCGGCGCCCGAGCCGGCGCCCGACCCCGCGGAGCAGTTCGGCGACGGCGGTGCGGTCGCGGCCATGGGGCGGCTGTCGCTCGACGACCAGCGCGTCCTGACCCTCTGCGTGCTCGAGGGACTCAGCGAGCGCGAGGCGTCGGCGGTGCTCGGCGTCGCCCCCGGGACCGTCAAGTCCCGACTCCACCGGGCGAAGGCCCGGCTCCACAAGCGGTACACAGCCACAGCGGAACCCCTCGGAGGCGCACTGTGAACGACGACTTCTCCCCCCGCCTGACCGCCATGCGCGACGCGCTCGTCGCGGAGGTCGACCGGTCCGGCACCCCCGGCACCGCTCCCGTCCCTCGTCGCCGTCCGACCCGGGGCGCGGTGCTCGCTGTGCTCGCAGCCTTCGTGGTCGGCGGTGGGCTAACCGGCGGGCTGACCGCGGCCGCGCTGCCCGGAGCCGACCCGGACGCCGCCGTCGAGACCCAGCTGGCGACGTCCGCGCGGTACCAGGTGGAGGAGAGCAATCACGCGACGGTGCTCGGGACCCCGACCTTCCTCGTCACGCACGGCGACCGGACCATCACGTTGGACGACCGACCGCGCGGTGCCGACGCGATCACGGTGTCGTGGACGTGCCTGGACCGGGCGGACCTCCGGGTGGCGGTCGACGGGACGCGCGTGGACGTCGGCGACCCGTGCCTGCCCTCGACCGAGGACGTCATCCGCACGCCGTGGAGCATGACCCCGGCGGACGACGCCGGGAACCCGTCGGTGACGCTGTCGAGCTCCGGGTCGGCGCGGTACGCCGTCTGGGTGTCGTGGGTGCAGCGGGCGACGATCGCCGAGCCGTCCCCGCAGCAGGGCGCCGAGACCGACGACGGGGTCGTCACGTTGCAGGAGTACACGACGGCGTTCAACCGGCTGCAGGCGTGCATGGCCCAGGCCGGCCACCCGATGGCCGTCGTCCCGCTCACGTACGCCGCGGACGGCCTGTGGAGCTCGACACCGGGCGGCGACGGGCCCTGGTACCGGTACGGCATCGCGTCGGAGAGCATCGAGGTCTACGACACCCAGTGCTACCCGCGCGAGTTCGAGGCCGTCGACACGATCTGGCAGGGCGAGCACCCGGAGCCCTGACCCGGCACCGCGGCGGACGGGAGGCACGGTGCCGGCTGGCACCGTGCCTCCCGTCCGTCAGCGGTGCGCGTTCCGCGACGTCGCGGCTGTCGAACGACAGCGGTCTCGTCGCAGGACGCGTGTCACGCGCCGCCGCCCGCGTGCCTCACACGCCCGCGGGCACCGCCACCCGTGTCAACCGCACCGGCACCGCCTTCGACACCGGCGTGTTGCTGCCCTTCGCCGCGCTGTCGAGCGGCACGAGCACGTTCGCCTCGGGGAAGTACGCCGCCGCACACCCGCGAGCACTCGGGTACGCGACGACCCGGTAGTCGCGCAGCACGCGCTCGACGTCGTCGTCCCACACCGTCGCGACGTCCACCCGGTCGCCGTCCTGCAGCCCGAGCTCGACCAGGTCGTCCGGGTTCACGAAGACGACGTGGCGGCCCTTCTTGATGCCGCGGTACCGGTCGTTCAGGCTGTAGATCGTCGTGTTGTACTGGTCGTGCGACCGCAGCGTCTGCAGCAGCAGGGTGCCCTCGGGGCGCTCCACGTGCTCGAGCTCGTTCACGGTGATCATCGCCTTGCCGGTCTTCGTGGCGAAGGTCCGGGAGTCGCGGGGACCGTTCGGCAGGACGAAGCCCTCCTTGCTCGCGGCGCGGCGGGAGTAGTCGTCGAAGCCGGGGACGACGTGGCTGATGTGGTCGCGGATCACGTCGTAGTCGTCCCGCATGCCCTGCCAGTCGACGGCCACGCGGTCACCGAGGGTGGCCTTCGCGAGCTCGCAGACGATCGCGACCTCGGACAGCAGCCCGGGGGCGACCGGCGGGACCTGCCCGTGGCTGCCGTGCACGGAGCACACGGTGTCCTCGACCGAGACGAACTGCGGGCCCGCGGCCTGCACGTCGATCTCGGTGCGGCCCATCGTCGGCAGGATCAGGGCTTCTTCGCCCACGACGGCGTGCGACCGGTTCAGCTTCGTCGACACCTGCACCGTCATCTCGGTGCCGCGGAACGCCGCCTCGGCGAGCTGGCTGTCGGAGATCGCGGCGACGAGGTTGCCGCCCATCCCCATCCAGAACTTGATCTCGCCGCGCTGCATCGCCGTGATGCCCTTCAGGGCGTCGACCCCGTGCTCGCGGGGCGGCTCGAAGTGGAACTCCTCCGCCAGGGCGTCGAGGAAGCTGTCCGGCATCTGCTCCCAGATGCCCATCGTCCGGTCGCCCTGCACGTTGCTGTGCCCGCGGATCGGCGAGGCGCCGGCGCCGGGTCGGCCGATGTTCCCGCGGAGGAGCAGGAGGTTGATGATCTCCTTGATCGTGTCGACGGCCTTGGTGTGCTGCGTGATGCCCATAGCCCAGGTGATGATCGTCCGCTCGGAGCGCATGTAGCGCTCGGCGAGCTCGTCGATCTCCTCGGTGGTCAGGCCGGTGGCGCGGAGGACCTCGTCGTCGTCGATCCGCAGGACGTGCTCGACGAACGCCTCGTACCCGCTGGTGTGCTCGGCGATGAAGGCGTGGTCGACGACCGTGCCGGGGGCGGCGAGCTCGGCCTGCACGACGCGCTTCGCGAGCGCCTGCAGCAGGGCCATGTCGCCGCCGAGCCGGATCTGCACGAACTGGTCGGCGATCTCGGTCCCGCGGCCGACGATGCCCCGGACCTTCTGCGGGTTCTTGTAGCGCCTCAGGCTCGACTCGGGGAGCGGGTTGACGGCGACGATCTCGGCGCCGTTCTCCTTGGCGTCCTCGAGCGCGGTGAGCATCCGGGGGTGGTTCGTGCCGGGGTTCTGGCCCATCACGATGATGAGCTCGGTCTCCTCGAAGTCGTCGTAGGCGATGGTCGACTTGCCGATGCCGACGACCTCCGCCATCGCGAGGCTCGTCGACTCGTGGCACATGTTCGAGCAGTCGGGCAGGTTGTTCGTGCCGAAGGCGCGCACGAACAGCTGGTAGACGAAGGCCGCCTCGTTCGAGGTGCGCCCGGAGGTGTAGAACGACGCCTGGTCGGGGGAGTCGAGCCCGTTCAGCTTGTCCGCGATGATCCCGAACGCCCGCTCCCAGCTGACCGGCTCGTAGTGGTCCTTCCCCGCGGGCTTCCACACGGGTTCGGTGATGCGGCCCTGCTGTCCGAGCCAGTACTCGGTCTTGTCGGCGAGGTCGTGGACCGAGTGCTCGGACCAGAACGTGCGCGGCACGAGCAGCGGGGTGGCCTCCCACACGACCGCCTTGGCGCCGTTCTCGCAGAACTCGGCGGTCTTGCGCTTGTCCGGGTCCGGCCAGGCGCAGCTCATGCAGTCGAACCCGCCCTTCTGGTTCAGGTTCAGCATGAGCTTGGCGGTGCGGGCCACGCCCAGCTGCTCGATCGCCGGGGCCATCGAGTGCAGGACGCCGGGGACGCCTGCGGCCCACTCCTTCGGTTCGCCGACCGTCATCTCGGCGTCGGTCACGTCGTCCTTCGGGGGCTGTTCGGTCACGGTGCGCTCACGGTCTCTCGAGGGGCTGGTGCTGGTTCGGTGATGCGTTCGGGGCGGCTGTAGACGACCATGCTCTGGCCGCGCAGGAAGCCGACGATCGTGATGCCGACCTCCTTCGCCAGGTCGACCGCGAGCGACGACGGCGCGGACACGGCGGCGAGCACCGGGATCCCGGCCATCGAGGCCTTCTGCGTCAGCTCGAAGCTCGCCCGGCCGGAGACCATGAGGACCGTACCCCGCAGGGGCAGCCGTCCTTCCTTCACGGCCCACCCGACGACCTTGTCGACGGCGTTGTGCCGACCGACGTCCTCGCGGAGCACGAGCATCCGCCCGCTGGCGCCGTCGAACAGCGCTGCGGCGTGCAGGCCGCCGGTCTTCTCGAACACGTCCTGGGCCTCGCGCAGCCGGTCGGGGAACGTCGCGAGGAGCGCCGGGTCGAGCACGAGGTCGTCGTGCAGGACGCTGTGCTGCGAGGTCGTCCGCACGGCGTCGATGCTGGCCTTGCCGCACAGGCCGCACGAGCTCGTCGTGTAGAACGCGCGCTCCAGGCTCGGGTCCGGCGCGGGGACGCCGAGTGCGAGCGTCACGTCGAGCACGTTGTAGGTGTTGAGCCCCTCGTCCGTCGCCCCGGCGCAGTACCGGGCGGCGGCGAAGTCGTCACCCCGGGCGATCACGCCCTCGGACACCAGGAACCCCGCGGCGAGGTCGACGTCGTTGCCGGGCGTCCGCATGGTGATCGCGAGCGAGTTCCCGCCGACGCGGATCTCGAGCGGCTCCTCGACGGCCAGCAGGTCGTCGCGCACCGACCGGGACGTCGCGACGGTGATGCGGGTGACGCGCTTCCGCGCCGTGATCCGGCTCATGCTCCGGGTCTACCACCCGTGCCCGGCACCCGCCAGGGCGGTGCGGTTCCCGCACGCCGTCCTGTGGCGGTCCTCAGGCCCGCCGTCGGACCGTCCAGTGCGCCCGTCAGCACCACGGCAGCCGGACGGGAGGCACGTCCTCGCCCGCCACGCCGCCGCCGGCCGGGACGACCAGCAGTCCGTCCGCGTCGGCCAGGCCCCGGAGCATCGCCGAGGTCTGGTGCGACGCCGGGACGGCGCCCTCGGGCGTCGCGCGGTACGCGAGCACCAGCGCGCCC
Source organism: Curtobacterium sp. MR_MD2014 (assembly GCF_000772085.1). Lineage (NCBI taxonomy): Bacteria > Bacillati > Actinomycetota > Actinomycetes > Micrococcales > Microbacteriaceae > Curtobacterium > Curtobacterium sp. MR_MD2014. The sequence goes on along the minus strand of NZ_CP009755.1, from coordinate 2,851,539 downwards.
GGCCGGTCGTTGGGCACGTCGACCGCGAGCCGCACCCGTCCCACCGGCTCGAGCGGTCGCCCGAGCAGTCCGGCGACGAGCGGTCCACCGAGCAGCACGAGGCCGACCATCGCGGCCATCGGGTTGCCGGGCAGGCACAGGAACACCGTCGGGCCCCGGCGGGCCAGCAGCATCGGTCGACCCGGACGCACGTCGACCCGGTCGACGAGCAGCTCGGCCCCGATCCGGGCGAGCGCACCGCGGACGTGGTCGGTCGACGAACCGGCCGTGCCGCCCGTGCTCACGACGAGGCGCTCGCGAGCGGCGTCGAGCACGCGGGCGGTGGTGTCGGCGTCGTCCGGCACGCGGTCCGCGGCGACGGGGTCGGCACCGAAGGTCCCGAGCACCGCGGGCAGGGTGTGCGAGAAGACGTCGCGGACCTGTCCGGGTCGTGGGACCCCGGCGCCGACGACCTCGTCGCCGAGCACCGCGACCCGGGCGGTCGGGACCGGCGCGACGCGCACGTCGTCGACCCCCGAGGCGGCTGCCAACGCTGCACGCGGAGGCGTGAGCACCGTGCCGCCGGTGAACAGCACCTGGTCCCGGGTGACCTCCTCGCCCGCCGGCCGGACGTGTCGTCGGGTGGACGGCGTGTGGCGGACCAACCGGCCGTCGTCGTCGACGGTGGCGTCCTCGGACCGCACCACGGCCGCCGTGCCGGGCGGGACGGGTGCCCCGGTCGTGATCGGTCGGGCGTGCCCGGTCGTCAGCGGCGCGTCGGACGGGACCGCTCCGGCGACGATCGGCGCGCCGAGCACCCACGGCCCCGGTCCCGCGACGGCCCACCCGTCCATGGCTGCGCCGTCGTGCCCGGGGACGTCGCCGCGGGCGGCGAGGTCGCCGGCGAGCGTCCGGCCGAGCGCCGACGCCAGGTCGAGCCGGACGGATCCGGCTCCCGGGTCGGCGGCGGTGTCGGCGGCGAGGCGGACGCCCTGCCGGTGTGCCTCGTGCCGGGCGTCTGACCAGGACGGCAGGACCAGCGTCACCGGGCGTCGGACCCGGTGGTGCCGTCGGTCCGGCCCGTGTGCTCGGGTCCGTCCGGGCCGTCGGTCGTGTCCGGGGCGTCCCCGTGCGCGAGCGCGAGCCGTGTCGCGGTCGCTGCGGCGTCGGCCAGGTCCGCCTCCGACCCGCCGCGGAGCCCCGCGGCGTACCCGACCAGGAAGGTGGTCAGCGGGGCAGCCGGACGGGCCACGCCGTGCGCGGCGTCACGGGCGAGGTCGAGCACGACGTCGCGGTCGAGCGCAGAGCCCTCGGGGAGGCCGAGCGCCTCGGCGAGCTCGGCGGTCCAGGCGGCGAGGACGTCGTCAGTGGTCATGCGGTCAGTCAAGCAGCCGGGCGTCCGCCGTGGCCCGCGTGGCGTCCTCCGGTTCGTCCACGTCCGCACAGAGTGCGGCGGGCAGCCGGACCTCGACGAGCCGGAGGCCGTCGGTCAGCCGTCGCACCGCCGCGCCGGTCGGGTCGCCGAGCGCCCGGACCGCGGCGCGCAGCGCGTCCGAGCGGTACAGCGCGAGCAGGTGCTGGCGACGCCCGTCCTCGTCGACCGCGACGACGCCGTCCGCGTCGTCGGGCGCCGCGCCGGCGGCGTCGAGCAGCAGCGCGGCCGCAGGCTCCGGACGCACGAGGTCGCACGCGAGCACGAGCGTCCACGGCGCGGGGTCGGCCACGGCGGCGAGTCCGGCGGCGATCGCGGCGACCGGCCCGCCGAGGGGCGGGTCCTCGCGCGTGTGCACGACCCCGGCGGGTGCACCCCGTCCCGCCCGCAGCCCGACGAGCACGGTCCGACGAGCGCCGGCGGCCGCGGCGACGGCGTGGTCGGACAGTGCGACGCCGTCGGCGACGAGGGCGGTCTTGTCGATCCCACACATGCGCGTCGCTCGGCCGCCGGCCAGCAGGACGGCGTCGTGGTGCGGTGCGGTCGGGGAGGTCATGCCTGCACCGTAGCCGGACGGCCCGGGGTCAGGAGCAGCGCTCGAGCGCGAAGGACTGGAGTGCGTCCCACTGCGACGGTCCCTGGCCCAACGCGGGGCCCCACCGGTGCAGGACGCGGCACCCGAGCGCGGTCGTGGCCTGGCGCACCGGGTCCGCGGCGCGTCCGTCCCGTGCGACGAGGAACAGCCGTTCCCGACCGGAGTGCACCATCGACTCGATCTGCGCCGCGGAGAACACGGCGACCTGACCGGAGAACCCGCCGTCGGTCAGGACCTCCTTCCCGGTGGCACCGATCACGTCCGACGCGACCCGCCACGAGTCGGTGAGGAACAGCGGGGCGCCGTCCTGCCCGCCACCTGCGCGCTCGGCGTCCCGCACCAGTTCGGCGTCCGCCGTGGGCAGGCCCTGCCCAGCGCCCCACGGGTCCGGTGCCGAGACGGTGAAGGGAGCGTCCTCGGTCGCCTGCCCGACGCGGCGGGGACCGCCTCGGCCCGGCGCCGACGCCCGCTGCGACCGCGCAGCGTCCCACGTCGCAGCGTCCTGTCGCACCCCGACCGACGCGTCGCCCCGGTCACCGTCGCGAGCGGCGTCGAGCGCCTGCAGGGAGAAGCACGCGGGCCCGAGCACGACCGCGGCGACGAGCAGGGCCCCCGCGGTCCGGCGCCCCGCCCCGCCCGGCGCTCGTCCGGTCGCCGCCGACCCGGACCGACGGCTCCGGACGGCGAGCACGACGAGGGCGGCGGCGGTCGTGCCGACGGCGACGGTCGCGAGCAGTGCCGGCTCTGCCGAGGTGCGTGCGAGCCAGGTCCACCAGGCGCCCTGCAGGACGAGCAGCCCGGCGGGGACGAGCCGCAGTCGGCGGTCCGGCGCGTCCGCGAGCCGGGCGGCTCCCCACCAGCCGAGGGCGGCGAGGGCGGCGAGCTGCACGCCGATGCCCGCGACGTAGGCGGTGTGCGGCAGGTGCATGACGGACAGGACCACCACCGCGGTCGCCAGCCAGACGACCAGCGTGCACAGCGTGGCGGAGGGGACCCGGGCCTCCCGGACGGTGCGTCGCGGCCACCAGCGGAACGCGCCGAGCACGATCCCGGCGAGCGCAGCGGGCCACGACCACCCGACCTGCGAGGCGTAGCGGGGTGAGAACAGCTGCAGGAGCGGGTGTCCGGCCGCGTGGCTGACCGCGAGCGACCACCGGTCCGCGGCCGCGTCACCCGCGGTCCGCAGCGCACTGACGGCGCCCGGCCAGGCGCCCGGCAGGAACCGGTCGACCCCGTTGTAGCCGAAGACCATCGCGAAGACGCTGTCGTCGGTGGAGCCGTCGACGAACGGGTGGTCGGCCGTCGGGAGCAGGGCGACGACGACCGACCAGCCGAGGCTCGCGACCAGCGTCGCCGACACCAGGGCGGCGAGGTGACCGGCGGCTCGACGCCAGCGCGGACCCGGACCGGCGGTCGCGACGAGGGTGCCGACCACCAGCGCCGGCAGGACCAGCCACGCCTGCAGCATCTTGGCCTGGAACCCGATGCCGACGAACAGTCCCGCGAGCAGCAGCGGCCACCAGGTGCGGGTCAGGGCGGCGCGTTGCCACCACACGAGGGCGACGGCGAGCGCAGCGGTGAGCAGGCCGTCCTCCATCGGGTGGCCGAACATCGACACGAAGATCGGGGTCGCGGCGGTCAGCGCGGCCGCGACCAGACCGGCGCGGGCCCCGAGCCAGCGGAGCACGACCACCGACACCGCCAGCGTGGTGACGGCGCCCTCGACGACCTGCGGCAGGCCCATCGCGGCCGCGGACATGCCGAAGAGGTGCACGCTGATCGCCTGGGGGACCGCGAAGCCGGCGAGCTTGTCGAGCGTGACGGTCGCATCCGGGTCGAAGGAGCCCGAGAGGAAGGCCGGCAGGGACTCGGACATGGACCGGACGGCGCTCGCGTAGAAGGACAGGTCGCCGCCGCGGCCGAGGTTCCAGCTCGTGAGCACCGCGCCGAGCACCACCACCAGGGTGAGGGTGGTCTGCTCCCACCGGCTCTGGTGCCACCACCGGGCCGGGCGTTCCGCGGCCGCGTCGATCGTCGTCATGCGGTGACTGTCCCGCCGCAGTCGATGGAGCAGCCGTGCGGAGCCGCCCGGGGGCAACGGATCCGTTCAGCCAGGCCCCCAGGGAACCGCGGTCTCCGGACGACGGTGGGGTCGGGGCTGTCGCGTCCGCCGAGCACCAGTTATGTTCGGCAGCACAACAAAACCGGACGACGGTGGCGACGCGGCCGCCGGAGGAGCAGCCCATGGTCGAGCACGGAGTCCAGCACGAGTCGGTCGCGCACCGCACCGGCGAGACGGTCCTGACGGTCGTCGACCACCACGGCGCACCGCTGCCGGACGTCGAGGTCGCCGTCGAGCAGACCCGGCACGCCTTCGGGTTCGGCAACATCGGGTTCGACTTCGTGGAGCTGGCGAACGACGAGGTCGACGGCGCCGGACGGGAGCGCCTCGAACGCCTCGCCGACCTGTACGCCGACGTCTTCACGACCGCGACGCTGCCGTTCTACTGGGGTCGCTTCGAGCCGGAGCGCGGGCGCCCGGACACCGCTCGACTCCGGCGCACCGCGGAGTGGTTCCGCGACCGGGGGATCGCGCTCAAGGGGCACCCGCTCGTCTGGCACACCGTGCAGCCGGACTGGCTCCTCGGGCTGCCCCTCGACGAGGTCGAGCAGCTGCAGCGGGAGCGCATCCGCCGTGACGTCGGCGACCTCGCCGGGCTGGTCGACACGTGGGACGCGATCAACGAGGTCGTCATCATGCCCGTGTTCGACAACGGCGACAACGCCATCACCCCGCTCGCCCGGGCGAAGGGCCGCATCCCGACGATCCGGATGGCGTTCGAGGAGGCCCGCGCCGCGAACCCGCACGCGACCCTGCTGCTCAACGACTTCGACCTGTCGAGCGCGTACGAGTGCCTGATCGAGGGCGTGCTCGAGGCCGGCGTGCAGATCGACGCCATCGGGCTGCAGACCCACATGCACCAGGGGTACTGGGGTGAGGAGACGATGCTCGCGATGGTCGACCGCTTCGCCCGGTACGGCCTGCCGCTGCACCTGACCGAGACCTCGCTCGTGTCGGGTGACCTCATGCCCGCGGACATCGTGGACCTGAACGACCACGTGGTGGACTCGTGGCCCTCGACGCCCGAGGGTGAGGCCCGACAGGCGGACGAGGTCGAGCGGCACTACCGGAGCCTGGTCGGGCATCCCGCGGTCGAGGCGGTCACCTCCTGGGGCATCACCGACGCGGGCGCCTGGCTCGGCGCGCCGATCGGGCTGGTCCGCGAGGACGGGACGCCGAAGCCGTCGTACGAGGCACTCCGTCGCCTGGTGAAGGACGAGTGGTGGACCGGGCCGACGGTGCTCCGCACGGACGAGCGCGGACAGGTGCGGGTGCGCGGGTTCCGGGGGGAGTACCGGGCCGAGGTGCGGGGCGCGTCGGCGGCGGTCACCGTCGGGCGCGAGCCGGCCGAGCAGCGGGTGGTCGCGTCCGCGACGTGACCAGCGGCGGACGGGAGGCGCGGTGCGGGTCCGTCCCGTGCCTCCCGTCCGGTGTCGCCCCCCGGTCCCGCGCCGCGCGGTGCGGTGCCGTCGGGACCGCGGACGCGGCCCTGCGTGCTCAGCCCAGGTCGAGCGTCCGGCCGAACGTCCGCGTGACGGGCGGCGCGGCGACGATCGCCGCGAGGGCCCTCGGGGCACCCTCGTCGGTCGCGCGCCAGGCGACGTAGGCGTCGTGGTCGGCGGGTGTCGTCCACCGCTCGAGCACGACGAGGTGCAGCGGGTCGGAGTCGTCGACCAGGACCTCGAGCGACTCGTTGCCGGCGAAGGTCGCCGTCTGGGCGAGGGTCTCGCGGATCGCGGAGTCGATCGTGTCCTGCGCGACGTCGTCTCGCAGCTGGACCTCGAGGAGGACCGTCTGGGTCATGTGCGTGCCTTTCGTCAGGTGCTCGTTCTCGGCACCCGTCCGTCGGGTGCCGAGTGCGCCAACGTCCGGGTGACCCGTGGTGTTCCGCGGACCGACGGAGAAGTGCAGAACGCAACGTCGGCGACTGCTCGCAGCGGTGGGGCGTTGCGGGGAACCGCCGGGGTTGCGCGTTGCGGGCCCGACGCCGACACATGTCGGAAAGAAAGCTTCCGGAGGAAGGTTTTCGGTGTTACTGTCCTGATCACCTAGCAGCACTAGGTATTCGAGAGGGCACGCCGCCCCCGATGGCTCGAGGAGGAGTCATGTCGACACCGACGTCGAAGGAAGAACCGCAGTCCGGTCTCGCCGGTACCGCGAACCCGCCGGTCACCGCGGCCGCGGGAGCCACGAGCACCGACCCCGCAGCCGCATCGCGTGCGTTCTCGGTCGAGGGCCTCACGCAGAACGTCAGCACCGTCCGGGTCGGCCCGAAGTACCTCTGGGCACTCAGCCTGGCCCAGTTCGGCCTCTTCGCCGCCCTGCTCACCCCGGTGTTCGTGGGCATGGCGATCAAGGCGACGGTGCTGAACCCGGACAGCCCCGAGACGATCGTCGGGTCGGTCCTGCCGTTCGGTGCCCTCGGCGCCCTGCTCGCCAACCCGCTGGCGGGGGCACTCTCCGACCGCACCCGCACGCGCTGGGGTCGCCGTCGGCCCTGGATGGTCGGTGGCGTCGTCGTCTTCGTCGTCGCGCTGGCCTGGCTCGCGTTCGCGCCGGACGTCCTGCAGCTCACCATCGCGTGGGTGCTCGCCCAGGTCGCCGCGAACGCCGTCCTCGCCACCCTGACCGCGAGCTTCGCGGACAACGTGCCCGAGTTCCAGCGCGGCAAGGCGTCGAGCGTCATCGCCCTCGCGCAGAACATCGCGATCCTCGCCGGCCTCTACCTCGCCGTGTACCTGGTCGGGAACCTGCCGGTCCTCTTCATCGCGCCGGGCATCCTGGCGATCGTCGTGATCCTCGTCTACGCGGTCGTGGCCCGCGACGAGCTCCCGGCCACGACCAAGCCCTTCAGCTGGGTCACCCTGATCGCGTCGTTCTGGACGAACCCGATCAAGCACCCCGACTTCGGGCTCGCCTGGTGGGGCCGCTTCCTCATCACCTTCGGCACGTTCATGTTCACGACGTACCGCGTGCTGTACATGCAGGAGCAGATCGGGATCGAGGACCTGGCCGAGGCCACCGCCACCGTCGCGTTCGGTGTGCTCCTGTACACGGTCGCCCTGCTCGTCAGCGCCGCGGTCTCGGGCTGGGTGTCCGACCGCGTCCGACGCCGCAAGGTCTTCGTCTGGGGTTCCACCGCCCTCACCGCGGTCGGCCTGGTGATCCTCGCGCACGTCGACAGCGTCGGCGGGTTCTACTTCGCGGAGATCGTGCTCGGGTTCGCCTTCGGCATCTACGCAGCGATCGACACCGCGCTCGTCGTCGACGTGCTGCCCGACCCCGAGCGTCCGGGCAAGGACCTCGGTGTCATCAACATCGCCAACGCCCTGCCGCAGTCGCTCGCCCCGGCGGTCGGCCTGTTCCTGCTGGGCCTCGGCGGCGGCCAGAACTACACGCTCATGCTCTGGGGTGCCGGCGTCGCCGTGCTCCTCGGTGCGCTCGTCATCCTCCCGATCAAGAAGGTCCGGTGACCACCGTGGCACCCCGCATCTCCCTCCAGCTCTACACGGTCGACAAGGCGCTGGCGCCCGACCTCGACGGCGGCGTCGCCCGCCTGGCCGGCATCGGGTTCGACACCGTCGAGGCGTTCGCCTTCGTCGGCCGCGCAGCCGAGCTCCGGACGGCGTTCGACGCGCACGGCATCAGCGCCCGCACCGGCCACGCCTTCCTGGTCGAGGAGTCGATCCCGCTGCCGGACGGCACGGTGATGACCGCCCCGTCGCACGCCGAGACGTTCGCCGAGGCGTCGGCGCTCGGCATCGAGATCGTCATCGACCCGTTCGTCGGTCCCGACCACTGGACGACCCGCGAGGGCGTCGAGCGGGTCGCCGCCCGGCTGAACGCCGCCGCCGAGGAAGCCGCCGTCCACGGCCTCCGCGTCGGCTACCACAACCACGACCACGAGCTCCGGCCGCGCATCGACGGGAAGCCCGCGCTCCAGGTGCTCGCCGAACTGCTCGACCCGCGCGTCGTGCTCGAGCTCGACCTGTACTGGGCGTCCGCCGCGGGCATCGACCTCGTGCCCTTCGTCGAGGAGCTCGGCGACCGCATCGTCGCCGTGCACGTCAAGGACGGCCCGATGCGCGAGGGGATCTCCACCGCGCAGGTGCCGACCGACCAGACCCCGGCCGGCCAGGGCGACGTCCGGCTGGCCGAGGCGCTCGCCGCAGCACCGGCGCTCGAGTACGCCGTCATCGAGTTCGACGGCTTCGACGGGGAGATCTTCGACGGGGTCGAGCAGTCGTACCGCTGGCTGCAGGCCGCGCTCGCCGGGTCGGACGAGACCGCCACCACGGGGGTGTCCGCATGACCCGCACCGGCCGCGTCGGCGTCGGCTTCATCGGCGCCGGGATGATCAGCGAGCAGTACCTGACGAACCTCACGACCTTCCCGGACGTCGAGGTGGTCCGGATCGGCGACATCGACACCGAGCGCGCCGCGGCGTCGGCGGCGAAGTGGGGCATCCCCGCGTCGGGCACCGGCGACGAGGTCCTCACCGACCCCGACGTCGAGATCGTCGTGAACCTCACCCTGCCCGCCACGCACGTCGAGGTCTCCACGGCGGCACTCCGCGCCGGCAAGCACGTCTGGAGCGAGAAGCCGATCGGCGTCGACCGCGAGAGCGCCGCCGGACTCGTGGCGCTCGCCGACGAGCTCGGCCTGCGCCTCGGCATCGCACCGGACACCGTCCTCGGCACCGGGTGGCAGACCGCGAAGCGCGCGATCGAGGCCGGCGCGATCGGCACCCCCCTCACCGCCGTCACGAGCTTCCAGTGGCAGGGACCGGACGTGTTCCACCCGAACGCGTCCTTCCTCTACGCGAAGGGTGCCGGACCGCTGTTCGACATGGGCCCGTACTACTTCACGGCGCTCGTGCACCTGCTCGGCCCGGTCGCGTCCGTCGTGGCGACGGGGTCCCGGTCGCGCGAGACCCGGCAGCTGGTGGTCGGTCCGAACGCCGGGCAGGAGTTCCCGGTCGAGGTCCCGACGCACCTCTCGGTGCTCACGTCCTTCGAGCAGGGCGGGAACGCGCAGTCGCTGCTGTCGTTCGACACCCCGCTGTTCCGGCACGGCGTCTTCGAGGTGAACGGCACCGAGGGCACGATCGTGCTCCCGGACCCGAACACCTTCGGTGGCGGACACCCGATCCGCATCGCACGACCGCTCGGCACGGACGTGTCGTTCCCGATCGAGCAGGCGTGGGAGACCCTCTCCGACGAGGAACCGACGGTCGGCCGCGGCCTCGGCGTGCTCGACATGGCACGGGCGATCCGCGGGGGCGGTGCGCACGTCGCGACCGGCGAGGTCGGGTACCACGTGCTCGACACCATGGTCGCGGTCGAGGAGTCCGTCGCGCGCCGCGCGTTCGTCGAGGTTGCGTCGACGGTGGCGCCGATCGCGTCGCTGCCCGAGGACTTCGACCCGCTCGCCGCGACCCTCGAGGGTGCGTCCGCCACGGTCTGAGCGGCCACACGACGGTCTGGAGGCTCGGCGCCGGTCGGCACCGAGCCTCCAGACCGTCACGTGGTGCGGGACGGCCGCAGGACGCTCGCGTAGACCGCCACCAGCTCGTCGACGCGCTGCTCGACGCGGCCGCGGGCCGCGACCAGCGCGGCGCTCGCCCGCACGAGCTGCTCCGGCTCGTCGTGGAGCCGTCGGACGACCGACGCGATCCCCGCGGCGTCCGGCGTCGGCGTCGTGAAGCCACCGCCGTCGGGGACGACCTCGGCGAGGTCCGGGTCGCAGTGCACGACGGGCAGGCCGGTGGCGACGGCCTCGAGCATCACCATCGGCTGGTTGTCGAAGTCGGAGGAACTCGACACGAGCACGTGTGCACGGCGCATGGCGGCGAGGACCTCGTCGTGCGGGGTCGAGCCGTGCAGCCGGACCGGGGTGCCGGCCGCTGCCCGGGCGACCGCAGCACGCGCGACGCCGTCGCCGAGCACGTCGACCACGGTGCCGGGTGGGAAGGAGCGGGCAGCCTCGACCAGGACCTCCGGACGCTTCTCGGGCGACAGGCGCCCCACCCAGAGCACCCGGAGCGGCTCGTCTGCGGTCCTGGTCCGGACGGTCGCCGGTCCGATCGCGTCGAGGACCGCGGGCTCGATGCCGTTCGAGACGACCGACACCGGGGTCCGGACGCCCCGGTCGACGAGCTTGTGGGCGAAGTGCCGCGACGGGACCACGACGTGGTCGCTCGCCCGGGACTGCGCGAGCATGACCCGCCACATCCGCCGCGCCGTCCGGGTCCGGGTGTACGGGGTGTCGGCCGCGACACGGACGCCCCGGCGGGGGACCTGCGTCGCGTGCAGGAAGGCGAGCAGCGCGGTCGTGACGGCGGGCACGGGCAGGACGTTCCGCGTGTAGACGTCGATGCGGCCGTGCATCGTGTGCACCACCGGGATGCCGAGGTCCTGCGCGGCCCGGATCCCGCCGAGCGCCGCGAACATCTCGGAGTGGGTGTGCACGACGTCGACCCGGCGTGCGGCGAACTCGCGGCGGAGCAGGGCGCGGAGGCGACGCGGGGACCACGCGAAGGGGTAGCCGTCGGGGCGGAACACGGGGGAGACGGGCAGACCGACGACGGCCGGCACGGTGGCGGTGCCGGGTGCCTGCGCCGTGCCCGCCGAGTGCGCGGGGCCCGCCGGGTCGTCGGGACAGAAGACCGTGACGTCGTGTCCCGCTGCCGTGAGGGCCTCGGCCAGGGAGCGCACCGCCGTCTGGACGCCCCCGAGCGTCGGCAGGTAGTAGTCGGTGACCAGCGCGATCCGCACGCCCCGAGCCTAGGGCCGTCGGCTCCTGCCGGGCTCGTAGGATCTGGGGCATGGGGGGAGCAGGCACCGGGGAGCGCGCGCTGGTCACGGGGGCGAGCGGGTTCGTCGGCGGTCACGTCGTGCGGACCCTGCGCGAGCACGGCTACCGCGTCACGGCGTCCGGTCGGCGGGCGTCGGCGCTGCCCGCCGGGGACGTCCACGTCGGCGACCTCGACGACCTCGCCCGCGCGGACGTCCCCGCCGACGTCGTCGTGCACTGCGCGGCGCTCAGCTCGCCGTGGGGCCCGTGGTCGGCCTTCGAGCACGCCAACGTCACCGGGACCGCCCGGGTGCTCGAGTACGCACGTCGCGTCGGGGCGCGGCGGCTCGTGCACGTGTCGTCGCCCGGCATCTACGCCGCACCGCGCGACCGGCTCGACATCCGCGAGGACCAGGTCGACCCGAGCCGCCCGATGAACCACTACATCCGCTCGAAGCTGCACGCCGAGGCGCTCCTCCGCGCCGCGACCGGCGACCCCGACGGACCCGAGATCGTCGTCCTGCGGCCGCGCGGCATCATCGGCGCGGGCGACACCGGACTCGTCCCGAGGCTGCTCCGCGTGCACGAACGGGTCGGCGCGCCCCTCCTGCGCGGCGGACGCGGACTCGTCGACCTGACCGCCGTCGAGAACGTCGCGCACGCCGTCCGGCTCGCGGCCGAGGTGCCCGGGGCCGCCGGGCTGGCGTTCAACATCACGAACGGGGACCCGCGTCCGTTCGTCGAGCTCCTCGACCAGCTGCTCACCGGACTCGGGGTCCGGCCGCGGCACCTGCACCTGCCGGCCGGGCCGGTGTCCGCGCTGGCCACCGTGCTCGAGGCCGTGTGCACGGTGCTGCCCGGGCAGCCCGAGCCGCCCATCACCCGGTACACGGTGACGACGATCACGCACTCGCAGACCCTCGACCTGACCCGGGCCCGGCAGGTGCTCGGCTACCAGCCGGTCGTCGGGCTCGACGAGGCACTCGCGAGCTACGCGACCGCCGGCCGGCGCGTCGGTGGGCAGCCCCGTGGCTGAGCGCCCGGTCGGTACCCTGCGCGCCGCCGCCTGCGGGTGGACGACCCACGACGTGCACGGTCTGCTCCGCGGTGCACCCCGTGGCCGTCGGGTCTTCCCCGCGAACGTCTTCCACTGGTCCGGTCCGGACCGCTCCGTGCTGTTCGACACCGGGTACGCACCCCTGCCGTGGCGCACGGGTGCCGCCGGGTGGCTGTACCGACGCCTGCTCCCGCCCGTCGTCCCCCCGGGCAGCACACTCGCCGACGCGATCGACACGGACGACGTCACGCACGTCGTCCTGTCGCACCTGCACCCCGACCACGTCGGCGGGCTGGCTTCCGTGCCGCACGCGCGGGTGCTGGTCTCCGAGGGCGTGGCCCGGAGCACCGCCCGCCCGCGGGTGCTCGCCGGGCAGCTGCGGGGGCTGCTGCCCGCGGGGCTCGTCGACCGGCTGCAGGTCGTCCCGGACAGCGCCTTCGGCCCCGCCCCGACCGGGCCGCTCGCCGCGGTCGGTCTGTCGACGGCCGACCCGTTCGGCGACGGTCGCACGCGGCTCGTCCGGCTGCCCGGGCACGCCGACGGGCACCTCGGCCTCCTCGTCGAGGACCGTGTGCTGCTCGCGGGCGACGCTGCATGGAGCCGCGACCTGCTCGGACGCGAGCGCGACCTGCGCCTCCTGCCGCGTGCGGTCGCCCACGACGCCCGATCGCAGCGCGACACCGCCGAGCGCCTGCTCGCCCTCGAGCGCCCAGGTGTCAGACTGCTGTTCAGCCACGACGAGCACCGGACCGGGGTGGACCTGCTCGTCGACGACGACGAGGACCGAGGGGGACCATGAAGCACTGCGCCATCGCCGGGTGGGGGACGGCACTGCCGGACCGGACGGTCACCTACGGCAGCGGTGCCCGCACCGTCACCCGGTACCGCATCGCCGACGACGTGTCGCACCTCGACATGCTCGCCACGGCAGCGTCCCGAGCCATCGAGCACGCCGGCATCGACGCCGCCGACCTCGACCTCGTGATCGCCGCCTGCGCCGCCGGCGTGCAGCCGATCCCCTGCACGGCGGCACTCGTGACGGAGCGGGTCGCGCCCGACGCCCGAGCGGCCGCGTTCGACGTGAACTCGACGTGCACGAGCTTCATCACGGCACTCGACATCGCCTCCCGCTACCTGGAGGACGGCGACCACGACCGGGTGCTCATCGTCTCCGGGGACGTCGGGTCACGCTTCCTCGACCCGGCGCAACGGGAGTCCGCCGAGCTGTTCTCCGACGCTGCGGCCGCGGTGGTGCTGACGCGCGGCGACGGGACGCAGGGGGTGCTGTCGGCGCTGCAGCAGACCTGGCCGGAGCACGCCCACGACACCGAGCTCCGGGGCGGCCTGTCCCGGTACCCGGCGCAGCAGTACGCCGACGGCGACCCCGCTGACTACCTGTTCGACATGCACGGCCGGCGCGCCCTGACCGGGATGCTCCGGGTCCTGCCCGGGTTCTTCGCGCGGTTCTGGGAGCGCAGCGGTCTCGGGCTGGACGACGTCGACCTGGTCGTACCGCACCAGGCCAGCGGCGCGATCGGGCTCGCGATGCGCCGGCTCGGGATCCCGACGGACAAGTACGTCGACGAGGTCGCGGCGTTCGGGAACTCGGTCTCGTCGTCGGTGCCGTTCATGCTCGCGCGGTGCCTCGACGACGGTCGGCTCCGGCGCGGGGACACCGTGCTGCTCTGCGGGACGGCTGCCGGCCTGACCGCGAACGCCCTCGCGCTGCGCCTCTGACGCGCCCGCGGTCGGCGCTGCGCCTCTGACGCGCCCGCGGTCGGCGCTGCGCCTCTGGCGCGCGCGGTCGGCGCTGCGCCGGGTTCGCCGGGGACACGACGACGCCCCCGCCGCTGCTGCGACGGGGGCGTCCGATGACCCCTGATCCCCGGGGAGGCCACCGCTGGTCCGGTGGACCGCCCAGCACCGGGCGGTCCACCGAGGTCGGTCAGCGCGCGGTGCGTCCGGCGCGGGGCAGGAGCACGCCGAGGACGATCATCGCGACGGCGAGGAAGGCGTGCAGGACGTTGTCGGCGCTGTTCAGCGGGACGAAGTTCGCAGCCCCGGCCATGCCGGCGACGAAGAGGCCGAAGACGAACAGCACGGCGTAGACGATGCCGCCGATGAGCAGGTACGAGCGCGACCCTGCGGCGGAGCGGGCGGCGAGGATGCCGACGATGCCGAACAGCAGGTGGACGATGTTGTGCAGGGCCGACACCTGGAACAGGCCGAGGAGCATGGCCATCGAGCTGTTGCCGGCGAAGGACATGGTGCCCATGTCCATGGTCAGGCCCGGGATGAACCCGGCGATGCCGACGATGAGGAAGACGACGCCGAAGAGCAGTGCGCCCTTCTGGACGAGGGTCGACGCGAAACCGGTACGGGGTGATGCTGCGTTGCTGGTCATGGTGCGGTCCTTCCGAATGCGTTCCACGACGGCGTCTCCGGGTCACCGCGCAGGGGCAGCGTCGTCGTCGTACAGGGGTTTCGGAGCAGGTGCGCAGCCGGATTGGTGCGCCGTCCGGGTGTCCTTCCAGCGCGGCGTCCTCCTGCGGGATGACCCCGGGTCTCCGCCCCAGGGGGGACGCGCTCGGCGGTGTCCCGGAAATAGCGTGGACCACGTGATCGAGATCGAGCATCTGTCCAAGCGCTACGGCGCCAAGACCGCCGTCGACGACATCTCCTTCGTCGTCCGTCCCGGCAGCGTCACCGGCTTCCTCGGGCCGAACGGCGCCGGGAAGTCCACGACCATGCGGATGATCATGGGCCTCGACACGCCCACGTCCGGACGCGTCCGGGTGAACGGCCAGGACTACCGGTCCTTCCGCGACCCGCTCCGCCAGGTCGGCGCGCTGCTCGAGGCGAAGGCCGTCCACTCCGGGCGCAGCGCGTACAACCACCTGCTCTCGCTCGCGGCGACGCACGGCATCCCGAAGTCCCGCGTGCACCACGTGATCGAGCTCACCGGCCTCGAGTCGGTCGCGAAGAAGCGCGTCGGCGGGTTCTCCCTCGGCATGGGGCAGCGGCTCGGCATCGCGGCGGCACTGCTCGGCGACCCGAGGACCCTGATCCTGGACGAGCCGGTCAACGGCCTCGACCCGGACGGCGTCGTGTGGGTGCGCCAGCTCGCCCGGCACCTGGCGTCCGAGGGACGCACGGTCTTCCTCTCCAGTCACCTCATGAGCGAGATGGCGCAGACGGCCGACCGCGTGGTCGTGCTCGGCCGCGGCAAGGTCCTGGCCGACGCCCCGATCGCGGAGTTCGTCTCGGGCAGCGGACAGGGCGGCGGCGCACGGACCCTCGTCCGGACCCCGCACCCCGACCAGCTCTTCGATGCCGTGGGATCAGCGGCGTCGTCGATCACCCCGCGCGAGGACGGCGCCTTCGTGGTCGTCGGTCCCGACGCACAGCAGATCGGCACCATCGCCGCCCGTGCCGGCGCGGTGCTCCACGAACTCACCCCCATGGGTGCGAGCCTCGAGGAGGCGTACATGGCCCTCACGAAGGACGAGGTCGAGTACCAGGCGGAGGTCGCACGATGAGCGCCGCGACGGCCACCGCGATGCCCGACCGCGTCGGACTCGGGTTCGGTCGACTCGTCCGCAGCGAGTGGATCAAGTTCCGCAGCATCCGGTCGACGTGGTGGTGCTACGCCATCATCGTCGCGCTGACCATCGGGCTCGGTGCGCTGCTCGGGCTCTACGCGCCGATCGTCGGTCTGCCCGAGGGCGCCGAGGTGACCCAGGCGGTCGCGAACGCCCAGATCGTCAACCTCAGCATCTCGTCGGTCGGCTTCACCGTGCTGGTCGCCGCGGTCCTGGGTGTCCTCATCATCACGGGTGAGTACGGCACCGGGCAGGTGCGCTCGACCTTCACGGCCGACCCCGGGCGCACCGGCGCGATCCTCGCCAAGGCCGTCGTCCTCGCCGTGGCCACCTTCGTGGTCAGTGCAGCGGCGACGTGGATCGGGGTCGTGCTCGTCGCGCTGTTCCAGGCGGACAAGGGCGTGCACGCCGACCTGGCCGACCCCGCCGTCTTCATGCCGATCCTCGGTTCGTCGGTCTACGTCACGGGGATCGCACTGCTCGCCTTCGGCATCGGCCTCCTGGTCCGGTCGAGCGCCGGTGGCATCGCGATCGCGCTCGGCGTGCTGCTCGTCCTGCCGATCGTGCTGCAGCTCTTCGCGGGGCTGGTGGACCAGCAGTGGCTCCTCGACGTGTCCCGCTTCCTGCCCGACCAGGCCGGCAGCCAGCTCTACACCTACGAGCGGTCCGCGGGCCAGCCCGCACCCGAGGGCGTCGTGCTGAACGGTTGGGCCGGCGGCGGGGTCCTGGCAGCGTGGGTCGTCGCGATCGGTGTCCTCGCCCTGGCCGCGGTCAAGAAGCGCGACGTCTGACGACGAGCCGCGCGGCCCGCGAGGCGGGGCGTGACGGAACGGAGGCTCGGTGCCGACCGGCACCGAGCCTCCCGTCCGTCCGCAGCCGGGTACGGGCGGTTCAGGCCGCCCGTGAGAACAGCCCGCGCAGGGCGCGCGTCAGTCGCCACGAGCGCCGCGGCTGCTGGACGACCTCGACCGCGCGGGTCGGCATCCGGAAGGCGAGGTCGTGGAGCATGTTCCGCTTCGAGCCGTCCCAGTTCGCGAACAGGTAGGAACCGCCGATGAACGACATGCTCCGGACCGGCGTCCGCTTCCACGAATCGGCCGCGACGTAGTAGCCGGCGTGCCCGGCGCGGATGTGGTCGATGACGGTGTCGACGTCGAAGACACCGGTCGTGGTGACGACGGTGGTGATGCCCGTCCGGTCGCGGGCGACGTACTCGATGAGGTGTTCGGTCACGGCGTGCTCTGATCTGTGTCTGACTCGACCGGCCCGTGAGGTCGGTGCTCGGGAGGTGTTCGGAACCGCCCTTGCTTCCGCCTGGATGGTACGCCGACAGGCGGTGGGGTCTCCAGGCGTCGGTGCGGTCGGGGGATGAACATCCGGGCAGCGCGGCGGGCAGGGTGGTCCCATGCGCACCACACGTCACTCCCGTCCCGCCGGCCTGCTCCTGATCGTCGCCGGGGCGTCCCTCGCCCTCGCGGGGTGCACCGGCGGGGGCGCCGGTGGCCCGACCGCGACCGTCACGCGGACGGTCACGCCCTCGAACTCGGCGTCGTCCTCGTCGTCGACGACGGGCAGCGGGACCCCGGGCCCGTCGTCGACGCCGACCGTGACACCCTCCTGCGGACCGTCCGACGGGGCCGCCGCCGCCGCTGGTCCGATCGCCGACCTCCCGCTGCCCGCCGGCCTCGAGTCGGCGCGGTGGGACGCGTCGAACGCCGACACCTCGGTCTACGACGGCTGCGCCGCGCTGTCCGCGGTGACCGTCAGCGTCGTCGACGGCACCGCGAGCTCGCCGGTCGCGATCCTGCTCTTCCACGACGGGACGTACCTGGGGACGGCGACGAAGGAGCAGTACCCGTTCGTCCCGCAGGTGACGCGGGAGTCCGCGGGGACGATCCGCGTCGAGTACCGCTACCCGCAGGGTGCGGACAGCAACGCCGACCCCTCCGGCCGAGCGACCGCGACGTACACGTGGGACGACGCTGCCGGTCGCGTTGAGATGTCCGGAGACGTCCCGCCCGCCCGGTGACGTCCCGCCGCCCTGTCACTCAGCGCGGTGCTCCGCGTCGACCGGCGGACCCGGACCCGGACCCGGGCCCTGACCCGGGGCGCAGCGCCCGCAGCACGTCCCGCAGGACGTCGAGCCGGGGCTGGGACGCGCTGAACGGTCGACCGAGTGCCGAACGCGGTTCGAGGACGAACGGTCCGCCGTCCGTCAGCGTGAGCCACAGCCCGTAGTCCTCCCGTCGTCCGCGGTGGTCCTTCGTGGCCAGGTCGATCCGTGCGACGCGCGTCCAGGGGATCGTCACCACCGGGTCGGGTGACACGGGGGACCAGCCGAGCAGCCCGCTCCGGTCGACGGTGACGAGCGCGATCCGCGGGTCGGGGAGGTCCTGTCCGGCGATGGTGCCGCGGGCGGAGACCGGGAGGTGGAACGCCGGTCGACCCCGGCCGTGGCCGTGCGCGTGCCGGAGCGCACGTCGGTCCCGTCGTCCGTCCCGCCAGGCGCTGATCGGCGCGGCGACGCATCCCACGGCGCCGAGCAGCGGCAGGAGGACGGCGAGCGAGCCGCGGCCGGTGAGCGACGCCTGGTCGACGAACCGGGCCTCGACGACGAGCACGCCGACCGCGACGGCGAACAGGCCGAGCGCGCCCGCGACGAACGGCCACAGCGGCGGCACGACGCCGTCTCGCAGTCGCTGCACCCACGGCTCCGACTGATGGTCCACCACCTCAGCCTGCCCGTACCGCCTGGGCACCGGACGGTGGGATGCTGGTCCGCATGCCCCTGTCCCGCCCGGCGCTCGTCGCTGCCCTGCCCGGTGTCGCGCTCGCCGTCGTGATCGGCGTCGCCGCGACCCTGGTCGGCCGCGCGGTCCCTGTCGTCGGCGGTCCGGTGCCGGCCGTCCTGCTCGGTGCGCTGGTCGGCTGGCTCGTCCGGCGTCGACGGGCCCAGGACGACGGAGCAGCCGACCTCGGTGGGCTCCAGCCCGGCGTGAAGTTCGCGTCGAGCCGCGTCCTGCAGGCAGCGGTCGTGCTCCTCGGCGCACAGCTGTCGATCGGCGAGGTCCTGCGCATCGGCGGCGAGACCCTCCCCGTGATGCTCACCACGCTCGTGGTGTGCCTCGTCGCGGCGTGGGGGATCGGTCGGCTGCTCCGGGTGTCGAGCACGCTCCGGACGCTCATCGGGGTCGGCACGGGCATCTGCGGCGCATCGGCCATCGCCGCCGTCACCCCCGTGGTCGGTGCCGCCAGCGCCGAGGTCGCCTACGCCCTGTCGACGATCTTCCTCTGCAACATCGCCGCGGTCTTCGTCTTCCCGCTCGTCGGCCACGCGCTCGGCCTGTCCCAGCACGCGTTCGGCGTCTTCGCCGGGACCGCCGTGAACGACACGTCCTCCGTCGTCGCGACCGCCACGGTCTACGGCCGTCAGGCGACGGACACCGCCGTCGTCGTCAAGCTCGTGCGGACCCTGATGATCATCCCGATCGTGATCGGGCTCGCCGGCCTGGAGGCGCGCCGCACCGCCCGCACGCAGCCCGCCGCCGTCGACGGTACGGGTCGCGCCGGGGGCGTCCGCGTGCTGCGGCTGGTCCCGTGGTTCCTGGTCGGCTTCCTCGTCGTGGTCCTGCTCCGGACCACCGGGGTCCTGCCCGCGGCTGCGGCCCCGGGGTTCTCGACGGCGGCGACGTTCCTCATCACGGTGGCGCTGGCGGCCGTCGGGGTCTCGACGGACTTCTCGGCGCTGCGCCGGGCCGGGTTCCGGCCGATGCTGCTCGGCATCGTGCTGTGGGTGCTCGTCGCGGGGACGAGCCTGGGCGTGCAGGCGGCCTTCGGTCAGCTCTGACGGGCCCGGCGGCACGGTGCCAGCCGGCACCGTGCGTCAGCCGTCGCGTCGGCGACGCCTGCGTGGCGTGACGTGCTCCCGCACAACGGAAGGCACGTCACGCCGCGCGGTTCCGTGGCGCGACGTGCTCCTGGTTGTGCGGGGCGCCCCGCGCCCGGCGCGGCCGCGTTCCGGACGGGAGGCGCGGTGCGGTCCGGTCCCGTGCCTCCCGTCCGGCGGCGTCCGCGTGGCGCGACGTGCTCCCGCACAACGGAAGGCACGTCGCGCCGCGCGGTTCCGTGGCGCGACGTGCTCCTGGTTGTGCGGGGCGCCTCGCGCCCCCGCGCCCGGCGCGGCCGCGTTCCGGACGGGAGGCGCGGTCCGGTCCGGCACCGCGCCTCCCGTCCGGCGGCGTCCGCGTGGCGTGACGGGCTCCCGCACAACGGGAGGCACGTCGCGCCGTGCGGTTTCGTGGCGTGACGTGCGTCTGGTTGTGCGGGGCGCCCCGCGCCCGGCGTATCCGCGTTCCGGACGGGAGGCGCGGTGCCAGCCGGCGCCGCGCCTCCCGTCCGTCGTGCGGCGGCGTCAGCCGCGGATCGCCTCCGTCAGCTTCACCCGTCCGCCGGTCCGCAGCAGCGCGTTCTCGTAGACGCGCGCGCCCACGGCGACGACCACGACGACCGACGCGGCGACGAGCAGCAGCGACAGGATCGGCTCCCACCACTCGGCGGTGCCGAGGAAGATCCGCATGGGCATCCCGATCGGCGCGCTGAACGGGACGTACGACATGATCCCGACGATCGTCTCGTTGTCCGCCGCCGAGACGATGAGGATGTACGGGATCATCACGAGGAGCATCACGGGCATCGTGACACTGCCGACGTCCTCCTGGCGGGAGACGAGCACGGCGGACGCGGCGAACAGCGCGGCGATGAGCACGAAGCCGACGGCGAAGAAGCCGACGAACCAGAGCACGCTGGGGCCGAGCAACGTGAACAGGTTGTCCTGCCCGGTGACCGCGAGGGCCACGGCGCCGGCGATCGCGATGGCGATGATCTGCGCGAACGCCATGATGCTGCTGCCGAGCACCTTCCCGGCGAGCAGGGCACGGGCCGGGATGGCGGCCATCAGGATCTCGACCACCCGCGTCGACTTCTCCTCGACGACGCTCTGCGCGATCGACGACCCGAAGGTCACGGCGGAGGTGAAGAAGACGACGCCGAACAGGATGCCGATGGCGGACACCAGGCCCGCCGAGAGCGTGCCGGGCTGCAGGAGCTCCACCGCAGGGGTGACGCTGAGGGCACCGACGACGTCGGTCGGGGTGTCCTCGAGCCCGACGACGCTGTACCCGAGGGTGTCGTCGGACGGCACGACGGCGGCGTCCACGTCACCGCTCCGCACGAGGCGCTCGGCCTGGGCGACGGTGGTGGTCGGGGTGACGTCGAGGCCGTCGGTGGACTGCAGCGAGACGCCGTCGACCACCGCGACGGGCGTGGTGTCGTCGGCGGTCGCCTTGCCGATGATGCCCGCGATGACGACGGACACGACGACGGCGAGCACCAGGATCGCGGCGGAGACCACGAAGGCCTTGCTGCGGACGCGGGCCTGGATCTCGCGGACGGTCACGAGCCGGACGGCGTCGACGAAGTGGCTGGTCATCGGACGACCTCCCGGAAGACCTCGCTGAGACGGGGCACGCGCGGGGCGAACGAGCCCACCGTGCCGTGCTGGACGGCGCGCTGCAGGATGCGCTGCGCCGTGGGCTCGTCGGCCTCGAACACCGCGTACCCGCCGTCGAACTCGCGCACGGTCACGCCGGGTTCGTCGCGGATCCACGCGACGTCGCCGTCGACGAGCAGCTCCCACGCGGCGGGGCCGGCGCTGCGGCGCAGGTCCTCCTGGGAGCCGGCGGCACGGATCGTCCCGTCGGCGATCACGACGACGTCGTCGCACAGCCGCTCGACCACGTCGAGCTGGTGGCTCGAGAAGAGCACCGGGACACCCCTCGCCGCCTGCTCGCGGAGCACGCCGAGCACGGTGTCGACGGCCATCGGGTCGAGGCCCGAGAAGGGCTCGTCGAGCACCAGGACCTCGGGGTCGTGGACGAGCGCCGCAGCGACCTGCACGCGCTGCTGGTTGCCGAGCGAGAGCTTCTCGACGGCGTCGCTCGCGTGCTGCGTGAGGTCGAGTCGTTCGAGCAGCGCGGTGGTCCGCTGCCCCGCGGTCCGCTTGTCGACACCGTGCAGGCGTGCGAGGTAGGTGATCTGCTCGGCGACCGGCATCTTCGGGTAGAGCCCGCGTTCCTCGGGCATGTAGCCGAAGCGGCGGCGGTCGGTCGGGCCGACCTCGGTGCCGTCGATCGACACGCGCCCGGTGTCGGCCTGCAGGACGCCGAGCAGGATCCGCATGGTGGTGGTCTTGCCGGCGCCGTTGCCGCCGACGAACCCGGTCAGCCGGCCGCTGCCGACCGAGAACCCCACGTCGTCGAGCACCCGGCGGTCGCCGAAGTGCTTCGTCACGCCTTCGATGGTGAGCATCGCCCGTTCCCCTTCCGCCGGCGGTCCTCGCCGACGTCTCGACGCTACGGTCCGGGAGGCGCTGCCCACCTCCGGCGGGAGGCGGGACTTCCCGACGCCCCGGCTCCACCGCGCGGGGGAGCGGGGTCCGTCAGGCCGCGGAGGAGACGCCGTGCTCGAAGGCCCACACGACCGCCTGGATGCGGTCGCGCACGCCGGTCTTCTGCAGGACGTTCGACACGTGCGTCTTGACGGTCGCCTCGCCGACGAAGAGCGCGCGGGCGATCTCGGCGTTGCTGCAGCCGCGCGCGAGCAGTCGCAGGACCTCGGCCTCGCGTTCGGTGAGCCCCGCGGCGGCGATGGCGGCCGCACCGTCGTCGACCGGGGACGCCGTGTGGCCGGCGTGCGCTGGGCAGGTGGGCCCGTGCCCGGCGGTCGCGCGGCTGATCACCCGGCGCGTGACGTCGGGGGCGAGCAGGGCGTCCCCGGCGGCGACCGTGCGGACGGCGTCGATCAGCCGTTCGGGGGAGGCGTTCTTCAGCAGGAACCCGCTCGCCCCCGCCTCGAGCGCCTGGAACAGGGCGTCGTCGTCGTCGAACGTGGTGAGCACGAGCACCGCCGGCGGGTCCGGGAGCGCGCCGATGCGTCGTGCCGCCTCGAGCCCGTCGACGCCGGGCATCTGGACGTCGAGGCACACGACGTCGGGTCGCAGCGCGACGACCGCGTCGACCGCGGCGCCGCCGTCCGGGGCCTCGCCGACCACGCGGAAGCCCGGCTCGGACTCCAGGATGACGCGGAAGCCGGCACGCACCAGGTCCTGGTCGTCCGCGAGCACGATCGTCAGGTCGTCGGCAGCCATGCCCGTACCAGGTACCCTCCCCGGGCGCGGGGCCCGATCTCGATGCGACCGCCCACGGCGGCGACGCGCTCCCGCATGCCGACGTGGCCCAGCCCGCTGCCGGCGGGGTCGCGGACCGCGCCGGCGCCGTGTCCGTCGTCGGCGACCTCGACCTCGATGCCGTCGTCGAGGTACCGCAGGCGCAGGTCCGCGCGGGCGGTGGGGCCGGCGTGCTTGACGACGTTCGTCACGGCCTCCTGCGCGATGCGGAACGCCACGGCCCCGACGGTCGGCGGCACCGAGCGCTCGTCACCGACCACGACGAGCCCGGCGTCCCGGCCCGAGGAGCGGACGGCGTCGACCAGCTCCGGCATCCGACCGAGCCCGGCCGTGCTCGGCGCGGTGTCGGTCGCGCTCGCGCCGGGGTCGTCCTCGCGCAGGGTCCCCAGCATCCGGCGGAGTTCCTCGACCGCGGTGCGTGCGCTGTCCTCGACCACCGTGAGCGAGGCGGTCGCCTGCTCCGGGTCGCGGCCGACCACGCGTCGGGCGGCTCCGGCCTGGACACCCATCAGCGACACGTGGTGGGCCACGACGTCGTGCAGCTCGCGGGCGATCCGCACGCGCTCGAGGGTGATCGCCTGGGCGGCCGTGCGCTCTCGTTCGGCGGCGAGCTCCGCGGTGCGTTCGGCGAGGTCGTGCTTGGCCACCGCGGCTGCCCACGCGCGGTTGCCGGCGTACCAGGCGCCGCCGAAGTACAGCACGTTGATGAGGATGTTCACGAGCGAGTACGCGATGTACGGCGGGATCAGGGCGTCGTCGTCGTTCGGCAGCGCGTTCGGCACCGCCCACCCGAACGAGAGCGCGAGGAACACCCACGCGAACATCCCGCCGATGATCACCCAGCGGACCACCTCGGCGCGGATCCGGTCCGAGCACCACGCCCCGACCGTGTACAGCGCGATGAAGAGGGTGAAGTTGACGAGGATGATCTCGGGGACGTGGAGCAGCTGGGTCGCGGCGAACGCCAGCGCGGACACGACGGCGACGGTCATCGGCCAGCGGCGGCGGAACGCGATCGGCGCGGCGTTCGCGACCACCATGAGCGCCGACACCCACCACGGCGCCTGGTCGTCCTCGTAGACGCCCGCGGCGCCGTACAGCGTGGTCGTGACGGCCAACCCGACGCCGAGCACGAGCGCGAGCAGTGCGTCCTGCCGGTGCTCCCGCGGTCCGACGGGCAACCGGGCCCACCCCTCCCTCGTCCACCCCATGCGGGCAACGCTACCGGGTGGGTGCCGCCGGCCGCAGGTCCCGCCGGGCGACGACGAGCGGTGTGGTGGCAGCGACCGCCACGACGGCGGCTGCCGCGGTGAAGGTCGTCGCCGTGCCCGCTGGCCCGACCAGCACGCCGGCCGCCGCTGCCCCGAGTGCCTGGCCGGCGACGAGCACCACGAAGAGCAGCGCGGTGCCCGCGGCCGCGTGGTCCTGGTCGATCTCGGTCGTCCAGGCGATGAGCGCGCCCGTCGCCGCGGTGTAGCCCCACCCGAACAGCGCGCACGCCACCAGTGCGGCCCCGACGACGTGGGGCAGCAGGCCGAGCGTGAGCACCGCGACGGCGGCGAGCGTCGTCGTCAGCAGCCACAGGCGGGCAGCGGGCAGCCCGCTCGTCCACCGTGCCGTCACCGCGACCGAGGCCCCGCCGGCGCCGAGCGCGATCCACGCGACGACCGTCAGTCCGCTCGGCACGCCGGCTCCGACGAGCGCTGAGCGGCCGTAGGTCCAGACCACCGCCGAGCCCGCACCGAGGAGGAGCGCGACCACGACCGGCACGACCTGTGCGCCGAACCACGACCGTCCCGGGAGCGCCGCGCGGAGCGCGGGGCGCCGAACCGCGGGGCGCCGGACCGCGGGGCGCTGGAGCGCGGAGCGCTGGGCCGCTGCCGGGGTGGAGCGCGCGTCCGGTGCTCTTCTTCCGGCCGCGAGGAACACCACCGCCCCGACCAGCAGCGTGACCACGCCGGCGGCGGCCCAGGCGGTGCGCCAGTCCGGCAGCAGCACGAGCGCGAGGACCCCGGCCGCGACGAGCCCCGGGCCCGTCCCGGAGTTCACCACCGCCTGGGCCCGGTCGCGTGCGGCGCCGTCGAGCCGGCCGGCGACCAGCTGCACCATCGCCGGCGACGCCAGCCCGGCCCCGGTCGACGCCACCACGGCGGCCACCCCGAACACGACGGTCGTCGCGCTCGCCGCCGTCGTGATCGCGCCGAGGCCTGCGGTGAGCGCCGCGCCCACGACGAGCCACCGGGCAGCGCGGCCCGCGAGCAGGAACCCCACGACGGCACCGGTGCAGTACAGGACCGAGGCGCCCGAGGACACCGCACCGCCGACGTCCGTGCCGAAGCCGAGGTCGCGCTGGACGTCCGGCAGGAAGAGCCCGAACGCCAGGCGCACCAGGCCGTAGGTCGCAGCGACGAGCCCCAGCCCGCTCGCGAGCAGGACGGAGGTCGGTAACGAAAACGATCGTTTCACTTCTGTGACCCTAGGCTGGCTGCATGGCGATGCGTCCAGGGACCGAGCAACGGGTGCTCGACGCCGCCGAGGAACTGTTCTTCACCCGCGGGATCGCGGCGACCCCCGTCGACGCGGTGCTCGAACGCGCGGGGGTGTCGTCGGCGACGCTCTACCGCGGGTACCCGAGCAAGGAGGCCCTGGTCGCCGCGGCGCTCGACCGACGACACGACGACTGGGTCGCGACGTGGGACCGTGCCCTCGAGCGGGCGACCGACGACCGCGGCCGCCTGCTCGCCGTGTTCGACGCGCTCGACGAGTACCGGTCCACCCCGACGGGCTCCCGCTGGTGCGCCTTCCTCGGCACCGCTGCCGAGTACGTCGATGCCCCGGAGGACCTGCGCGCCGTCCTCGACCGCGAGACCGACACCCTGCGACGGCGGCTGACGGAGACGGCTCGTCCGCTCGTCGGCGACCGTGCCCCGGCGCTCGCCGAGCAGCTGCTGCTCGTCGTCTCGGGTGCGCTGGCGATGCGCCTGCGCGACCCCGCTGCGGACTCCGCCACCGCACGCGCGGTCGCGTCCGCACTCCTGCCCTGACGGCCGCGCCGCGGTGCGGTCGGGAGGGCGCCGTCCGGGTGACGGACGTCCGTCACCCGGACCGCGCCTCCCGTCCGCCCCGGTCGGCTCCGCGCCGAGCGGCCGGTCAGGGCGCGGGGACCACCAGGGCGTCGACCGCGGTCAGCACGTCCGCGACCTCGGTGCGCGTCGTGTAGTCGACGTGCACGTCAGCGGAGCGGACCACGCCGTCCGCGTCGATCACGAAGACCGACGGGAACGGGATCGCCGCGGTGTCGTCGGCGTTGCTGTCGGCGACGTCGAACCCGAGCTGCGTGTGCGCCGCCCGCGCGGCGTCGCTCGGCTCCGTGACGATGCCGAAGCGTCCGGCGAGCACGTTCTCCGGGTCGGTCAGCACCGGGAACTCCAGCTCCCCGTTCGCGATCGACTGCTCGGCGGCCTCCGGCGTCTGCGGCGAGACCGCGACGAGCTGGACGCCCCGCTCCCGCAGCGCCGGCAGGAGCTCCTGCTGGTAGGTGCGCAGCGTGATGTTGCAGTAGGGGCACCAGGCGCCGCGGTAGAAGACGACGACGGTCGGTGTGGAGCCGCGGACGGCGGCGAACGACGTCTCGTCGCCGGTCGGGGTGACGAGTCGCGCGTCCGGGGCGGTCTCGCCGACACCGACGACCCCGTCGGGCACCCCCGAGGCGCGCAGGTCGGCCTGCTCGCCGTCGAAGACCGCGGACAGCTCCGGGCCGATCTGGGTGGTGAAGCCCTGGTTGAAGTCGTCCACCTGGCGGGCGATGGTCTGGTCGGTCACGTCGGTCTCCTCGGGTCCGGGACGCCGGCGACTGGGCCGGTGCGTGGAGCGTAGGCACGTCACCTCGGCGGGGGAACGGGCGTCGTCACGGAGCGTCATCCGGGCTGCGGAGCGCGACCCGAGCGGCGGACGGGAGGCGCGGATCCGACCCGCCCCGCGCCTCCCGTCCGCCGTGGTGCGGAACGCGCGGCGGGAGGCGCGCACAACGGAGAGCACTACGCACCACGGTACGACGTGGCGCGGATTGCTCCCCGTTGTGCGGGAGCGCCGCGCACGGCCAGACGCCGTCGGCCACGAGAAGCGCGCTGCGCGCGGCGCGCACCGTCGCGCAAGCGGCCCGCCCCGCGCCTCAGGCGCGACCGCGGTTGCGCCGCCGGATCTCCTTCGGGGCCCGGCCGGCCATGAACGACCGCGCGGGGTCGACCAGGAAGCCCTGGCGCAGCGCCTCGCGGCCGACGAGCATGCGGAAGCCCATCTGGTCGCGGTTGCTCAGCGTGACCTCGGCGTCGATCGTGCGACCCGCGAGCGTGATCGGCGTCAGCACGACGATGCGTTCCTGCGTGTGCCCCGTCGAGCTCCGGACGATCCGTCGGTCGTGCACGTCGCACTCGTGCGTGACGGCGTCGGCGTCGGTGTCCTGCCACGGGTGCACCGAGAAGCGGACGCGGTCGCCGGGGAGCTCCTCGAGGTCGAACGCGTGCAGTGCCGAGCTCCGCGCCCCGGTGTCGAGCTTCACCTTGATCCAGGGCAGGTCCAGCCCGGGCAGGGCAGCCCACTCACGCCATCCTGCGATCGTCGGGTTCCGGGCCATGTGCCCATCCTGTCGCATGCTTTGATTGAGCGTCGCCGTCGACGTCTCGACCCCGTGGAGCAACCCCGATGAAACTCGCCATCCTGTCGCGCGCCCCGCACGCGTACTCGACGCAGCGTCTGCGTGCCGCCGCGGTCGATCGCGGCCACGAGGTCAAGGTGCTCAACACCCTGCGGTTCGCCATCGACCTGTCCGGGGACGAGCCCGACCTGCTCTACCGGGGCAAGCTGCTCAGCGACTACGACGCCGTGCTCCCGCGGATCGGCAACTCGATCACCTACTACGGCACCGCGGTGGTGCGGCAGTTCGAGCAGATGGACGTCTACACGCCGAACACGGCGACGGGCATCACGAACTCGCGCGACAAGCTCCGGGCGAACCAGATCCTGTCCCGCCACCACATCGGCATGCCCGCGACCACGTTCGTGAACAGCCGTGCCGACGTCCGCGGGGCGATCGACAGCGTCGGTGGGGCGCCGGTCGTCATCAAGCTGCTCGAGGGCACGCAGGGCATCGGCGTGATCCTTGCTCCCGAGGCGAAGGTCGCCGAGTCGATCGTCGAGACGCTGCACTCCACGAAGCAGAACGTGCTCATCCAGGCGTTCATCTCCGAGAGCCGGGGCCGGGACATCCGTGCGCTGGTCGTGGGGGACCGGGTCGTCGCTGCGATGCGTCGCAGTGCCTCCGGCGACGAGTTCCGCTCGAACGT
Organism: Curtobacterium sp. MR_MD2014; assembly: GCF_000772085.1. Taxonomy (NCBI): domain Bacteria; kingdom Bacillati; phylum Actinomycetota; class Actinomycetes; order Micrococcales; family Microbacteriaceae; genus Curtobacterium; species Curtobacterium sp. MR_MD2014. Next base: position 2,823,372 of record NZ_CP009755.1, on the reverse strand, counting down.
GCACCGCGGCGGCACCGTCGAGAAGGTCACCCTGAGCCCCGAGTACGAGGAGGCGGCGGTGCGCTCGGCGCAGATCATGGGGCTCCGCGTCGCGGGTGTCGACATGCTCGAGGGCAACGACGGACCGCTCGTCATGGAGGTCAACTCCTCGCCGGGGCTCGAGGGCATCGAGCGTGCGACGGGTCTCGACGTCGCCGGCGCGATCATCGACTTCATCGGCAACCAGGTCGCGTTCCCGGAGATCGACGTCCGTCAGCGCCTCAGCGTCTCGACCGGCTACGGCGTGGCCGAGCTCCTCGTGCACACGAACGCGGACCTGGTCGGCAAGACCATCAAGGAGTCCGGGCTCTGGGACCGGGACATCACGGTCCTGACCCTGCACCGCGGCGCCTCGGTGATCCCGAACCCCCGCAGCGGCGTCGAGCTGCAGGCCAGCGACCGCCTGCTCTGCTTCGGCAAGCTCGAGGAGATGCGGTCGATGATCCCGGACCGTCGGCGTCGCCGGTCGAAGGTCCGCAAGCTGCCGAAGGACGCCTGACCGGTGCCGCCCAGCGCACCCGGATCGCACATCCAGGTCGGATGCGGAAGTATGTGTCGGTGACGATCATGACGGAACGACCGGTCGACCAGTCGACGAGCAGCGAACCGGAGCGCCCCGGCAACGCCACGGCGAAGCACCAGAACGTGTCGCTGCTGTCGGTGGCGACGACCGTCGCGGACCGCGTGACGACCTCCGCGGACATCGAGGCGAAGCTCCGCGGGGCGCTGCGTCGGCTCCGTCTCCCGACCGGTCTCCTCGAGCGTGTCGCCGGTGTCACCGAGCGCCGCAACTGGGGCGAGGGGCAGACCTTCCAGGACGCCGCGATCGACGCCGGCCGTCGCGCGATGGCCGAGGCCGGCATCCGCCCGGAGGACGTCGGCCTGCTGATCAACACCTCGGTGACCCGTCCGCACCTCGAGCCGAGCGTCGCCGTCCGCCTGCACCACGGGCTCGGGCTGCCGACGTCGGCCATCAACTTCGACATCGCGAACGCGTGCCTCGGCTTCGTCAACGCGATGAGCGTCGCCGCGGGCATGATCGACTCCGGGCAGATCAAGTACGCGCTCATCGTGGACGGCGAGGACGCCGACCAGGTGCAGCTCAACACGATCGACCGCCTGAACCAGGGTGGCCGGAACCGCAAGGACTTCATGAGCGAGTTCGCGAGCCTGACCCTCGGGTCCGGCGCCGCGGCCGCCGTGCTCGGCCCGTCCGACGTCCACCCCGAGGGGCACCGCATCATCGGCGGCGTCACCCGCGCGGCGACGCAGTGGTACGACCTGTGCGTCGGCAGCGTGGACGGCATGTTCACCGACGCGAAGATGCTGTTGAAGGGCGGCATGGAGCTCGTCGTCGCCGCCTGGACCGAGGCGCGTTCGCACTTCGACTGGCAGGACATGGACCGCTACGTGCTCCACCAGGTCTCCGACGTGCACACGAACGCCTTCGTCGAGGCCATCGGCATCCCGCGCACGAAGGTCCCGACCACCTACCAGCGCTACGGCAACGTCGGCCCGGCGTCGATCCCGATCACCCTGGCCGACGAGGTCGACCGCGGCGGCATCACCCGCGGTGACCGCGTCTTCCTGGGCGGCGTCGGCTCCGGCATCAACACGGCGATGATGGAACTGCGCTGGTGAGGTCCGGCCTCCCGCGCGTCGCTGCCAGCACGGCCCCGGCGACGCTCCCGCCGCCCCTGCCCGGACTCGACCCGGCCTGGTCCCGTCTGGTCACCGTCCCCGGGTCGCCGGACGGCCGGCCGGGAGGCACGCACCACCCCGCGCGCACCTGGCACCTCCTCGACACGGCCGGTCAGCTCGAGGCGCTCGGCGTCACCCCGGTCGGCACCCTGCTCTGCGTGCACGGCAACCCCACCTGGTCCTACCTCTGGCGGTCCGTCGCGGCCCGCGCGCTCAGCGTCGCCCGGGCCGGTGGCCCGGCCTGGCGCGTGATCGCCGTCGACCAGCTCGACATGGGCTTCTCGGAGCGCACCGCCGACCAGCACCGTCTGGCCGACCGCGTGCGCGACCTCGGTGCCCTGACCGACGAGCTCGGACTCGCCGGACCCGTCGTCACGCTCGGGCACGACTGGGGCGGCGTCGTCTCGCTCGGCTGGGCGGTCGACCACCCCGACCACGTCGTGGGCGTGGCGACGTGCAACACCGCCGTGCACCAGCCCGACGACGCCCCGATCCCCGCACCGCTGCGGCTGGCCCTGCGTCCCGGCGTGCTCGGTCGCGGCACCGTCCTGACGCCCGCGTTCCTCGAGACGACGCTCGCCATCGCGCACCCGACGCTCGACCGGCCGACCGCCGACGCCTACCGGGCGCCGTACCGCGGAGCAGCCCGCCGCGGGGGCATCGGCGGGTTCGTGGCGGACATCCCCGTCGACGCCGCGCACCCCAGCGCGACCGAGCTCGACCGGATCGCGGCCGGTGTCGCGGCGCTCGAGGTCCCGGCGCTCGTCATGTGGGGACCGCGTGACCCGGTGTTCCTCGAGCGGTACCTCGACGACCTGGCCGACCGGTTGCCGCACGCCGACGTGCACCGCTTCGAGGGTGCCGGTCACCTGCTGCCGGACGACGCCGACGTCGCGGGCACGGTGCTCGACTGGCTCGGCGACCGCCTGCCGGACGGGCACGCGCCCGGCGGTGGCGAGTCGAGCCTCCAGGCCGACGCCCGGACGGCCGACGCCCGGACGGCCGACGCGAGCGACGCGACCGGCGCGACCACCGAGGGCCCCGCGACCGACCGACCGCTCTGGGCAGCCCTCGACGACCTCGCGGACGACGCGAGCCCGGCGCTCGTCGAGATGGCCGCTCCCGGCGGCCCGCGGACGGTCTCGTGGCGGCTGCTCGCCCGCCGTGTCCGCGAGGTCGCCGTCGGTCTCGCCGACCTCGGCGTGCGTCCCGGCGACCGCGTCTCGTTGCTCGTCACGCCCGGGGCCGACCTGACGGCCGTCCTGTACGCCTGCGTCCGGATCGGTGCCGTGGTCGTCGTCGCGGACGCCGGCCTCGGTCTGCGCGGGCTCACCCGTGCCGTCCGCGGCGCCCGGCCGGACTGGGTGATCGGGGCGCTGCCCGGTCTCGGAGCTGCGCGCGCACTCGGGTGGCCGGGTCGACGCATCGCGACGGTCGCGCTCCCGGCCCCCGCGCGAGCGGTCCTCGGCGTGGAGCACACCCTGACCGAGGTCGCCCGACGTGGCGCCCGACGACTCGCAGCCGGAGCAGACCTGCCCGCTGCACCGTCGCCGGACGCACCCGCGGCCGTCCTGTTCACCTCGGGCTCGACCGGTCCGGCCAAGGGCGTCGTCTACACGCACGGGCAGCTCACCGCGGTGCGGGACGTCCTCGCGGCGCAGTACGGCGTCGGCGTCGGCACGGGGCTGGTCGCCGGCTTCGCGCCGTTCGCCCTGCTCGGTCCCGCCCTCGGTGCCCGGTCGGTGGCCCCGGACATGGACGTCACCCGTCCGCGCACGCTGACGGCGTCGGCGGTGGCCGACGCGGTGGCCGCCGTGGACGCGACCGTGGTGTTCCTCTCACCCGCAGCGCTGGCGAACGTCGTCGCGACGGCACCGGCGCTGGCGGCCGGCGACCGCGACGCCCTCGGTCGGGTGCGTCTGTTCCTGTCCGCGGGGGCACCGGTGCCCGCGGCGCTCCTCCGGGCGGCCACCGACCTCATGCCGAACGCAGCGGCGCACACGCCCTACGGCATGACCGAGGGCCTGCTCATGACGGACGTCGACCTGGACGGCGTCCGGTCGGCGGGTTCCGCTCCCGACGACGGCATCTGCGTCGGTCGACCGGCGGTCGGTGTGCGCGTGCGGATCGCGCCGCTCGACGCCGACGGCGCACCGACCGGAGACCTCACGGAGCAGGCCGGCGTCACGGGCGAGGTTGTCGTCGCGGCCCCGCACGTCCGCGACCACTACGACCGACTCTGGCGCACGGACCGCGTCTCGCGGCTCGGGGTCGACGACCCGCGCGGGCACCGCACCGGCGACGTGGGGCACCTCGACGCCGACGGGCGCCTGTGGATCGAGGGCCGGCTCCAGCACGTCGTGACGACCCCGCACGGTGTCGTGACACCCGTCGGACCCGAGCAGCGCGTCGAGCGCGTCGACGGCGTCGGCCGTGCCGGCATCGCGGGCACCGGACCGTCCGGCACCCAGCAGGTCGTCGCCGTGGTCGAGACCGTCCCCGCAGCCCGGCGTCCCGGCCTCGCGTCGGCCGAGCTCGCCGCCGCCGTCCGCACCGCCGCCGGGGTCCCGCTCGCCGCGGTGCTCGTCGTCCCGGTGCTGCCGACGGACGTCCGGCACAACTCGAAGGTCGACCGCGCCCGGCTGTCGCGATGGGCGACGACGGTGCTCGGCGGCGGCCGGATGACCCGCCCGTGAGGGTCCTGGTCACCGGTGCCAGCGGCTTCCTCGGCCGGGCGACCGCCGCTGCCGTCCGGGACGCCGGGCACGACGTCCGCACGTTCCAGCGTCGGCCGTCCCGGGTCGACGGTGTGGAGGACTCGCTCGGCACGATGACGGACACCGCTGCGGTCGCGCGCGCGGTCGAGGGCGTCGACGCCGTGGTGCACCTGGCGGCGAAGGTCTCGCTCGCCGGGGACCCGGCCGACTTCGCGCGGGTCAACATCGCCGGGACGAGCGCGCTGCTCGACGCCGCGCGGGCCGCCGGGGTGGGGCGCTTCGTCTTCGTGTCGTCGCCGTCCGTGGCGCACACCGGGTCGTCGCTGGCCGGCGCCGCTGCCGACCCTGCCGAGCCGATGGCCGCCCGCGGGCACTACGCGCGGACGAAGGGCGCCGCGGAGCTCCTCGCGCTGGCGGCCGACGAGCCGGGCTTCGCGGTCGTGGCCGTCCGCCCGCACCTGGTGTGGGGACCGGGCGACACGCAGCTGGTCGGACGCATCGTGGACCGGGCACGTGCCGGCCGGCTGCCGCTCCTCGACTCGGGCGCCGCGCTCATCGACACGCTCTACGTCGACAACGCGGCCTCGGCGATGGTCGCTGCGCTCGAGCACGCGGCGGACGACGCCGTGCACGGCAACGCCTACGTCGTGACGAACGGAGAGCCGCGGCCGGTGGGGGAGCTCCTGGCGGGCATCTGCACCGCGTCCGGCGTCCCTGCACCGCGGCTGCACGTGCCCGCCGCCGTCGCCCGTGCAGCCGGGTCCGTGGTCGAGGCGGTGTGGCGGGTGCGTCCGGGGGCGGACGAGCCGCCGATGACGCGGTTCCTCGCCGAGCAGCTGTCCACCGCCCACTGGTTCGACCAGCGACGGACGCGCCACGACCTCGGCTGGTCCCCGACGATCACGATCGACGAGGGCCTGGCCCGCTTGGCGGCCGCCGCCGGACACTGACCGGCCGTCGGTCGGGTGGGCGGACCGTCAGCCGGTGAAGCGCTGCCAGAGCTCGGTGACGATCGGCCACACGTCGCCCGCGCGGTCCGCCGAGGCGATGCCGATCGTCACCACGGGGTAGGCCGTGACCGCGAGGCTGACCAGGACCGCGAGCACGACGGCGAACACCGACGTGACCGTGTGCCGTCGGGTCAGCGCCCAGAGCAGCAGGGCGAGGACCACCACCAGGCCGAGCACGGTGACGAGGGCGATCCGGACGAACGGGAACGGCACGAGCCCCGCCGTGGTGGCGGTCACGCCGCCGAGGAACC